>JAFLSF010000001.1 GCA_022511045.1 Prevotella sp.
ATTCTGTATTCTGTATCCATTTCGGAGAATTGCGAGTGTAAAGAAAATTTCCATTTAAGGCAATAATTCTCGGGAAAAAGTTGGTAGTATCAGATTTTTTTTGTATCTTTGCACAGATTTAGATGTAGTACGTCTGTAATAGTGTATGAGTAAGAAGCGTAAAAAGGCTCGCAGCCGCCAAGGCTTGCAGAGGGTGACTTTGTGCATAAGCACTACGATGGTGCTGATATTGTTAGGGCTGGTGGTGTTTTTCGTGTTGTCGGCACGCAATTTGTCGACCCACATGAAGGAGAATCTGACGGTCTCTGTGATGCTGAAGGATTCGGTGTCGGTAAACGATGCGAAGCGTTTCTGCCGTGATTTGTATCATCGTCCGTATGCACGCCATATTGACTATATCAGCAAGGAGGAGGCTAAGCGGGAACAGATTAGGGAGCTGGGAAGTGACCCGACGGAGTTTCTGGGCTTTAACCCTTTTCCTGCAACATTGGAGGTTTGGTTGAAGGCGAACTATGCCAACCGCGACTCTTTGGAGTGGATTGCGAAAGAGATAAGGAAAGACTCACGCGTGAGTGACCTTGCATACATGGAAGACTTGATGGACAAGGTGAATGTGAATCTGAGCCGTATTAGCTTGATTCTGTTAGTGTTGGCGGTGCTGCTGACTTGTGTGTCGTTCTCGCTCATCAGCAATACGGTGCGGCTTAGCATTTATGCCAACCGATTTGTTATTCATACGATGAAGTTGGTGGGTGCATCGTGGGCGTTCATTCGTCGGCCACTCCTTCATCAAGCCATGTTGGTGGGCTTTGTGGCAGGGCTGTTGGCTTGCTGTGTTTTGGGAGCGGGGTACTATGGCCTGTACCTCACCCAGCCTGGCATTGAGGAGGTTGTGACCTGGGAGGTGTTGGTTGCCACAGGTGTAGCCGTCTTGTTGTTCGGGCTGATTATCACGGCCTTGTGCGCTTGGCTGGCGGTGAACAGGTTTTTGCGTATGCGTGCCCATGAACTTTACAAGATATAGTGTTGGTTTAATGACTATTAAAAGACATCAATGGATAAGAGAGATTTAGCATTTGACAAAGTAAACTACATCCTGCTGGCAGTAGGTATGGCGGTGGTGGTCGTCGGCTTTCTGCTGATGAGTGGTGCAGGGTCTACGGAGACGGCCTATAACCCAGATATTTTCAGCGTCCGCCGCATTAAGGTGGCTCCGTTGGTCTGTTTGGCAGGTTTCGTGTCGATGATTTATGCCGTCGTAAGGAAACCAAAGGATAAGGAGGAAGTCTGATAATTTTTATTCTAAAGCATTGTCAATGGATTGGTTTCAGGCGCTAATATTAGGCATCATACAGGGACTGACGGAGTATCTGCCTGTCAGCAGTAGTGGCCATTTGGCCATAGGGCAGGCGCTCTTTGGCATGGAGGACGGTGAGGAAAATCTGATGTTCACCGTTGCCGTGCATGTGGCTACTGTCTTGTCGACGCTCGTTATTCTGTGGAGTGAGATAGATTGGATTTTGAAAGGCTTGTTTCGTTTTAAGATGAACGCCGAGACGAAATATGCTTTGAGCATAGTCGTGTCGATGATACCTGTGGGTGTTGTTGGCGTGTTTTTCAAAGACCAAGTTGAAGAGATATTTGGTTCTGGCCTGCTTGTGGTAGGCTGCTGCCTGCTTGTTACGGCAGCTCTGCTGATTTTCTCTTACTACGCCAAGCCTCGGCAGAAGGAGCATATTTCGATGAAAGACGCCTTCGTCATAGGACTCGCCCAAGCGGTGGCAGTGTTACCTGGCGTTTCGCGTTCGGGCAGCACTATTGCTACGGGCTTGCTGTTGGGCAACAAGAAAGAGTCTTTGGCACAGTTCTCGTTTCTGATGGTTATTCCGCCCATCTTGGGCGAGGCACTGCTCGACGTGCTGAAAATGGCTAAGGGTGAGCAGGTGATGGGTAGCATTGACGTATTGCCGCTCTGTGTCGGCTTTGTCGCAGCTTTCGTTTCTGGTTGCTTGGCTTGTAAGTGGATGATTGGTATCGTCAAGCGCGGAAGGTTGATATACTTTGGCGTCTATTGTGCCGTAGTGGGTGCTGCCACCGTTATAGCCAGTCTCCTATCATAAAATTAAAGACAACGTCCGTGAATTTTCAGGAAGGCGAATACATATACATCAACAAACCCTACGGCATGTCGTCGTTTGGTGCTCTGGCCTTTGTCCGTAGCCGCATCTCGCGCAAGGCAGGAGTCAAACGGGTAAAGACGGGGCATGCAGGCACGCTTGACCCGTTGGCAACAGGGGTGCTGATACTTTGCACGGGTAAGAAGACCAAAGAGATAGCACGTCTTCAGCTGGACAGCAAGGAGTATACGGCTACGCTCCAGCTGGGAGCTACCACACCCAGCTACGACTTGGAACATGAGGTGGACGCTACCTTTCCAACGGAACATATTACCCGCGAATTGATTCTTCAGGTGCTGGAGCAGTTCAAGGGCGATATTCAGCAAGTGCCGCCGCAATATTCGGCAGTGAAGATTGGTGGTGATAGAGCCTATGAACTAAAGCGGAAGGGTAAAGAGGTGCAATTGGCTCCCAAGACGGTGCACGTCAGCGAGTTGGAACTGACGGAGTTTGATGCGGAAAAGATGCAGATGAGCATCCGCGTCCGTTGCGGCAAGGGTACCTACATCCGCTCGTTGGCTCGTGATATTGGCAGGGCTTTGGATAGCGGGGCATATCTCACCGCCCTCTGTCGTACCCAATTGGGAAGTGTCCGTATAGAAGATTGCATCACGCTCGATGACTTCCCTCAATGGCTGGAGGAGCACGCATAAAGAAACAGAATAATCATAATTAGTTGTCATTAGAAAATAAGTAAACAATCATATATGAAATTGTCACAATTCAAATTCAAGTTGCCCGATAATCTGATTGCTTTGGAGCCCCCGCACCGAGTGTTCGAGAACGAGGACGGCAGTACGGAGAAGGTGTATCGACGCGACGAATGTCGGCTGATGATAGTGCACCGCAAGAGTCAGAACATCGAGATGTTTGAAAAAGATGCTGATGGAAACGACACGGAGCAGTTTTTGACTTTCCGCAATATTGTCGACCACTTCGACGAGGGCGATGCTATTGTCCTCAACGATACCAAAGTGTTTCCCGCCCGTTTGTTCGGTACCAAGGAGAAGACAGATGCCAAGATTGAGGTGTTTCTCTTGCGCGAACTCAACGAGGAATTGCGCTTATGGGATGTGTTAGTAGAGCCTGCACGCAAGATTCGTATCGGCAACAAGTTGTTCTTTGAGGATGACGGGCCAATGGTGGCAGAGGTCATTGACAACACCACGAGCCGAGGCCGCACGCTACGTTTCCTGTACGACTGTCCCCATGACGAGTTCAAACGCGAGTTGTTTGCTTTAGGTTCCGCCCCTCTGCCCCGTTATATCGTCAGCAAACGTGAGCCCGAGCCAGAGGACATGGAGAACTTCCAGACTATCTATGCTAAGAACGAGGGTGCCGTAACGGCTCCTGCCTCGGGTTTGCACTTTAGCCGCGAAGTGTTAAAGCGTTTGGAGATTCGCGGAGTTAATTTTGCACCTATTACCGTGCATTGTGGGTTAGGATGCTTCGACCCCATCGAGGTGGAAGACTTGACCAAGCACAAAATGGGCTCGGAACAAATCATTATCAAAAGCGATGCTTGCGAGGTAGTCAACCGGGCCAAGCAAGAGGGACACAAGGTGTGTGCTGTGGGAGTTACTACCCTAAGAGCCACCGAAAGTGCTGTTGGCACTGATGGCACGTTGAAGGAGTTTGACGGCTGGACAAATAAGTTCATCTTCCCGCCCTATGAGTTTGGATTGGCCAACTCGATGATAGTCAATTTCTATCATCCAGAGTCGACTATGGTGATGGCTACCGCCGCTTTTGGTGGCTATGACCTTATCATGGAAGCCTATCAGAAGGCGGTCAGCAACGGCTATATGTTCGGGTGTTACGGCGATGCCATGTTGATATTGGACGATTAAAACAGTAATATGCACGAGGTGTATTTGGGTCTGGGTTCTAATTTAGGTAATAGAGAGAGACTTCTCCGCGAAGCTATCCGACTTATTGGCGAAAGGGTAGGGCAAGTGTCGCGTCAGTCAACATTCATTGAGACAGAGCCTTGGGGCTATGACTCTCAGAATAAATTCCTCAATGCTGTCATCCTTTGCCATACTGACCAGACACCACAAGGAGTTCTTCGATTGACACAGCAGATAGAGCAGGAAATGGGGCGAAAGGATAAGACCAAAGGTTCCGATACCCTCTTGCCACTTGCCCCTAAAGCCTATTCTGACCGTCCTATTGACATAGACATTCTGCTATACGATGACCTCACTATTGACGAGCCAGACTTGCAAATACCTCACCCGTTGATGCGACAACGAGAGTTTGTGATGAAACCGCTACAAGAGATAATGAACTAAAGAAAATAAAAATAAAAGTACTAACGCTAAAAACTACAAAAACGTATGAAGAAACTATTTCTGACCATTATGGCTGTTCTGGCAATAAGCCTAACTGCCCAAGCCGAGAATCCCTACAAGAAGTATACAGAGAAGTTGCCTAAGGTAATGGCTCAAGCTATGTCTGAAGTCAGTGCTCCCGCCATTCCTGACCGACAGGTTAAACTGACCGACTTTGGTGCCGTAGGAGATGGAATCACACTCAATACTGACGCCTTTGCTCGGGCTATTGACGTTTTGAGCCAGCAAGGAGGCGGACGTCTTGTGGTGCCTCAGGGGGTATGGCATACGGGACCTATCGTATTGAAGAGTAACATTGAGTTGCATCTGAAAGCTGGTGCCGTTATCCTCTTTGCCGCTGACGAAAATCTATATCCCATCATTGAGACCTCTTTCGAAGGATTAGAGACCCGTCGCTTGCAATCACCCATCTATGCTAAGGGTGCTACCAACATTGCTATTACGGGTAAGGGCGTTATTGATGGTAACGGACAATACTGGCGTCCCGTCAAGAAAGAGAAGGTGACTGCTAAACATTGGAAGTCGATACTTTCCACTCCTGGAAGCATAGAATTGAAGCCTGGCTATTGGGTTCCCTCTCAGGGTTATGCTCTGGGTGAGAAAGGAGCCGACTTGAATGTACCTACCGCTAAGACTGATGCCGAGTGGAAGGCCATTAAGCGCTTCTTACGTCCTGTTATGATTTCGCTCGTTCAGTGCAAGAATGTGATGTTGAAGGGCGTTATTTTCCAAAATTCTCCTGCATGGAATCTCCACCCGCTGATGTGTGAGAATGTAATCATCGACCAAGTGTTAGCACGCAATCCCAGCTTTGCCCAAAACGGCGATGCTATAGACCTTGAGTCGTGCAAGAATGTATTGATAGTCAATTCGCGCTTTGATGCAGGCGATGATGGTATTTGCATCAAGAGTGGTAAGGATGCCGACGGTCGTCGTCGCGGTATGCCTTGCGAGAATGTTGTCATAGACGGATGTACTGTGTTCGCTGGTCATGGCGGTTTTGTAGTAGGTTCGGAAATGAGCGGTGGCGTGAGAAACATCCTCGTCAAGAATTGTCAGTTCCTTGGAACAGATGTGGGTCTACGTTTCAAATCTACTCGTGGACGCGGCGGCATTGTGGAGAATATCTTTATTAGGAATATCTCTATGACGGACATCAAGACTGACGCCATTACTTTTAATATGTATTATGGTGGTAAGTCCGTAGCTGAAATGCTTGAGGACGGTGACAATCCCGATAACACGACGAAGGCTCCCGTTGATGAGACCACTCCTATCTTCCGCAACATTGATATTAAGGATGTTGTATGTAATGGCGCGGGTCGTGCTATGGAGTTTAACGGTTTGCCCGAGATGCCTATCAACGGTATTACGTTGAAGAACGTCAATATTCTTGCTAAGAAGGATGCGGAGTTTACCAATTGCCAGAACATCAAGCAAGAGAACGTGAATATCACGATTATGAAATAGACTCTCTCACTTTGCTTCCCCATTCCCTTCTCTTTGAGAGGGGAGTGAGAGGTTGCCAAACATAAAGAAGCCTCGCACAATGTGCGGGGCTTCTCTGTTTTTCGTTCTTGTATTCTCCCTTTGAAGAGCCTTAGAGAGAATTAGGCGGAGGTTTACTTGCGCAGACCCAAAGCCTTAATCAAGGCACGATAGCGGTTGATGTCCTTGTTGTAGAGGTACTTCAACAACTTACGACGACGACCGACCATCTTGGTCAGTGAACGGGCGGTACCGTGGTCCTTGTGGTTCTTCTTCAGGTGTTCCGTCAAGTGCTGAATACGATAGGTGAACAGAGCTACCTGACTCTCGACGCTACCAGTGTCCTTGGCGTCCTTGCCATACTGGGTGAAAATCTCCACCTTTTTAGCTTGATCTAAATACATGGTTTTAAATGATTAAATGTTTGTTTGCCATAACATCCTTCCAACGCTCCGAGCCTTTAATCACAACCGTTTTACGTCTTCGAATGTTTCGGATTTTCCGAATAGCGGGTGCAAAGGTACGAAAAATGCGGGAAACCACCAAGAAACGTGCCGTATTTTTGATGTTATACTACTTGCGTGGAGTTTTTTATAGCTTATTAAAGGGATTCCTACTGCTTGTTGGCCTTCTTACGCTGGTCGTGGTCGAGGATAATCTTGCGCATCCGCATTGACTTCGGAGTGACCTCAACCAGTTCGTCCTCCTTGATATACTCGAGACATTCCTCCAAAGACATGACGACCTTAGGGATGATGCGAGCTTTATCGTCGGTGCCCGAGGCGCGGACGTTGGTAAGTTGCTTTGCCTTGCAAACGTTGATGACAAGGTCGTTATCGTGTACGTGTTCACCGACTACCTGTCCCGCATAGACATCTTCGCCTGGGTCGATGAAGAACTTACCACGATCTTGAAGTTTGTCAATTGCGTAGGCGAAGGCATTACCCGTCTCCATAGCTATCATTGAGCCGTAGACGCGACGTTCGATGTCGCCTTTATAAGGCTGATATTCTTTGAAGCGATGGGCCATGATGGCCTCGCCTTGTGAGGCGGTGAGCACGTTGGTGCGTAATCCGATGATGCCGCGTGAGGGAATGTTGAACTCAATGTTTGTGCGTTCTCCTTGACTCTCCATCGAGGTCATCTCACCCTTGCGACGTGTCACCATATCTATCATTTTCGACGCGAACTCCTCGGGAACGTTGATGGTAAGTTCCTCAATAGGTTCCCAGACTCCTTTCTGGCTTTCGCTATTGGGGGATGTGCCTGCGGGAAGAGATGCGAGTTGAGGAGTCTCTCCCTCTCCTTGAGAAGTCTCAAGAGGTGTTTTATAAATAACTTGAGGTTGGCCTACTTGTAGTTCATAGCCCTCGCGGCGCATTGTCTCAACGAGTACGGAAAGGTGTAGCACGCCGCGCCCAGAGACTATCCACTTGTCGGTAGAGTCCTCAAAAGGTTCCACGCGTAGGGCGAGGTTTTTCTCCAACTCTTTCTCCAAACGGTCGTTAATGTGGCGCGAGGTTACAAACTTGCCCTCTTTGCCGAAGAATGGTGAGTCGTTGATGGTGAAAAGCATCGACATCGTAGGCTCGTCAATAGCGATTGGCGGTAGAGGCTCTGGATGCTCAATATCGCAAAGCGTGTCGCCAATCTCGAATTTCTCCAATCCTATGACAGCACAGATGTCTCCACAATCCACTTGTTCCGTGCGTTGGTGCCCCATACCGTCGAAAGTGTGCAATTCTTTGATGCGGGTTTTCTCCATAGAGCCGTCACGATGGGCAATGGTCACTTGCTGACCATCCCGCAGCTGACCGCGATGTACGCGCCCTACGGCAATGCGCCCCGTATAACTCGAGTAGTCTAACGACGTGATGAGCATCTGAGGCGTGCCCTCTGTTTGTTTAGGGGCAGGAATCACCTCTACAATCTTATCCAGCAGGTAGTTGATGTCTTGCGCTGGTTTGTTATAGTCCTCGCCCATCCATCCATTCTTAGCCGAACCATATACGACGGGGAAGTCTAATTGGTCTTCGGTGGCATTGAGCGAGAACATCAAGTCGAACACCATCTCATAGACCTCCTCGGGACGGCAATTAGGCTTGTCTACCTTATTTACCACTACGATGGGCTTCAAACCTATTTGCAAGGCTTTCTGCAATACGAAGCGGGTTTGGGGCATAGGTCCCTCAAAGGCATCTACCAACAACAAACAGCCGTCGGCCATGTTCAATACGCGCTCCACCTCGCCACCAAAATCCGAGTGGCCTGGAGTATCTATGATATTGATTTTTGTCCCTTTCCAGTTAATACTGACATTCTTGGAAAGAATAGTAATACCTCGCTCACGTTCCAAGTCGTTGGCATCCAATACTTGACTCGATAGGTTCTGTCCCTCGCGGAATAGGTTGCCAGCCAGCATCATCTTATCCACCAGTGTAGTCTTGCCGTGATCTACGTGCGCAATAATCGCAATATTTCTGATATCCTGCATAAGTTGATTTGTGTGTAAAATCTTTTTATGTTGAGGCCCTGTCTCGTTGCTGTTGAGAATAGTCCTCGTGCCTGTTGAGTCCTTGCCTCGTTAGCGGTGTGCCTATGTTAGACGTATCTTACCTATTTATATCTCTTTGCATCTTCAAATGCCTTGCAAAGGTACGAAAAAAAACTGGTTCCCGCAATAGCGGTATCACCTTTTCAGCGAATATGCTACAAAAAAGATAGGAGCCAACTCCTTAAAAAGGGTGGCTCCTGTCATCGTTGCTTGTCAGTATATCTATTGGAATTAGTCCATTACAACGGGCTTGTACTTGGGTACGAGAGTCTTCATAACTGTCCAGCCGATGAGATAGGCAACAGCACAGATGCAGAAGATAATCATGTAACCAGCAGGCTTACCTGAGAAACCCATAAATTGGAATGCCTCGCCTTGTCCTGCGGCATAGTCGAACAGCACACCAGAACCCTTGTTAATGAGGAACGAACCGAGACCGCCAGCCATAGCACCGATACCTGTGATTGTAGCAACGGCGCTCTTGGGGAACATGTCGCCCGTAGTAGAGAAGATGTTGGCAGACCAAGCCTGATGCGCTGCACCTACGATACCGATGATGATAGCAGGCCACCATGCACTATGGAAGTGGTCACCAAGAGGCTGGGCAAAGAGTGCCAATACGGGGAAGAAAGCGAAAATCAACATGGCGAGCATACGGCCTTGATAAGGATTCATACCTCTCTTTTCTACAAAAATCTTGGGCAGATAGCCACCAAATAAGGAAAGGAAGGTTACGATAGCGTAGAGCGTGAAGATAAGAGCTATACCTTCGGGGTCGCTGGCCTTATGGCCAAATTGGTCTTGGAAGTATGCTGGAGCCCAGAACAGGAAGAACCACCAAACGCCGTCGGTCATAAACTTACCGAAAGCAAACGACCAAGTCTGCTTGTAAGTGAAAGCTTTGGCGAAGCTCATCTGTTTCTCCTCCGATGTATTCTCTTCTGCATTTGTAGTCTCATCGTCTTGGTTTACATAGAGGAGCTCTGCCTTGTTAACGTGCTTGGACTCTGCTGGCTTGTCATAAACGAAAATCCAGATGCCAGCCCAAACGAAGCCCAGCAAACCGATAATGATAAATGCCATTTCCCATCCGAGACTCTTAGCCAACAAGGGAATAGTAGCGGGAGCTGCCAAAGCACCTACCGATGCGCCAGCGTTGAAAATAGAGGTTGCAAAAGCACGGTCTTTCTTGGGGAAATACTCTGCGGTTACCTTAATGGCAGCAGGGAAGTTGCCCGCCTCACCGAGACCGAGTATCATACGGCAAGTTAGGAAAAGCCAAACGGAAATGCTACTAACGGCAAGTAAAGTCTGCGAAGTAACATTAAACTTAGCCATAGCAGCGGCAACAGCAGCTTGGTCACTACCTGCTTCAGCAATAGCTTCACCAATAACTTTTAATGTGGCAGTATCGCTAACTCCGTCAACAAGGTGTACGGTCACCCATCCGCAACCTGCATGCAAGACGGCACCCAAAGACCAAATGATAATAGCCCATAGATAACCTTTCTTGGTACCCATCCAGTCTACGAACTTTCCTGCGAAAAGGCAGAATATAGCATAGCAGATGGAGAAGACACCAGTAATTGTGCCGTAGTCGCTGTCAGTCCAATGGAACTCAGGCTGAATAAACTCTTTGAACGTAAGAGACAATACCTGACGGTCTAAATAGTTAACAGTCGTGGCGAAGAAAAGCATCGCACACATCACCCAACGCCAGTTGGTCATTTTGGTAGTTTGTACAGAACTCATTGCTTTATGTTTTTAAATGTTTTTAGCCGTAGTGAGGTTGCAAAGATACAAATAATTTGTGAATTCCATGCAAGTAATCACCTTTTTTTGTTTCCTAATCTTGGAAATAGACTTTCTTGACACGATTGGAGATGCCTGTCATCACCTCGTAAGGAATAGTACCGAGCACGTCAGAGAGTATGGTAATAGGCAGATGTTCACCGAAGATTTCCACCGTGTCGCCCTCTTGACAATCAATGTCCGTTACGTCTATCATAGCAACATCCATACAGATATTACCCACGTAAGGTGCCTTCTGTCCATTCACCAAGCAATAGCAGGCTCCTCGTCCCAAGTGGCGGTTTAGTCCGTCGGCATAACCAATAGGAATTGCGGCAATGACGGAATCGCGCGATAATACTCCTTTACGGCTATAGCCCACCGTTTCCTCTTTCGGCACGTGGCGTATTTGTAGAATAGTGGTCTTTAAGGTTGAAACGGTATGTAGAATACGGTTGTCACGTGGACTGACTCCATAAAGCCCTAATCCCAATCGGCACATATCCATCTGTCGTTCTGGGAAATGTTCAATGGCGGCAGAGTTACTTATATGTCGCAAGATTTTATGGGAGAAAGCAGTTTGAAGTTTACGACTGGCCGCATCGAAACGCTCGAATTGCATAGCGGAGAACTCGTCGAAGTCATCATCGTCAGCACCTGCAAAATGACTGAATACAGAACGTGGAATGATAGCGTTTTGGCTTTTTAAACGTTGGATGAGCTCGTCAATGTCCTGCTCTGGGTCGAAACCTAAGCGCTTCATTCCCGTGTCGAACTTGATGTGGACGGGCCAGCCCGTGATTCCCTGCTTCTCAGCGGCACGTATAAGTGCCTCCATCAGACGGAAAGAGTATACCTCGGGCTCTAAGTCGTAGTCGAACATCGTTTTGAAAGCCGTCATCTCTGGATTCATAATCATGATGTTTTGTGTGACACCATTTTGGCGTAACGTAACACCTTCGTCGGCTACGGCTACGGCTAAATAGTCTACGCGATGGTCTTGTAATGTCTTGGCCACCTCAACTGCTCCCGTACCATAGGCATCAGCCTTGATCATACATACAAGTTTGGTCTCAGGCTTGAGAAATGAGCGGTAGTAGTTTAAATTCTCAACGATAGCTCCAAGATTTACTTCGAGAATAGTCTCGTGAACCTTCTGCTCTAATTGCTCGGTAATACGGTCAAAGCCAAAAGCACGAGCTCCCTTAATGAGTATCATTTCATCGCGTAGACGGTGGAACTCTTTGCTGGCCAGAAAAGCCTCCGTTGTGGTGAAAAAAGCTTTTTCTGGCATAGAGAACACCCCACGCTGACTACTGATGTTCGAACCAATGCCAATCAGTTTGTTGATACCACGTTCCATACATAAACTATTCACCTCTCGATAGAGATTATAGCTGGTCATTCCACTTTGGAAGATGTCACTCAATATTAGTGTTCTGCGAGTGGCTGGTACTGATTGTGGGGTATCGTCTGGTATGCGACGAGCCATAAAATCAAGGGCAATTGCCAGCGAGTTGACATCAGAATTATAGGAATCATTGATGATTAGGCAACCTCGCTGCCCTTCCTTGACTTCCAGCCGCATGGCAATTGGCTCAAGATTGGCCATACGCTCCGACAATTGTTGGGGAGTCAACCCCATATATAGTCCCACCGCAGCACAAGCTAATGAACATTCCAAAGATGCCTTGTCACAAAACGGTAATATGAACTGAGCTCGTGTACCATTATAAAGATAAGAAACCTTAAGTTTATTAGTTGGATGAGTCGTGATAGGCTGGCTATTTACATCAGCATATTCCTCGCTAATGTGTTCAATATAGAAAGGTGCAGAAATGTTTTCTCGGCTCCAACCAATCTTTTCGCCTTTATAACCAGAACGACGGATGCAACGTGACACCACATCATCATCGCTGTTGTAAACGAGAACTTTGGCATTTCGGAATAGTTGTAGCTTCTCCATGCACTTTTCCTCCATAGAACGGAAATTCTCTTGGTGGGCTGTTCCTAAGGAAGTTAGCACGCCGATAGTTGGTTGAATGATGTCTGCTAATCTGCCCATTTCATCGGGCTGACTGATGCCTGCCTCAATGAGGGCAATTTGTGCTTGTTCATTAAGGAGCCAAATAGAAAGCGGAACGCCAATCTGTGAGTTGTAACTCTTGGGTGAGCGAACAACATTCATAGTTGGTGATAGCAACTGGTAGAGCCACTCTTTGACCATCGTCTTGCCATTTGACCCAGCGATACCAATAATCGGAATATCAAATTCGTCACGATGCCGCTCTGCCAATCGTTGTAAAGCAGCCAACGAAGAGGGGACTACGAGGTAATTGGCATCGGGATAAGGGGTAAAGGATGCAGACTCTGCAACAAACACTCCAGATTCTACAACAAAATTGCGCACCCCGCGCCGATATAAGTCTTCGATGTAGTGATGACCGTCGTTGCGGGTTGTCTTTAAGGCAAAGAACAAAGTGCTTTCAGGAAAACATAGTGAGCGACTGTCAGTCAACAGCCACCCAATCTGCGCGTCAGCAGTGCCGATACGGCGTGCCCCAATCAACGTAGTAATCTGTTCGATACTATAATTCATGAT
The DNA here is from genome assembly GCA_022511045.1 of Prevotella sp. Classification (GTDB taxonomy): domain Bacteria; phylum Bacteroidota; class Bacteroidia; order Bacteroidales; family Bacteroidaceae; genus Prevotella. Next base: position 12,967 of record JAFLSF010000001.1, read on the forward strand.
AGATGTCTTACTATTACCTTGCAAAGGTAGGATGTTTTTTTCGCAACTCAGCGACTTTTGACATTGTTTTATCTATAAGTTGACGATACTCGTCGGATTCTGGATTGAATGGACGATGTTCCAATATTTGCTTCAAAGGACGCCATTCTTCAAGGTAATGTTTTGCTGTTTTTGAGAAACAACAGTCGACAAGTCGTTCCCATATATAAGCGACTGCTTGTTCGGAAGGATGTAACATATCAGCAGCATAAAAGCGATAGTCGCGCAGCTCATCCATAAAGATTTCGTATGCAGGGAAATAACTAACTTTGTCAGATACCGCTTGACACGCTAATAACAGGGTGCCCTTTGATAACTGGGAGCCATGATACCCGTATTTTTTGTATCGGATTGGACTGACGGTGAGTATTACTTGCACTTCGGCATTACGCTGGTGTAATAGGTCTATGGATTGTAATAGATAGTCGCAACATTCTTCTACTGTTAGCTTTTCCTCTTGAAAAAGTGATTGTGGACGTTTCTCACAGTTATCTACAATCTCACCCGTTGCTTTCAATTTATAGACGTGGTTTGTACCTAATGTTAGAAAAACAATGCGGGGAATGTTACCTTTATAGCGTTGTAAGGTATGTAGTATAGAGACAGGATTGTACATCGTTCCAAAAGGATTTGCCGTTGTGGGAAATCCCTCATCGCGAAAATGACGGCCTATCTCGTCTGCAAAACATGAGCCGACTAAGAGTATCTCCTCGCATGGTTGTATCTCAAAACCCAACGCCTCTGTCTCAACCCTCGTCCTAAACTCCATCCTTATTCTCCTAATTGCTAATCCTAACTTCTACTTACTTGCAGGCCTTCCTTTGATAGTGTCATGTCTACAAAGCGTGCGTTGGCATTTGGCTGGGCATTGTTCATAATCTGTTTGATACGAGCTGCCGCTTCGGGGTCTTTGGCTACCATATAAAGATAGCCTCCTCCACCAGCACCAGGCAATTTATAGCCTAAACAAAGATCGTCCACCAAGTTTGTGATGCGCCTTACGCTATCAGGATTAGTACCGTTGTCTATCTGCTGGTTCTGTTGCCATGTCATCCCAATCAACCGCCCCATCTGCTGGAAGTCTTGTCGTTGGATAGCTTCATATATATCTGTGGCATGAGCCTTCATAGCTCGTAATTGGCGTATCTCACCTCCGTGATTGAGAAACATTCTCCGAACGATTTCGCCTAATATCTTCTTGGCCGTTCGGGTGATGCCCGTATAGTATAATAGGTGGCATTGCTGATATTCTGGCTGGGTATACAGGTCATCTGGCAACCAGCGCACCAATGGTGTCTGGTCGAAGCCGCGAGGAGTTTCTAACAATTTCACTCCGCTCAAGACACCGCCAAATTGGTCTTGCCAGCCACCGCCTGTGGTCAGTAGTTGCTCCAGTATGAGGGTTCGTCGTCCAATTTCCATCTTGTCCCAAGATAATGAGCAGAAATCACTAACAGCCCCTAAAACCGTTGAGGCAAGAATACTACTGGTTCCCAGTCCACTTCCAGCAGGAATGGCAGATAGTAATGTGAGCTCAATACCGCAGCCAAAGTCCTCAAGTTGAGCTTTTAAGGAGGGATAACGACCTACGGAAAAATTAGGCAGAAATCCTGCTAATGATAGAGCTGCCTTAGGAATACTAAAAGGCGAACCTACTTTGTTATAATCAGACAATTGCTCGTAGGTTTCAACCTGCTCCATAGCACCAAGGTCGATACTACGCAATAAAATATGCGGCTCCTTACAAGGCTTAACATAAGTCTGCAAGGGAGGTTGTCCATTCAGTTCAATAGCAATGTTAATAACTCGTCCTCCTTCCATTAGACAATAGGGTGGGGTATCTGTCCAGCCACCAGCCAAATCAATACGTACTGGCGACCGTCCCCATACTATCTGATCTGGATAAACAGAACATTTGGGAGACTGACGCTCAGACAGTACGCTTTCCGTCAATCCCTCTCGTAGTAGTGAGAATGCTCGTTCGCTGTTGTCGCGGAACATCGCATCATGAATACGGGTCAGTAATGGAGCATTATCAGGTAATGGAGCTGGTAACGGCAATTTCAATTTTTGAAACTGCTTGGAAGCATCGTCAAGGTCCAATTGGTAGAATACGCTATGCTGCCAATTCTTCGCCAATGCTGGCCAACTTTGACGTGTTAGTACCATACGCTGGTCAAATAAACGCCGTAAATTAGCCTTTGTAGCTAATAGGCTGCTATCCACACGGTCGTCAATATGGTAGCGTCGAACCTCGTAGTCTGTTTCGCTAACAGGTACTACGTCAATACATTCGCCTGGCTGTAGCGTTAGGTTCCAGTCATTCTGTGGAACACCCGTAACAACATTGTCATGGGTCAGAGTCCAACCTTCCCCAATATAGCTATTTTCTATCCAGATGTTATAATTCTGTTCTGTCAAGCGGCACCCAATCTGAGCGTTCTGTACAAAGATGCTGGGATGGGGTTTGCGGTCATGGTGCATAATGTCGCGCTGGTCGTTGACGATGTTTTGAATGGCTAACGTTGAGGAAATCATCTCACGTGAGGTTCCAAAATGATAGAACTCACCATCTGGCAGCGGGACGATGGCTACAGACAATTCATGCAATTCGGGGTCTTCAATGGTGGGTTCTGCTCCTAAGGCACAGCCGAATTCTGAATAAAGGTCATACTCTTTGAGAGGAGCGTATGATTGGCTGGAATTGTTGGATGCTTCTGTATCCTCTGAACGTTTCATCAGTAGTCTGATTGCCTTCTCGCTAAGCAGCCAGATACCGATGTCTGTTAAATAGAAATGGTCCTTTTGTATATTGGCCAGCGTCTCGACGCTGGGTTTTTGCAGCATCTGCTTGAGTACCTCAGGAGTGCGACGGTCGCTAACAAATACGCCGTGATCTTTGGCTATGGAGGCATCAAGCCATAAACCATAACATACTACGTCGGCTTCTGGAACCTGTCCAATGCGCTCGGCAGCACGGATATAGACATCGCCACTGACAATCATCGTCCGCAGACTCTTGGGCGCTTGTTCCATAATACGCTCATAGAGGGGAAGTTGCAGGTCAAGCAGAGTCTGTGACAACCGTTGCCCCCGTTCCCAACGGAAGACGGGCACAGGAGTGAGTATTTTGCTGCTGATAGCATACGCTGGTAGTCGTTTACTTTGCCCTCCAGCATGTATGATAATATTTCGTTCGCCTTTCAGCCAATCTTTAGCCTGCTGAAGCAGCCAAGTGGTACCTCCGCCAGAGCCTAACTTGTGACCTATGGGGTCATTAGCACAAAAGTATTCCTCGTGCGACAGACCCGTCACGTCATGAAAACATTCTACCAAGTTAGGCGGCAATGATAATAGTTTTTTCATGAATTATGATGTATTTTCAGTGCAAAGATACGAAATAATTCATAATTCATAATTCATAATTCATAATTATTTTCTATCTTTGCACCCAAATAACTAATTTAACTAATTTGATTGATTTAGTAACCTATGGTAAGAGAGAAGTTTTTTTATATTGACAAGAAGAAGTATCTGATGGCGTGGCTACTTATTACAGCCTGTTTTGCTTTATGGGGTTTTGCCAATAATGTTACCACACCAATGGTCAATGCTTTCTCTAAGATATTCTGCATCAGTACGGCTGAGGCTTCGCTGGTACCTGTAGTGTTTAATTTAGGATATTTCTGTTTGGCTTTCCCTGCTGCTATGTTTATACAGAAGTATAGTTACAAGTTGGGTGTCATTGTCGGACTGGGATTATACGCTTTAGGTGCTTTAGCCTTTATACCTGCTCGTATGATAGGTGACTTCTATCCATTTCTTATGGTCTATTTTATCCTAACTTGCGGCCTGTCGTTTTTAGAGACCGCTTGTAATCCTTATATTTATACGCTGGGCAGCAAGCGTTTTGCTATCCAGCGCTTGAATGCTACTCAGGCATTCAATGCCTTGGGTTCAGTGGTAGGTATGTTGGTGGCTATTGACGTTCACTCTCACCTCACCCCTGTTGAGTCGCATCTTCGTCAACGTCTGCCGTTGCAGCAGTTTGAGAGTATCAAAGACAGCGATTTGGGCATTCTCATTCAGCCATATATTTTCATCGGAGCTATAGTTATCATTATGTTAGTGCTGGTAGCCTTGATGAAGATGCCTAAGAATATGGACATCCATACCAAGCAGGGAACTATGAATACTTTGAAGAATTTGCTTCGCCAAAAGCCTTATCGGGAGGGAGTGATTGCCGAGTTCTTTTATATTGGTGCCCAAGTATGTTGTTGGACGTTTATTATACAATATGGTACGCGTGTATTCACTGCAGAGGGCATGACGGAACAGGCCGCAGAGGTCCTGTCGCAGAAATATAATGCAATAGCGCTAATATTCTTTGCAGCAGGGCGCTTTGTTTGCGCCAGCCTTATGCGTTATTTCCCTGCCAGCCGCATTTTGTCCACATTGGCTATTATTGGCTGTGCAACCATCTTGGGTATTATCTTGTTCTCCGACCGCAATGGAGTCTATTGTCTGGTTATTGTCAGTGCCTGCTTGTCGCTTATGTTCCCCACCATTTATGGTATAGCCCTTCTGGACGTGCCTGTCGAGAACATCAAGATTGCTGGTGCAGGTCTCATCATGGCCATTCTTGGCGGGTCTTTCTTCCCGCTTATTCAGGCACTTATTATCCAGCAGCGCGTTTCTATACTTGGATTGCCCAGTACCAACGTGTCATTCATTATCCCACTATTATGTTTGGGAGTTATTGTCTGGTATGGTCATCGCTCCTACGTCCGCTATCACATTGTCAGCGACGACGGCGAATCTCCATCCACAGCACTATCAGTAATATAATCACCAACACGGCATAGGCCATATAAGCTATGGTCTCTGTGTGGGTAATGCTCTTTGGGGTGAAGCTTAGTACTATTTCGTGCTTTCCAGGCTTCACCTGTAAAGCTCTTAGTACATAGTTTACGCGTCCTAATTCTTGTTCTTCGCCGTCTATGGTTGCCGTCCAGCCAGGATAGTAAATCTCTGAAAATACCACAACTCCGCCTTTGCCCGAGTTAACCTCATAGGTCAGTAGGTTGGGCTCATAGGCTTTCAGTCGCACTACACTCAGCGTGTCTTGCTCTATGGCCTTCCCTAATTGTGGCTCGAATTTCTTGTCTGCTACGGCTTCATGGCGTAGTGCCAATTGTCCAATCTTGTCCAGTTCTTCATTGGCGGTACTTACATAATACAAATGGTCTACAAACCACGCATTTCCGTAAGTGTAGGGATTCTCCAAATGAAGCTTTCCACTCTGTAAAGGTACGATTATGTACTTGGTGTTGAGCATGTTCAATACGGGGAATATACTATCGCCATTGATAGCTTTCATATCCCCTAACGCCTCGTTAAATGCGCGCCCAAACTTGTTGATTTCTGGCTGTATATAGGCGTTAACCAGTTCTTGATAGCGACGAAGTTTGGCCGCATGATAACCGCCGATGCTTTTTAGATAAAATGACGTCTCGTTCTCGTTGAAGGTGTCTGAGGCAAGGTTTAACACTCGATAGTCCAAAGAGGTGTCTTTCAGAATGTGCTCAATGGCATCCGATTTTGGCATTGGAGCCTCACGTAGGTTGGCCGATACAAACATTTGGTCATTCAGATAGCGCTTGTTTACCTGCCACATGTCTATCAGGCATAAGACTAAAAGCAGTCCGACCATCCATGAAGTTTGCAACTTCTTGTACCTATAGGCCAGTAGAATAGCGGTACCAATGCAGACTATCAGTACGGTGCGCCAGCAGTCGGCGGTAAAGACAGCAAGTCGTACCTTGGCAATGTTCTCGAGGAACTGCGATAGATACTCCTCTGGCAACATACTTCTCAATTGTTGTACGTCTGCAAATGAAGTGAAGTCGAAGAAGGCGGCGGGCATTAGGGCAAACAAGGTTGCGAAACCAGCCGTCAAAGCAAAGGAAATCCATACGTACTTCAAGGGCACTCCTTCGCCTTCCTTTCTTCTCTTAATAAACTCTTTCAGTGCCAGCATAGCCAGTAGTGGGATGGTAAATTCGGCAATGACCAGTATTGACGAAACAGTACGGAATTTGGCATACATGGGCACGTAGTCGATGAAAAAGTCTGTCATCGGCATGAAATTATGTCCCCACGACAACAAGATGCTAAGAACGGTAACCGCCAATAGCGCCCACTTCATGGGTCCCTTTACAATGAATAAACCGAGGAAGAATAGCATCAGCACAAAAGCGCCGACATAGACGGGGCCTGCCGTAAAAGGTTGGTCACCCCAGTACAGATACCACTGACCCACATAATCGGCCAGCTCTGGGTCACACTTCTTCATGGCCTCTTGTTGCTCATTTAAATGAATATGGTGTGAGCCGCCTTTGGCATTGGGTATCAGTAGGGTCCACGTTTCGTCAATGCCATAGCTCCATTGCGTGATATAGTCGCGGTCCAATCCGCTTGAGGTCTGATTCTCCGCATTTTGTTTCACCAATTCGCTTTTGCCACGCATAGACTCTTGGCTATACTGCCACGTATGATAGAGGTTCGACAGGTTCAGACAAACGGCAATAGCCGCCGCTCCCAAGCAGGCAGCAGTTGCTTTTAACAAATGCTTATACTCTTTCTTGCGCAGGCCGTCTATGAAGAAAGCTACCACCATTGCTAAGATGACAAACAAGTAGTAGTAAGTCATCTGGACATGGTTGGCCAGCACCTCAAAGGCACCAAAGACTGCGGTTACCAACATACCCCATAAGTATTTTCCTCTGAAAGCCAGCACCACACCAGCAATCATCGGGGGAAGGTAGGCCAGCGCCATTACCTTCCAAATGTGTCCTGCGGCAATGATGATGAAAAAATAGCTGGAAAAAGCCCAGACAATAGCCCCTAATGCCGCCAAGTGTTGGCGGAAATCAAAGGCGCGAAGCAGAATGTAAAAGCCTAATAAGTAGGCAAATACATACCACACATTCTCGGGCAGCCAAAGATGGTAGGTTTTTGTAGCCTCAGACAACAATTCCGTGCTGTGGTACGACGGCGATAACTGATAGGTTGGCATACCGCCAAACAACGCATTCGTCCAGCGTGTCCGCTCTCCCGTTCGTTGGTAATATTCCATAGCCTCCTGTCCCGCTCCACGTCCCGCCGACGCATCATGGCGATACAGTATTCTGCCCTCAATGTCGGCAGGAAAGAAATAGGCAAAAGATATTGTGACAAACAAGACGACCACTAAGACGTCTGGCAACCATAATTTCCAGTTCTTCATAACGTTTACTCCTTATATTTCGTGTGCAAAGGTACAAATAAGCGAGTAAAAAGCCAAAAGATTTTTGCTTTTTCAAGCAAGCCTTACTTGTGGAACCAGTGCCTCGTACCATTGGCGATACGGACGAGCGTCAGCATGACTGGTACCTCCACCAATACGCCGACTACCGTAGCCAGCGCAGCCCCCGATTGCAAACCGAACAGTGAAATGGCCACTGCTACGGCTAACTCGAAAAAATTGCTTGCACCAATCATGCCAGCTGGTGCGGCAATCGAATGGGGTAGCTTCCACCATTTTGCCCAGCCATAAGCGACAAAGAAAATACAGACGGTCTGCAAAATGAGCGGTACAGCAATCAAGACGATATGCGCAGGATTCGACAAAATAGTCTCGCCTTGGAATGAGAACAAAATGACGAGTGTCAAAAGGAGTCCAAGTATTGTGATATTGTCAAACTTATGAACAAAGACACTGTTGAAGTAGTCTACGCCACGACGACGGACAACCACAAGGCGAGTAACGACACCAGCGGTCAACGGGATGACCACAAACAACAGGACGGACAGCAGGAGCGTATCCATCGGCACGACGACTCCACCGATACCAAGTAACAAAGCTACAATTGGAGCAAACGCCACAAGGATAATCAAGTCGTTGACTGCCACCTGTACTAGCGTATAGGCGGCATCGCCTTTTGTAAGATAACTCCAGACAAAGACCATAGCCGTACACGGTGCTGCCCCAAGCAATACAGCCCCAGCCAGATACTCGTCGGCAAGGCCGATGGGAATCCATGTATGGAACACCACAAAGAAGAATACCCACGCAATGCCGAACATCGTAAACGGTTTGATGAGCCAGTTGGTTACACAGGTCACGACGATGCCTTTAGGCTGGCGCGCCACATTGCGTATGCTCTGGAAGTCGACCTTGAGCATCATCGGGTAAATCATCAACCATATCAATACCGCAATCGGTATTGACACATTTGCATACTCCCATCGCCCAAGTGTTTCGGGGATAGCGGGCAGGAGCTGTCCAATAGCAATGCCTACTACAATGCACAACGCTACCCATAGTGTCAAGTATTTCTCAAAGAACGTCATAATCACATAGATAGTTTTACAATATAATATTAAATAGGTATCCTAAAGCTGTGATAATCAATGTTGTGACCCCAAAGAAAATGCCTACCAGTCGCCAAGTCATAACTTTCTTGAGCATGGTTGCCTCAGGAATGGATAAACCTACGACGGCCATCATAAAGGCAAGGGCTGTACCAATGGGTATTCCTTTGGTGACAAATACCTGTACTATTGGAACAATGCCTGCAGCATTGGCATACATTGGTACCGCGAGAATAACAGAGGCTGGTACGGCAAACCAGTTATCAGCACCCATCCATTGTGCGAAGAATTCATCGGGCACAAAACCATGAATACCAGCACCAATGGAAATACCAATAATGATATAGAAGAACACACCTCGAACAATGTCCCATGCATCGCGAAGGATGAGAGGAAAGCGCTGGACGAATGGAACTTTCTCTACATTCCATTTCTCTGTTTCGTTAACAGATTGTTCCTGAATTTGCTTGACCCAAGGCGTGAGCAACCTCTCAAGTCTCATTTTGCTGAGAATACCTCCACCTATCATACCCATTACGATACCACTTGTTACATAAATACATGTGTCCGCAGGCTATCATGCTTTGAATGGATTCACGTGAGGCAATATCCGTTTCTACGGCAACGGTGTCGAAACCAGCCTCACTCAATATTTTTGCAATCACCTCAGCGTTCTCCTTACGTTTGTCACCGACGATGATTTTCATCCCGTAACCCATACGACGGGCTATCGCCATTCCTATTTGGCCTGCTCCTATTAGCAGCATTACACCTTTTCCCATATTACGTGTCGTTAGGTATTGTTGTTTAGTTGATTGCAAAGATAGTGCAAATCGTGTGAAATACAAAATAAATTCACTTTTTTTAATTTCCAGCGATGCTGCCAATCAAAGTTAAACTTGGATGCAGAGATGTAATATTCCTTATCTTGAGTTGTACACAATTTATGTCTTTGCATGCAACCGTTTGATGGAATATGATTCAGTGTAAAAACGAGGCTCTATTTTGCCGCCAACGAGTATAGGCCTCGTCGCCCTTGAGTATAGGCCTCAATGCTTGTGAGAATAGGCCTCGTTAATGGCGAGCCTTATGCTTGATTTTAGCGAGAATAAGAGAACTGGTAATTACGTTAAATCGTATTAAAACGTATCAAGACGTATGGAGGGTAGCAGAAAATATTGTATCTTTGCGAACATCATGAATAAGCATTTGATTATCAATAAGGATATGACTACGGCAAGGGAGATTATTGACTGCTTAGAGGCGTTGCGAGATGACGAACAGCGTGAGGTGTTGATGCGTTTCTTTAAGACTGAACGTGGCGAATACGGTTACGGTGACGATTTCTTGGGGGTGCGAGTGCCGCAGACACGAGAGGTGGCCCGACAAGCAAAAGACGTGTCGCTGAGCGAAGTCCCAGAATTGCTGATGTCTAAGTGGCATGAAGTGCGGCTCTGTGGGTTCTTGATATTGGCGATGAGATTTGAGCGTTTGGCAGCTAAACGCCTTGTGGATGATGTTGAAGCCATTCGCAAGCGCGACGAGATACTGCTACTTTACTTGGAATATGCCGAGCGAGCTAATAATTGGGACTTGGTAGACCTTTCGGCTCCGAAAATCTTGGGTCATTGGCTGCTCCTGCCTACAAAACTGGGCAACGGAACGGAAGAATACAAGTGGCGGCTATTAGACGAACTTGCTCAAAGTGGAAACCTCTGGCGGCAACGTATGAGTATGGTTTGTACGTGGAAGACTACGCAACAGGGCGACCCGTCGTGGTGTTTGCGCTATGCTGAGATGCTGTTGCTACACCCTCACGACTTGATGCACAAAGCCGTAGGGTGGATGCTGCGTGAAATGGGTAAGCGTGTGTCAATGGACCTGCTTCGCGAGTTCCTGCGCCAGCATGTTCACGAAATGCCCCGCACCACGTTACGCTATGCCATTGAGAAAATGACAGAGACAGAAAGAAAGCAATGGATGGCGATGCCTGTCAGCAAGCACAAATGACGATAGCGATGAAAGAGTGGAATATGGATTTGCAATCGGAGTACCTAAATATTGACAATATTGAGAAGAGTGCAGACGGTGTGGAGTATCACCCGCTCATCCCGTTTTTGCCCTCAAATGCAAAGGTGTTGTTCTTGGGTAGTTTCCCTCCCCAGCGTAAGCGGTGGTGCATGAACTTTTATTACCCGAACTTCATTAACGACCATTGGCGGATAGAGGGTGAGGTGTTTTTCGGCAACCGCAACCATTTTGTATGTACCAATGCCAAAGCGTTTAGACTGAAGGAAATTGTGGCGTTCTGCCAAAAGAAAGGTATCGCATTCTTTGATACCGCATGTGCCGTGCGTCGTTTGAAGGACAATGCTGCCGACGAGTTCTTAGAGGTGGTTGAGCCTACCGATATTCGTGCCCTCCTGCAACAATTGTCTCATTGCGAGATAGTCGTCACCACAGGCAAGAAGGCAACAGATACACTTTGCCAATACTTTAACATAACAGATAGTCCAAAGGTTGGTGCTTTCGTTCCCATTCCTGCAGTAGTTAATGGTGATGGTCGGCAAGTGAATTTGTACCGCCTCCCCTCGTCGTCGCGCGCCTATCCACTATCGTTTGAAAAGAAAGTGGCTTTTTATCGCGAAATGTTTGCATGGATAGGTCTCTGTTAGGTATTGTGGCGGCTAATGCTTAGAACGGATAGCCAATGGCAAAGTGTAGTGTCTGGTCGCCTTTGAAAGTACGGGCATTGAAGTAGCCAGACTTGTCGGTATCGTAAGGTACGTGCAACCCGAATCCCCAGTCAAGACGCAGAACGAGGAAGTCGAGGTCGTAGCGCAAGCCTACTCCCGTTCCTACGGCCATCTGGCGTGCCATATCTTTCAATCGGAACTTACCTTGTTCGGCTAATTGTGTGTTCTGATTATAGCCGCCCATATCATTGCGCAAATTCCAAATGTTGCCTGCATCAAGGAATACTGCACCATAAAGGCTTCCAAAAACTTGGCGGCGGTACTCGAGGTTTACTACAAATTTCATATCGCCGTTTTGCATGAGATAAGAATAAGCCTTGTTCCCAACGCCAGGAAAACTGCCTGGACCGATGGCGCGAACAGAGAAAGCACGGATGCTGTTGGCACCACCTACATAGAACATTTCGCTGTTGGGAATCCAGTTGCTGTTGCCGTAGGCATAAATAATGCCAGCATTGACGTGGGCTACAAGTGTTGATTTGCGGTCCAGCGTCCACGTCTTGCTAAAGTCGGTTTCGAGTTTGAGGAACTGCGAGTAAGGATTTTTGAACATTAGTTTGTCCTTGTCGTTCCACTTCTTCCCCATCGCAACGTCGTAGAGTGCCACAACGTTGCCAGACTCGGCAATGGTAGTCTCCCAGTGAATCGGGTGTAGCCGCCGCGAGGGACTGGTGTAGGTGTAAGTGTAGCGCATCTCAGGGATAAAATAGTCCTGCATGGTCGTGCGCAGATAGGGATTTTCCATCATCACGGCATCGAATTCGCTGGTATGGCTGTTCATAAACTGATACTTCACCGTGAGTGGAGAAAACTCATGACGGCTGGACTCGGAGGTGCGCCAGCGGTAGGTCCACTCGCCGCTCACTACGTGCATTTTGTAATACCCTGGGCGATAGATGATATTAGTAGCTAACTTGGCAAGTGTAGAGGGTGTGGAATAGAACATACGCCGACGGCGGAGACGGCCAGTCTTGTCGCGGCGAAACATTCTATTGGAGATGAAGGGTGCAATGAGACGCGGAAACTCCACTGAAGCATCTGCACCGTATTCATAGTTATTCATAGACGAGCCGTTACTGGTGGCCCATTCGTAAGAACCATGTATGTTGATGTCAATTTTCTCGGCACCACGAAAGGCATTGCGGCGGGTGACACCCATCTTCAACTCGGGGCCTACGCGTCCGATGGTGCGGGCATTGATGTCCGTCTCAATATAGAAGTCCCAGGGCTTGTCAAAAGTACAGTTGAGCGTAAGGTCAAGCGTGTCACATAGAGCCGAGCTGTCACGTGGCGTAAACTGGAACTGGGTAGACGAGAAAAGTCCCAAAGCATTGATTTTGTTAGAGGTTTCCAGATAGTCATCGTAACTGTAGGGCTTGCGCGGCTGTAACTTCATGTCGGCTAACATCACGCGGGGACGGATGGGTGGCTTCTTGCCAGAGAAACGGATAGTGAGGAAACGGCGCTGCAGCGAATCGGTTGGTTGCTCCATATACGAGTTACGCATATTGATGGCAATGCGCCCAATATACCATTTGTGCTTGGCACGCACGGATATTCCGCTGGCTAACTGAAGGCGCAACTGCGCCTTCCCGTCAATCAAAAAAGTGTCGGCCAGATAAGAAGCATACTCAGGCTGATAATAGTAGTAGCCGTTGTTGCGCAACAACGTGCTGATGCGCTGTCGTTCGTTGTCGAGGTTAGCCGCCACAAAAGGGTCGCCACGATGAATGACAGCCTCGTCCAACGTGGCGTGTATCATGCTGTCGGCCTCGGTAGGATAGCCTAAATAGGCGATGCTGTCGATAGTGTAGAGGTGGCCAGGTTTGACGGTGTACTGTATTTTGGCTTCCTTAGGATTTCTCTGTGTGATGGTTTCATAGCTTACTTGTCCATTGAAATAGCCATTATTGCGCAATACCGTACGGGCTACACCTGCACGCAACTCTGGATTGACCCACGACATCAGTATGGGTTGCTTGCCGAATGTTTTGGTCATCCAGCGGGCAAAGCCAGTCTCTTTGTTAGCATATTTGTTCCATACGGTGACCCCCCACGAGAACGGCATGCGGTAGTAGCTACTGCCAAACAGCGAACCGTTGGGTGCCGTTGCTAAAGCTGCCTCTACTTCCTCCTGTGTAGTGATGAGGTGGTCGTTCTGCTCTGCATCCAGATAGACAATGTTTTTCAAACCAGTAAACAATTGGTCTTCCTCTGGTATGTTCTTTGTCATAGAACATGAGACGACGAAGAAAGAAACAATAGACAACAGGAGACAAGAGAATAGCTTATTTCGTTTCATGGGTATCAGTTTTTTTGAATGGCTGGGGCTTGAGGTCTTTAAAGCGGAATATGTCTGTGAACTTTTGCAGTGTACGGCGCCAGATGAAACCTCCGCCATATTTCTGCGTATAGCCGTCCAGCCAGTCATAGCTGTTGTTCTCGAAGAATAAATCAAGGTACTTGGTTGCTGAATCGTCCAGACGATACTCCATAGAAACATTGTCGAAGAACGACTGGTTGCGTCCACCAGGCATATCGGCCCCTGATGTCACCTTTCCGCCAACAATAACTTTCAACCTGTTGTTTAGGAAACGCTTGGAGAACTTGAATGAATAGTCTGTATGCGATTCGCCAGAGGCATCGGTAGAGTTATCCAAACCGAAGGAGAGGTCTAAGGTTCGCAGAGCATTACCTGTTAGACTGCTGATTTCCGAACTGAGGAATGAACTAAGGGCAGAGTTCATGGAGAAGGGCTTGGTGTTACCGTCAGCCAGATACATGCCCGTAGTCAGCATGGTGACAGCCAGTTTCCCGCGCTGCTCGGCACCCATTGACTGCAGTTCGCTATGCAGTTGCATATCCTCTGGAGCATCAAGCGTAAATTGCAATCCCATATCGCTGAGCGTCTTTGTAATCTGTACACCACAGTCAAAATCGACACTTCGAGCCACGCCATTCGAGCCCGTCACGGTGGCTCGTGTGCGCTCTGTGGCTGTGATGTTCAGCGTAGGATTCATGGGTTGTCCCGTGAATTCCACGTAAGAGCCGTCTTGTATAGTAAAAGTCTTTAGTGGAATGATGGGTAAGGCATACTTCATCTCGCCGTTCAGCAGCGTATAGCGACCCGTCAGTTGCAAGTTGTCGGCAGGACTGTAAAGCATACGCAAAGTGCCACCGCCTAACAAGTCAATGTAGTTGGAATGGTCGGTATTGAGATAGGCTATGATGTGTGCTCCCTTCGACACGTCGACTGTCATATCCATGCGGAAGCCCGTCAGTGCTGGGCGTTCGATAACAGTCTGCGTGGTGTCAGTGAAATCGGTAAACTTGACCAAAGCCTCTAACTGGTTGTCGGTGGTCAAGGGAGTGTCTCGCAGGATGTAGCTCACATCCGTAGTACCTAGCACATTCAGCCGTCCGCGCATGTTCAGTCGGCTCAGAGGTCCTTGCATGGAGGCATATATATCCACAAAGGCCTTGCCGTAGGCTACGCTCTTGGCATGTTCTTTCGTGCCGATAATCTGGAAGTTCTGTGCTTTCATACGTACATCCATCATAATCCTATCCAGATTACTGAAGTCCACGTTTCCTTGTATGTTCAGCGGGTTCTTGTTGTACGCATAGAGTGTGAGGTTATCCAGCAACAGATTGGAATTGACAATGCGTACTGGGTCATCGTCAAGGCGGAGCGTGACGCCATATGGGTCACTCTCGATGGTAGAGGAGCTAAGCAGGATTTCGCCGTTGACCAGCGGACGAGATAGCGGTCCCTGGACACTTAGTTCGCCGTCTGCATAGCCTTTGAGGGCAAATAACTGGTCGGCAATGAAGCCGTTGGCCATTGACAGTGGCAGCTGAGTCAACTGCATCTTTACGTCCAGCGAACCTTCCCCCGCATCGTAGTAAGTACCATCCAGCAGGACGATGTCCTCGTCGTCTTTCATCAGGCGAGCCATGACAGCATGGGTGTCGTCCTCTTTCTGCAGATACATCAGTTCCGTGCTGACGTGGCCAATGGGTGAGCCCTCGTAAGCCATGTTGCGCACAGCCATCTCGCTCACCACCGAAATATGTCCTTCGGCATCTTGCACAATGTGATAGTCGCCATTCATAACACCCGCCATGCGTGGAGCATAAGGGATGACGGCAGTCATCTCGTTCAGATTGATTTTATGGAGGCTGACGGTCAAATCCTGCAAAACTGTCTGGTCCTGCTCGTTGGAGTAGACCTTCATACCCGTACCGTCGTCGGCAATGAGGTCAATCTTAGCCCTTACCCTGTTGTCTCTGCCTAAAAAGACGAAGTTATCCTTATTGAGGTTGAACTCTTTGAAACCAAGTGTTGGACGCTCTGGCATGAGGCGCAGTTTATAGCCACTGTCTACCACTTCGGCCTGCATGCCCAGTCGCAGCCCCATCTTTTCCTCGGCGTTGTAGACGCGAACGCCCATCGTGGCTCCTCGCTCCTGCAACACGCCATCGAACAAGGCGTTAAACACGAATTGCGGATTACGTTTGTTGTTGCGTATCTGCCCGCCGAACGACAAGCGGTGCTTGCGTTGTGTCAATTGGAAGTTGATAGTGTCGAGCCGCATGTCACTGACCGTCAGCGCATGGATATACCCATTGCCGTTGACACCCGTCTCTACGGAAGTCGTCATGTCCAGCACCATCTCTTTAACATCTACCCCCTGACTGTTCTTGAGCAACGCTGCAATAGGATTGTCCTGCTTGCTTTCCACATGCAGCTTCATGGTTGGTAGCAACTGGCGCAGTGCTGGCTGGTCGATGGTCTTTTTGTCTATCTGTGCCGCAGCAGAGTCGCCCAATATACTCAACTGATTGAACAACCGCTCATAGTCGCCGCTTGCATCAAACATAACAATAAAATCGCCGCTTTGGATGCGTGCCAACACTGTGTCGGCATCGGTCTTGAGGTGCAGCCCGATGAACTCCTCGCGGAAAGTTCTGCTGGAGTCTCTGAGGATGATGTCGCTGATAAGGCCGCTTGCGCTGTGCGACAGCTTCATGTCCGATGTGAGGTCAATATGCCCGCAGAGCCCTATGCTCAGAGGGTCTTCTGTGAGGAGCATCTTCTGTAAGTCTACCTTGTTTACGTCAGCCGTCACGGTGGCGTTCAGTTCTCGGGTATTTAGCAAGGCATCCAAGCAAACCCGTCCGTTGACCAACGGATTGCGGCTGTCAATGTTAGCAATGGCATGTCCGTTTTTAACACGGGCCTTGGCCGTAATGTTGTCCAGGCTCCATTGTCCGTAGCCTAATTGGTGGATGGTTGCGTCCGCCTCCATCGTGGTTTTTGGCGACAGGAAATCTGTGCCTTGTCCATTGGCCGTGACGTCGGCCGAAATCGTGTAGATGGAGTCGTTAGGCATGAAATGATGAATGTTCAAGTCGTGGATGCTCACATCGGCGTTATATCGCATGATGTCAGCATTGATGGAACCCTTAGCCTTGATGGTGCCTTTCCCCTCGTGGGCGGTAATGTCGGCCGAGTATTGGCCGCCGTGTGCCCTCACGCTGCCTTGTGCCGATATGGGTGGCAGCCGTAGGTTTTGGCGTTGTTCGCGCGGCAGCATCGTCATCAAGAAATTCAGGTTCTGCGTCTGAGCCATAAATTTGACGTCCGCATCCAGTTTCTTTGGATTGTCCAGACGGGCTACGACGCCGCTTGCAGTAGCTCGGAAAGCCCCCGCCAGCGCAATACGGATGTCGTCCAGTTTCATGTGCTGCATATTGCCGCGAACGGTTCCGCTCACGCTCAGTGGCTGGTTGGGCCACTGCTGCGCAATTTCTTTGGAGAACATCTCCAAGAATGGCAACAGCGTTTGCTTGCCTAATTGTGCATCCAATCGCAGTTGCATGCTGCCAGGATTTAGGTCGTCTGTCAGCGAGAGCGGCATGTCGAGGGCAACGTCAACAAGCCCGTCGGGCGTTGTCAGTTTCATTTGTGGCAGCTTAATGATGCCGTCATCCATGATAACCGCACCAGTCACGTTGTTTATTTCCAGCCCGCTCTTTTCCTTCATCGACACTGTTCGCAGCTGTAGGCGCAGGGTCGGGTCGTGGTAGTAAATGGAGTCAATGCCTACGTCAATGTCTGTCAGTTCAATGTGGTTCAAGTCCAGTCCCTCGGTGGCTGGCTCGTGGTTTTGGTCGTATCGTACTGTTCCTTTCGTCCAGTCCACGCGCTCTACGGTGTAGGTTTCCGTCCCTAAGTCAATCCATGCTTCATGGGCTTTCAATTCCCCCATGCGGGCATGGACGCTCATGGAGTCTCCAGGCATGTGGAGCGTCATTTCAGATTGTGCGATGGTTGCCTCGTCGACGTGTATCCTCCAGCGGTTTTCCGATTTTGTCGTGTCCTCTGGCACTGAGTCGTTTAGCTGGATGTCCAGCCGGGCATTTTCCAGGCGTGTTCCGTTCAGCTCTACCGTTTCTTTGCCCAAGTCAATGCCTCGGCTTGTCACAAAGAGTCGGGCGAACTGTCCCTTGATGCGGGCTGCCGCTATCAGGTCGCTGGTGTTCAGTCGGGTGTTGGTGACCTCCAGTTCGTTGACGACCACCTTGCCGGTGAGCAAGGGAAGCAGCTGCACGTCGACGATGGCGCGCTTGACGTCGGCAACGGTGTCCTGTTCTTTGATGACGCTGACGTTGTCGACGGCCAAGTCTAAGGGGAATGACAAGGCTACGTGGTCTATGCTGATTTGCATGCCCGTTTCCTCTGAGGCGTAGGCGGCCACTTTGTCTACCACCCAATTCTGAACGGGGGGCAGATAAAGCGTTATTGCCAATATCACGAACAGCAAGACGGGACTTAGCAAGAGGCCTAACGTCCACCAGAAAACCTTCTTCATCTTATCTTCCAGAGAATCCGTTGCAAAAGTACATAATAATTGTCAATCGGCCGCTAACAATCTTCCTTTATTTTGAAACTTTGCCAAAGTTTGTCGTCGGGCAGGGGAGCGGTGATTTCTATGTTTTTTTTCGAGACGGGGTGCGTGAACGTGACCTTACGCGACAGCAGCGAGATGCTCCCGTCGGGATTGCTGCGTTTTGCGCCGTACTTCAAGTCGCCTTTGATGGGCATGCCGATGGCCGCTAACTGGCAGCGTATCTGGTGGTGGCGCCCCGTCAGCAGGTTGACCTCCACCAGCCGGTAGCGTTCAGATGAGCCTATCACTCTGTACCGCAGCACCGCTTTCTTGGCGTTGGGAGCCTCACGGGCGTAGGCATAGCTCTTGTTTTGTTTCTCGTTGCGTGTGAGCCAGTGGGTCAGCTCGTTCCACGCCGTCCTCGTGGCGTCTTTCCCGTCCTCTCGTGCTTCCTGTGGCTGTCCGCTGACGATTGCCCAGTAGGTTTTGTGCACTTCGCCCTCTGCAAACATACGGTTCATGCGGGCCAGTGCCTTCGATGTGCGGGCAAATACCACCAGCCCTGAGACGGGGCGGTCCAGCCTGTGCACCACGCCCAAGAATACGTCCCCGGGCTTTTGGTATTTCTCCTTGATGTAGTCTTTCACCATATCAGAAAGGGGGCGGTCGCCGGTCTTGTCTCCCTGGACGATCTCCCCACTTTCCTTACAAACAACAATGAGATGGTTATCTTCGTATATAACTCGCATGGATTACATGTTCATGCCGCCATCCACTTGAATGACCTGTCCGCTGACATAGCTGGCGAGGTCGCTGGCTAGGAAAGTGGCCACGTTGGCGATGTCTTCCACCTGTCCGCCGCGACGCAGGGGGATTTTCTTCTTCCACTCCTCGCGCACCTCGTCGGGCAGCTGTGCCGTCATGGCCGTCTCGATGAAGCCCGGTGCAATGGCGTTGGCGCGGATTCCCTTCGGACCCATCTCTTGCGCAATGGACTTGGCAAGGGCGATAAGCCCGGCCTTCGAGGCGGCATAGTTAGCCTGTCCTGCATTGCCGTGAACGCCTACGACGCTGGCCATGTTGATGATGGAGCCGCCGCGCTGGCGCATCATGATGGGTGTGCAGGCATGGATGAAGTTGAAAGCCGATTTCAGGTTGACGGCAATGACGGCATCCCACTGCTGCTCCGTCATGCGCAGCATCAGGCCGTCTTTGGTGATGCCGGCGTTGTTGACCAGAATGTCAATGGCGCCGAACTCCGCCTTGACGGCATTGACAACCTCCTCGGTCTGGGCAAAGTCGGCAGCATTGGAGGCATAGCTCTTGACCTTTACCCCCAGGGCGGCAATCTCGCGTTCGGTCTCTTCGTTGACTTCCAAGTCAGTGAAGGCGATGTTGGCCCCCTCTTCGGCAAACTTCAGGGCAATGGCCTTGCCAATTCCGCGTGCAGCACCAGTGATGAGTGCTGTCTTTCCTTGTAATAATCCCATAGTAGTATTCTTTTTCTGTTTGTTTATAATATTTTAATGAAATCAGTCCTCGCTGTTCTCCGCCGCCTACGGTTTCCGCTTTCCCAGTGCGCTGTAGACTATCTTGGCCACTTGCGGCTTGGTAGCCTCGGCCGTCATGCCGTGCGCAATGCGGCCGTAGATGTAGGGGACCTCCAGCCCCTTGATGCAGTAGTGCGTAATGTCCGCCACGAGGTCTACGTTGTCAATGTCGAACTCGCCGTCCTCCTTGCCCTCGTCGAACACCTTGCGGAAAAGCTCTATTTCGGCGTCGTCAAAGTTCTTGCGCACCTTCTCAACCATCCAGATGTTGCGGAAGAACTCGGCGCGCAGGTTGCCGTTGCGGACCACCGTCTCACGAATCATGCTCAGATGCAGGTAGATAAGCTCTATAATCTTGTCCTGCGGCGGTATGCGCTTGGCAGCCACCTCGTCCAGCTGGTCGGACAGCCGCTCCAGCTCCGCCTCGATGACGGCGTAGTAAATATCCTCCTTAGACTTGAAGTAGGTGTACAACGTGCGTCGACCCTTGCCCGACGCCTGGGCAATATCGTTCATCGTCGTGTTCTCCAGACCGTTCTTGGCAAACAGCTGGCGCGCAACGTCTACTAACTTCTGGCGTGTTTTAGATATAGACATAATCTTTAAGCCTTCCCGAATGATTCTGATTGCACATGTTTTTTGTGATGCGCAAAATTAAGGAATACTTCCCAAACAACCAAATATTTTGGCTATAAAAGTGGTAAAATGCCTAAAAAATGCGATTTCTTTGCAAAAAACTTGCACGATTGGAAAAATAGTCGTACCTTTGCACCCGCATTTGAGACATCGGGTGCGCAATCATACGAAGTAAACATCGCGGAGTGGAGCAGTTGGTAGCTCGCCAGGCTCATAACCTGGAGGTCGCATGTTCGAATCCTGCCTCCGCAACTACGGGAAGCCTAACGAAAAGTTGGGCTTCCCCTTTTTCTCCCTGTCATCGCCCAAAAACCGTACACCCGCCAGCCGCAAGGCCGCGCCTCGGTCGTATCTTAGCGGCACTGCGTATAGGCCTCGGTCGGGGCGAGGCCTATGCACATCGTCTGCACCCGCCATACGCTCCGTCTGCGCACCCCATGCTTTCCATCTGTGTACCCCGTGCGCCCCATCCGAGCTCCCATTTGCATAAAATATTGTCATTTTTCTTGACAAAATCAAGAAAAATGACATGACGGCTGTGACAATTGGACATTTGGACAATAAGCCAATTTTTAGGTGCAAGAACACTACAAGGATAGAAAATTTAATATATATATTATATATATATAATATATATATTAAAAGTTTATTATAAAAGCTAATGTAACATTAAAAACACGCTTAATGTCTTATTGTCCAAATGTCCAAATGTCCACTTTTCGTCGCCAGAGACAGCGAAAAAACTTTAAACCTTAAAGCCCGACACGACCGATGGCGGCCGACCGACATTGTTAAAAATAATGAAATAACGCCCTATTTACGCCTTTTTCTTGCTGGTTTCCAAACTATTTCGTAACTTTGTGTGCTATTTAATAGGTACAGGAAAGGAAACGCGCAGAAAAAACAGGCTTAATGTATAGCAATCGACGTGGAAATAATAGAGGCTTGGCGCTACTGGCATTACTGCTATGTTGGTCGTGGAGTGTAGCCTTCTCGCAAGGGGAGGGGAAGCATTTCAAGATTAGGTATGTCATCAACATAGCAGACATCGATACGACCTTCGTCGACAACAACGAGCGAATCAAGGAAATGGAGGAATTCCTGCGCAAGGTTCGCGACGACGACCGCCTCGAGCTTCGCGCCGTGCGTTTCAGCGGCACGGCATCGCCCGACGGCCCCTATGAGTTCAACCAGTGGCTGTGTGCCAACCGTCTGGAGCATTTCAAGGAGCTCATCCGCACCGTCATCGACGTGCCTGACAGCATCGTCACTGCCAGCGATGGCTACATCACGTGGGACGAGTTCCGACAGGAGGTGGAAAAGTCCGACTTGAAGTACCGCGACGAGATACTGGCCGTCATCGACCAGAAGCCGGGCCTCGTGCTGTGGTATGCCGACAGGCACACCGACCACCGCCTGCTGAAGCTCCGCAGGATGCACGGAGGCAAGGCGTGGGAGTCGCTGAAGAGTCCCATCCTCTTCAACCTCCGTTTCGCCGATGCCGAGTTTGTGCTGGCGCGAAAAATCGAGATGCCCGACGCCATACGGCTCTTTCCGAATTTGCCCCCTGCTCCGCCGCCTGCCACGCTTGGCGACTATTATCTTGAGCCGGACATCTGGATAGGCCGCCTGCACCTCAAGACCAACTTCGTAGACCTCGGGCTGCTCATCGCAAACTTGGCCGTCGAGGTCGACCTTGCACCGCACTGGTCGTTCACGCTGCCCCTGTATTATTCGGCCATCGACTACTTCAAGTCCACCGTCAAGTTCCGCATGCTCGGCTGTCAGCCCGAGTTCCGCTACTGGTTCTCGCCGACAACCAACGACGGCTTTTTTGCCGGTGCCCACCTCGGCGTCTCCTACTATAACTTCGCCTTCGACGGTCCCTATCGCTATCAGGACCACAACGGCACCACGCCCACCGTCGGCGGCGGCCTCAGTTTCGGCTATCGCACGCTCCTCGGCAAGAGCCAGCGCTGGCGCCTCGAGTTCACGGCTGGTGCAGGCGTCTATCCCCTCTATTACGACAGGTTCCACAACACGCCCGACGTGAGGGACGGAATGCTCGTCGACAACCATAGGAAAACGTTCGTAGGCCTCGACCAGGCAGCAGTCACGCTGGCCTATTCGTTTGACATACGCCGAAAAATCAAGTGGAACATGAAAGGAGGCCGACCATGAAGAACGTCCTCTCTATGCTGGCCGTAGTCGTGACGGCCCTCTTGCTGGCCGCCTGCGACGTGCACCAGTGGCCGGAGCCTCGGAGCATCATGCCCGTGAACCTGCATCTGCGTTACGAGACCGACTTCTACGTCTGGGAACACGCCTACGACAAAGAGACGGGCGTCGTCAGCCAACTACTGACAGACGGCGAGGGAGTGGACGAGGCACACCCCGCTACGACCTACCGTTACGACGGCAAGTGCAGCAAGGGCACCATGCGATACATCGTCAGAGCCTACCGCTCGGGCAACAGAAACGCCCATGCCCGAGAGTTCGTCTTTACACGCGACATTGCCGAAGGCTATGACTGCGATGTCACCATCGAGCTGGAGCCGGGGGACTACGAGATTCTCGTCTGGTCAGACCTCACCGAGCACCCTGGCGACGAGCCCTATTACGATGCCGCAGACTTTAGGAGCATTGACTTGAAATACTGGAGCAACTACCGCGCCAGCACCGACCATCGCGATAGCTATCGCGGAATCTCACAGACCGTTTCACTTAGGGAAACCACCCAAGTGACAGAGCCGGACGAAGCCAGCATCACCATGCGCAGGCCGCAGGCCAAGTTCGAGTTCATTGCCAACGACTTGCCCATGTTCACAACGCGGGAACTGGCACGCCGGGCAGCAAAGGCAGCAGGAAAGGCCGTCACGGAGATAGACCTGCAGAACTACACCGTCCGTTTCTTTTACATCAACTACGTGCCCGTGTCCTACAGCGCAGTCAGCGACCGACTGGTGGACTCCACCACTGGACTCTCCTTCAAGGCGCAGCTCGCACAGCTGCCAACCGGCGAGGTGTCGCTGGGCTTCGACTACGTGCTGCTCAACAGCAACGGAACGTCCGTGCGCGTCCAAATAGGAATTTATGACGAGGATGGCGAGCAGGTGGCAATGACGCCCGTCGTAGACGTGCCTCTCAGAAGAGACCACCATACCGTGATGCACGGCGCGTTCATGACTGGCGACGAGCCGCCGGAAGGAAGCGGAGGCGGCGTAGGATTGGACCCCGGGTTCAATGGCGACTTTAACATGTGGGTATAAGCAAATCAGAACAATAATAAAACAAATTTAAATAACATCATGATGAAAACAAAACTTTTAGGAATGATTGCTGCGGCAGGGATGCTGCTGGCAACATCGTGTTCGCAAGAACAGACAGAGACCTATCTGTCGCAAAACGATTTGGTGGACTTCTCCATCTCCGTCGGCGTTGAGGGAGGTGTTAGTTCACGCACGTCTGCACGCAGGGCAGACGGCGAAGGAACCACATTTAGTGACGGTACGAGAGCCACAGAACTGTATTTTGCTATCTATGATAGTAACAACAAGCTGTACAAGGCTACGTTCACATTTGATAACGGAATTACAGCAGAAAGCGTTTCTTCAAGTGCGACCGATGACCCTCTTTATTACAAAGCATCGGTAACGTTCCCGTTCACTTTCTCCTGCCAGTTGGTGAAAGGTATGGACTACAAAATCGTATTCTGGGCGCAGTCGAAGGACGCAGAGAAATACTATGACTTGTCAGCGTTCCCCGTAGTAGAGGTGAAATATAAGGATGAAAGTGGCAATTTCCACGCCAACAATGATGAGATGCGCGACGCTTTCTGCGTTTCCTATCCCATCAAGGCAAGTTCCGTTGGCAATGCCCACACGATTGTGCTGACGCGACCCCTCTCGCAAATCAACGTGGGAGTGACAGATAAGGCATGGGATATTTTACTTACTACAGGCACGGGCGACCCAATAGACAAGGAGACTCAGGTAGAAAAGCTCGTATCTTCTATGATAATAGAAAATGCCGCCACAAAGTTTGACGTTCGGGCAAATGACATCGTGAAAAACAATGTGACGAAAGTAGAGTATCAGCCTGCCAAGATTCCATCTTTGATAGAGGAATTAGACGAAAAAACGGTAACAGACAATTATCTGAATGTAAATCTTAATCTTGCAAATGGTCCAGAAAAGAAAAAATTCTACTGGGTTTCCATGTGCTATATTCTGGCCAATGACGAAACCAAAACAGAGGACGGTACCACCTATGGAACGGTAATTGACGAGCTTAATATCAACATTTGTGACAAATTTAAGCATGACTTACAGAATGTACCAGTAAGACGGAACTATCGTACAAACATCTTGTTTGATGAAGACTGGTGGGTCACTCAGCAGTACGAAATCAATCTGGACCGTGCTTATGACGATGACTATAACGGTACAGAAGGCAATGATGGGGAATATAATGGAATCAACAATTAAGAGCATAAGGACAAGGTTATGAAGACGAAAAAGTATATTTTAGGAATGTTGGCGGCAGCAGGACTAATGCTCACAACATCGTGCTCGGACGATATGTCTATGGCAAGCGCGTCGGGCGATACACAGAAGGTCACTTTCTCGCTGGGACTGGAGGGACAGATGCAAACTTCTTCGAGCCGCAGAGCGCCAGATATTATTGGCGGTGACGACTATAATGCGCAGAATACTCGCATTAGCGACGGTACAAGGGCAACGCACCTGATAATGGAAGTGTACACCGCAGAGGGTGAGCCTTATTCGTTCTACGAAGCTACTGAGAGAGCCAATGGTCGGCCTAACAGATTAGTAAGAGAGGCTGCCCAATTCCCCATAACAGATATTTCTGTTACATTGGAGAAAGACAAAGATTACAGAGTCGTGTTCTGGGCCGATACTCCAGATAATCCGTACTACGATACTGACAACCTGCGTAACATCGGCATCAGGTATGATGTAGTAGAGAGTGATATGAAAACAGGCCAGTTGAACAACGACGAGTTGCGCGATGCGTTCTGTTTCTCGGACAATCTGTTAAGTACTGACCTGTCGAGCAGTCAGACAAGAGATATTACCTTGCGTCGTCCGTTGGCCCAAATCAACGTGGGAACGACACAGAAAGACTGGGACGCAGTTATGGAAAACTATCCAATCAAGGAATCAAAGATAACAATCAATTACGTGGGTAATAGGTTTGATTTGGTGGCAGACAAAGCCGTCGTCAACGGTATGGACGGCAGAACGACGGCGGACTATCAGTATGCCACGATTCCAAGTCTATTAACAGAAATATCTGGAAGAGAAATAAAAGAAGAAAATAGAGCCCTTCAAGTAAAGGTAAAAGCCAACGAAGACGGAACCTTTAGCAACTCTGACGAGCCAGAGAGTTACAAATGGCTTTCTATGTGCTATATACTTGTGCCCGAAGACGGTGGTGATGGTGTAGTGGACATCACGGAAATTAAATTTAAGACCAAAGATGACAGCGAGCTGATGCCTTTCGAAAAGGGACTGACAAACGTTCCCGTGAAGCGCAACTATCGTACCAACATCATTGGTAGCGTCTTCACTAAGACAGAGACCTTTACGGTAGAACTTGACCAAAACTTTGCAGGCGACTTCAATAACCTAAATCTGCAAGGATGGGACGGCGAAATTGCTGATGGCTTAGCTTACCAAGCCAAGGAGGGTTACTCGAAATATGGTACTTCATTTAGAAGTGGTCTCAATTTCTATGTATCAAGTGCGAAAGGTCTCCAGTGGCTTGCTGACCGTTCGAATAGAGAGCCATTAGCAGCAAAGGACATCCCTGGATGGTTTAGTGGTGACTTAGATGCCTACAAGAAATTTGTCTATGCTATTATTGATAAGAGAACATTCATAGATAACGGAGTAACCGAAGCAAGATTTAATAATAATGACCCCTGGACCTATGACGAATGTACCATCTATCTAACCAAAGACATCAATTGGAAAGCAGAGATGGGCGATGAAGCATTTAGACCATTCTCTATGAGGCATGGAATAACTGGTGGCTCGAGTGTTGAGCATAAAGGAACTTTTAAGGGAGAATTTGACGGACAGGGACATACCATCAGCAACCTGAAAATTGATACCCGTAGTAACGACGATCCACCTTCTAATGGTGCGTTTATTGCTGCGGCAACAGATGATGCAACTATTAAAAACTTACGCTTATATGCTGCAGACATCAAAGCCAGTTGGAATGTGGGTGGTTTTGTTGGCCGGTATGCTTATTCTAATGGTACTCACACCATAAAAATGGAGAACTGCATATTGGAGAATAGCGAAATCTATGCGGAGATTGGACATAGCCCCTCCAACGATGCCAACATAGGTGGACTTATAGGTGCAACAGGACCTTCAACCATCAAAAATTGCCATATAATAAATACGAAGCTGGAGAGTACTTATATTGCTGGAGGTTTGTTTGGTATCTGTTTTGGAAATAGTACTGTTGAGGACTGCTCCATCAGCGATGTGGCGATTGTCATCAATGAAATGAACGCAGATATATACAACACAGGTGCATACGTTAGAAATGCGCTATATAATGAATATTGGATATGTGGTACTCGCCTCAGTGGTTGTGGCATTACCCAACAGAGGATTATACACGACAATGTGTACCGTAATGTGTTCTTGGGTACAAGAGATCGTTCTGGGGATGAGGATAGTGCTATAGGCGAGATTTATAAATTGCCACTCCAATGGTTCCCACAACTATACGGAGGATGGGCAGACGGCGTTACACTGAAGTCGCACATTACGGGTACTCCTTCGTACTATCCCGAAGGTAAGAACTGGTGTGCTGGAATTTATATTAGCACTGAAGATATTAAAGATAATGAGGATGCTGAAAAATACAATCCTGATTATATCCTTAGCGGTGAAACACGGGAGGGGAAAGCGCTTTATGCAATCAATGTGCAGAAGCCTGCTACGCCCGCAGAGTGCTATGGCGTATATCTGACTGGTAAAAATACCGCAACGATACAGGATTTGGTCATCAATGGCGACCCATCCATCACGGCGGGCATCTACCTTGACAAGGCCTCTGACGTTGTACTCAGCAATGTGGCGGTATATGATGTGGTGAACACCATCTTGGACGCTAATAATGTGCCTCAGAACGCAAAACTGAGCGTGACAAAGTGTGACTTGCGCGGTACCACGCAATACAGTGCTAACTACGCTTCAGTAACCTTTACGGGTACGACATTCAGAAAAGGTTCGGGAACGACGACGAACAAGAATAACAAGAGCGTTATCCCTGGCTCCGCTACTACGTTCAGTGGCTGCGTATTCGAGCAAGGCTTTACGGTCGATTTGAAGAACCTCGCAAATGGTCAGGTAACCTTTGAGAATTGCCAGATAGAGGGTTCCGACGGAAAGAAGTTTGCTTTGACATCAGCAAACGTCAGCAGCTTAGTAACTGGAGGCGAAAATTACACAGTTCGATAAGCCGTCCTACATCTTACAGCATATTAAACGGTGGGCTACAATGCCCGCCGTTTATGTTGTCTGCATTCGTGGCCAATTGACCAAATAAAGCTGCTCGGTGGCACGGGTAAAGGCGGTGTAAAGCCAATGTAGATAGTCGGAGGTGAGCATCTCGTCTGTCATATAGCCTTGGTCGACGTAGACATGGGCCCATTGGCCGCCTTGCGTCTTATGACAGGTAGCGGCATAGGCAAACTTTACTTGGAGGGCATTGTAGTACCTGTCTTGCTTTACTTTTTTCAGGCGGTCGGCTTTGCGGGGTATGTCTTGATAGTCCTCCATCACCTTATTATATAGTAACGCCTGCTGCTCGTGGGTCAGTGCTGGTGCCTCACTGGTCAGCGTGTCCAATAGCAGGGTAGCCGTTAGTTCGTAGTCGTCGTAATCGGGAAAGACCAGCGTTGCCTCGGCAAAGCGGAAGCCGTGCTGCTCGTGAACATTGCGCACCTTGCGGACGACGCAGCGGTCGCCGTTGGCGAGGAACTCGAGGGTATGAGGGCCAACCCAATAGTAGTTGTTCTTTACCACCATAAGCTGGTCGCCCGTACTTAATTCTTCCTCACGGCCTAATACTTGGTTGCGGATGCCTTGATTATAGATGTTGGCCCGCTTGTTGGAGCGCGTAACTACCATTGTCTCGTCCAGTCCTACACGAGAATAGCTGCTGGCCAGCGTCTCTATCAGCTCGTCGCCTTGTACTACCTTAATGTCGGTAAAGCCTTGAAAGCGTATTTGGGGCAGGTCTATCATTGCTTTGGGCTCTCTTGTCCCCCCGTTTCTTATCTGCGTGGCATTCCATAGAATACCCGACTCCTGCCCTTGTCTCAGCACTTCGTTGAGGTCACATTCGTGCACGTGCATCCCATAGCCTTGCAACACCTCCGCCATAAGGGCGGGGCTTTCCTCCTCGCCAACGGGAGGTAGCTGGGCACGGTCGCCAATGAGCATCATGCGACAATTCTTTCCATTATATACAAATCGGATAAGGTCGTCGAGCAAACCTCCCCCATCTGTCCCGAAGATAAGGTTGGGCGACTGGCTTATCATAGAAGCCTCGTCAACGACAAACAAGGTGTCGGACGCTTTGTTGTAGCCTAAGCTGAAACTGCCCTCAAGGGACTTCCGACGGTAGATGTGCCGATGGATGGTGTAAGCGGGATGTCCTGCATAAAGCGAAAATACTTTGGCGGCACGACCTGTCGGAGCTAACAGCACTATCTTTTGTTTCAGCATTAACAGGGCACGGACGATGGCGGCGGCCAGCGTGGTCTTGCCTGTACCCGCCGAGCCACGCAGCACCATGACGGCATGCTCCAAGCGGTCTGTCATGAAGCGACAAAACGTTTCGGCTGCTTGTTCTTGCTCGGTGGTAGGCTGGTGGGCAAAGGCCTCGAGGATGCGATATTTCAACTCGTCGCTAATCATTTCACGTGCAAAGGTACATAATTTTTGTTCTTTTATTCTTTTATTCTTTTATTTTTTAGTACCTTTGCAACCGATTTATGTCCGAAAGATAATAAAAACAATAATAACAATGGCAAAGAACAATCAGAAGACTGCACCCGTTGAGGAGCAGCAGATTACAAAGACCGAGGCTTTCTTCGAGAAATATAAGAAAGCACTTATCGTAGGTGTGGCGTGTATTATCGTCATCATTGCAGCAATCATCGTGTGTGACACTTATTACGTGACTCCACGTGCTGAGAAAGCCAGCACAGAACTGGCCAAGAGTCAGCAGTTGTTTGACCAGCAGCAGTATGACAAGGCATTAGCGGGATTCCAGAAAGTAGCCGACGAATATGCTTCGACGGATGCAGGGAACTTGGCACAACTGTATATCGGTATTTGTCAAGCCAATCTGGGCAAGTGGCAAGAGGCTGTCAACGCTTTGGAGTCGTTTAGCGGCAAGGGAGACCAGATGATTAGCCCTGCAGCTGAGGGTGCATTGGGTAATGCCTACGCCAATCTGAACCAGTTAGACAAGGCTGTAGACCACCTGAAGAAGGCTGCTAAGATGGCTGACAACAACACACTGTCGCCTGTATACCTCATCCAGGCTGGTGAAATCTTGGAAAGTCAAGGCAAAAAGGCTGAGGCACTGGAACTGTACAAGCAGATAAAGGAGAAGTATCAGAACTCCATGCAGTACCAGAGCATCGACAAATACATTGAGCGCGCCAAGTAAGCATCGTTATGGCAACGAAGAACCTGTCAGACTACAATACGGCAACGGTGCCCGATGCGTCGAACATGATATTCGGCATCGTGGTGGCTGAGTGGAACCCGCAAGTGACGGGAGCCCTGCTTGAAGGTTGCGTCTCTACGCTGGAGAAGCACGGAGCACTGCCGGAGAATATACACGTCAAGCGAGTGCCTGGCTCTTTCGAGTTAATATATGGTGCCCGCCAGATGACGCTGAATGGTGGCTATGATGCTGTTATCATTCTTGGCTCAGTCATTCGCGGCGAGACGCCCCATTTCGACTACATCTGTCAAGGAGTTACCCAAGGCATTGCCCGTATGAACGCCACCAACAACATTCCTGTTATCTATGGGCTACTGACTACGGAGAATATGCAGCAAGCACTCGACCGCGCTGGTGGCCGATTGGGCAACAAGGGCGATGAGTGTGCTGTGGTAGCCATCAAGATGGCCAAGTTCTAAAGTTCTGCGGCTGTTCGCAATATCTCACCCAATGTGGGGTGGATATGCACTATATCACGTAACTGACTAATAGTAGTGTCTCGGCATATCAGTGCCGAGACTTCTTGTATAATATCGGCAGCATGCGCTCCATAGGCGTGGCAGCCTATGATAACTTCATCCAATCCATCGGGAAGGGGAGCACTGAAGAGTTTCAGCATACCCTCCGATTCGCTCATGGCCAACGCCTTACCGTTGGCACGCCAAAATGCCTTTCTGCAACGGTATGTGCAACCTTCAGCCTTCAGCACATCCTCGCTGGAACCGACGCAAGCAGCCTCTGGCTCGGTGAAGATAGCAGCAGGCATGATGTCAAAGCGGATGCCATCCGTGCGTCCTAAAACATGGTTGACGGCACGAAGGGCTTGCATCTCTGCGGCATGGGCCAGCATCTGACGACCGTTGACGTCGCCGATAGCGTAAATATGGGCAGGGAGCGGTGAGGGAGTTACGCAGAAATTGTCATCGACAGATAGACCACTGGCTGTTACAGCAGAGGCGATGCCGGCAGCCTCGAGGTTGAGCCCGTCGGTATTGGCTTTTCGGCCTGTTGCTATAAGTATAACATCGGCATCAATATCGGCCAGCGACTGTACTGCTGTCTTCATCTTGAAAGTAATGCCTCGCTTCTCGAGCAGTTTTCGCAGGCGCTTGGCTATGTCACTATCTAACATAGGCAGGCACTCTTTCAAATACTCGATGACAGTAACTTCAGAGCCGAAACGCTGAAATACGGAGGCAAACTCCATGCCGATGACTCCCGCACCGATAATGGCTAAACGCTTGGGAAGCGTAGGGCGTTGCAGCAACTCGGTGGAAGTAACCACACGTGGGTCGCCTATATCGGGGATGGGGGGCATCTTGGCACTGCTACCCGTAGCGATGATGATGTTCTTTGCGGTGACTTGGGAGTCTGTGATGCTGTCATTGCTACATGTACTACTATCTATTTGAACCGTATGGGTATCAAGGAAGCAAGCGTGTCCACGCAGCAAAGTGATGTTGGGAGCAGAAAGAATTCCCTCGACACCTGTACGCAACTGGGCTACTACTTGCTGCTGGCGCTCGAAAGCGTCAGTGAACGTAGCAGCATGAACGTAGGTCTTGGTAGGGATGCAACCACGATTTAAACAAGTGCCTCCCACTTCGTCCTGCTCAACTATTACAACCTGTAAACCATGTTTGGCAGCATACTCGGCGGCACGATAGCCTCCAGGTCCTGCACCGATAATTAGCAAATCACAATTCATCATTCAATCGGGTAAAGTACATTAACCGTTATCTGCAAGCATCTGACGATAGGTCACAATGGGATGTTTGGCAGCCAGCACATCGTCAACACGTCCGATTGGGGTGTTGTGAGGGGCTGACTTCAGCAACTCGGGATTTGTCCGAGCTTCTTCGGCTATTTGGCGCATTACTTGAATGAAGCCGTCAATAGTGTCCTTCGATTCGTTCTCCGTAGGCTCTATCATCAAACTTTCATGGAACAAGAGTGGGAAATAAATAGTAGGTGCGTGATAGCCATAGTCCAACAGACGTTTGGCTACATCCATCGTGGTTACTCCCGTAGACTTGTCTTTCAGACCATCGAACACAAACTCATGTTTGCAGAGTCCTTCAATAGGTAGTTCGTAAACATCTTTCAGACTCTCCTTGATATAGTTGGCATTGAGTGTAGCCAATGGTCCCACCTCTTTTATGTAATCGCGACCTAACGACATGATATAGGCGCAGGCCTTGATGAGAACTCCGAAATTTCCCTCGTAAGGACTGACGAAAGGGAAGAACTGCTGTAAACCCTCGCGGACTCCTACAGGGCCACTGCCTGGACCACCTCCGCCGTGAGGTGTAGAAAATGTTTTGTGCAGATTGATGTGCATAACGTCGAATCCCATATCGCCTGGACGGCAGACGCCCAACATGGGATTAAGGTTAGCTCCGTCGTAGTACATCAGTCCGCCGCAGTCATGAATGAGTCGGGTTATCTCGGGAATAGCAGTCTCGAAAAGTCCTAAAGTATTGGGATTGGTCATCATCATGGCTGCTATGTTAGAACCTTCTTGACTAATGATGCGCTCTAAATCCTCTACCGAAACTAAACCTTCCGCAGTAGACTTTACCTCTAATATTTCTAAACCACAAACCGTTGCCGAGGCAGGATTAGTTCCATGTGCCGAGTCGGGAACAATAACCTTCTTACGCTGCATATCGCCACGAGAACGGTGATAGTTGTCGATTATCATCAAGCCCGTCAACTCACCGTGAGCGCCTGCATAGGGCTTGAAGGTGAAATGGGCTAAACCTGTCAATGTGCAAAGTTGCTGCTCCAACAAGGAGACAAGAGCTCTTGCTCCTTTTGTGGTATCGGCAGGTTGCAATGGATGTAAGTCTTGAAACTGTGGTAAGGCGGCTATCTCCTCGTTAATTTTGGGATTATACTTCATAGTACACGAGCCCAAAGGATAGAAACCGTTGTCTACGCCAAAGTTATTAGCAGAAAGATTAGTATAATGACGTACTACTGTCATCTCGTCACATTCTGGTAGTTCGGCATCTTTATGGCGACGCAAGGCCGCTGGCACCTCGTAAGCGCCAAAGCGGTTCTTGGGCAGACTATAGCCCTTACGTCCTGTCTTCGACAATTCAAAAATCAGATTCCCGTATAATTGATTATTCATAGAGCAGCAATCTTTACAAGGTTATCAATCTCATCTTTCGTTCGCTTCTCCGTAACGGCAAAGAGAAAGCCATCCTCGAAGCGCACACCACCCATGATACCGGCATCAATGAATCGTTGATAGAGTGTATCGGCGTCACCATCATAGCGGACAAAAAATTCGTTGAAGAAAGGTTTGTCGTTAGCAAGCGTAAAGTGACCAGTCTCCAGTAATTTGTCACACAGGTAGTGGGCTCCTGCATACGATAATTCCGCAGCTTCTTTCAATCCCTGCTTACCCATTAGTGACATATAGATGGTGACAAAGAGCGCCGTCAACGACTGGTTAGAACAAATGTTTGACGTAGCTTTCTGGCGACGTATATGCTGTTCACGGGCTTGCAGCGTCAGTACAAAGGCACGCTGCCCACGATTGTCCTTTGTCATGCCGACAATACGGCCTGGCATTTTGCGAATCAGTTTTTCCGTACAACACATATAGCCTACATAGGGACCTCCGAACGACATTGGGATGCCTAAACTTTGACCATCGCCAACGGCAATATCTGCACCCCATTCACCTGGTGTCTTCAAGACCGCGAGGTCGGCAGCTACACTATCTATAATGAATAACGCTTTTTGCTCGTGACAAGCATCGGCAAACCCAGTGAAGTCTTCGATGATACCTGTTACATTAGGTTGCTGAACCAGCACACCAGCAACGTTGCCTTTATCCAATTCTGTTTTGACATCATTGAGGCAGGTTATACCATCTCTCACGGGTAGCATTTCCAACTGGATATTTTGATGACGGGCATAGGTCTGCAACACCTTCAAGGTCTTAGGATTTATGGCTCCAGACACTAAAACACGGTTTGCCTTTTTGCTTGCTGCCACAGCCATCATCATGGCTTCAGCGGCGGCCGTAGCACCATCGTACATTGAAGCATTGGAAACATCCATGTTTGTTAGTTCTGCCATCATCGACTGATATTCGAAGATATAGTTCAATGTGCCTTGTGAAATCTCAGCTTGATAAGGGGTATAACTGGTCAGGAACTCTGAACGCTGCAATAATTGGGGAATAACGGCAGGCGTATAGTGGTCGTATACGCCACAGCCAGCGAAACATGTCAGCTGCTTGTTCTGGGAACCTAACAATTGGAAAGCCCGGCGAATCTCTACCTCACTTACTGCCTCTGGCAGATGATATTCCTGACGGAATCGAATAGATTCTGGAATATCAGCATACAGGTCTTCAAGCGATTGTACTCCAATCCGCTCCAACATGTTTTGCAGGTCATCCTCTGTGTGGGGGAAATACTTGTACATTGACAATAATTTACATTTACTGTTTCTCACAAAATGCCGTATATGCATTTGCATCCATCAGTTGCTCAAGTTCCGACTTGTCAGAAAGTTCTACTTTAATAATCCAGTTCTCGTAGGCATCTTGATTGATGAGCTCTGGTTGGTCCTCCAATGCCTCGTTTACCTCAACGATTACTCCCGTAACAGGAGCCATCAAGTCGCTGGCAGCCTTTACACTCTCTACAGCACCAAACTCCTCGCCAGCAGACACTTCATCGTCAACCTCGGGCATGTCGACGTACACTACATTGCCTAATGCGTGCTGTGCATAGTCAGAAATACCGATATAACCAAAGTTGCCTTCTACTCTTACATACTCATGCGACTCACTATAATAGAGTCCTTCTAATACTTTTGCCATACTATTTTTGTGATTTAATGTTTATCTGTGTTTAAGTTGCCTGTTATTTCTTGTAGTGTTTGTCGTAAAAACGTTTCCGACAGACAACACCCGGGAAGGTTTTCTTACGAATCTGAACTTCTACCTCCGTACCCAATGCCGCATATTGAGCATCAATCAGAGCCATGCAAACGCTTTTGTCTGTAGAGATAGTATGATACCCAGTCGTCACGAGGCCTATACTCAAGCCGTTCTTGAATAGGGCATACCCGTGACGAGGAATGGCCTTGTCGCGCAGCTCAATGCCTACCAGTTTTTTAGTAGGTCCTTCTGCCTTTTGACGAGCCAAAGCCTCACGGCCAATAAATTCCCCTTTGTCAAACTTGACGAACATGCCAAGTCCAGCCATAATGGGGGTTATCTCGGCAGACAACTCATCGCCATAAAGCGGCAGTCCTACTTCAAAGCGTAGCGTATCACGACAGCCCAGCCCACAAGGCTTGCATCGTCCGCTGGCTATCAGTTTGTCCCAGCAAGTGCGTATATAATCAGCATCAGCATATATCTCAAATCCGTCTTCGCCTGTGTAACCTGTACGGCTGACTATAACTTTATCTGTGTTCTCTAAGAAGGTATAGAACTTTAGATTCTTACATGCCAAGCCTAAAACCTCCTCCATAACACTTTCAGCCTGAGGGCCTTGTATGGCTAATTCGCCATATTGCTCGCTTTGGTTATCAAGCGTAACATCATATCCCTTGCTCTGCTCTTGTATCCATGCCCAATCCTTATCAATGTTGGAAGCATTGATAACAAGGAAGAAGCAATCGTCAGCCATCTTGTAGACCAGCAAATCATCGACCACACCTCCGTCTTCATAACACATCATGCCATAAAGGATTTGGCCGCGCTCAATCTGTCTGACATCGTTTGTAAAAATATAGTTGACGTAGCGCTCTGCATCTGAGCCCGTTATCAATATCTCTCCCATGTGACTAACATCAAACACTCCGCACGCCTGACGCACAGCTTGATGCTCATCAATAATTCCAGAATATTGGATTGGCATATCAAAACCTCCAAAAGGAGAGATTAAGGCTCCAAGAGCTACGTGCTTGTCGTAGAGACACGTTCGTTTATTAGCTTGTTCCATTTTATATATTATAATAGGTGTATAAACTCTTCACGGAGATAGTTTGATTCAATGTTTTCTATTTCAGCGACGTCATTAGCTAACAACGTCATAGTATCATGACAAAGAGTGTTTTTAATTAACATCTTTACCTCTTCCAATCCTAATGACGTGTAGTTCTTCAATAAAGTAATGCGCTGGCGAACGCTCTGGATGCCTTTCGATTCCAACTTATCTTTGCTGGGAGTTATGGCATGTGACATGTGTTCCATGTTCGTGTCAAAAAGCATCGTGCTGTGAACAATACTCTTACCAGGCAGATGGTAACAAGCCGTACCACAGACTTTATTCCCTTCTATAAGAATATCATTGTGGCTGGTAGTAGCAGCTTCGATGCCCATCTTGCGAAATACCAACAACATCATGCTGACGAATCGGTGGAAAGCAAGGTCTACCTGTTCTCCAGATGTAACATACGATAGCATAACATTTGACTCGTCAGCATACACACAACCACCGCCGCTTTTGCGACGATACAACTGGATATGATGTTGGCGACAATATTCGACATTCACTTCACTTTCCAACTGTTGGTTGCGACCGAAGATAACGCTGGGAGCTACTTGCCACATAAAAAAACAATCCTCAGCCTGTACACGACGAGCAACATACTCCTCCATAGCCAGATAAAACGAGAGTTTTCTGATGGTATACGGGGCAGGCAATTCTATGTACAACATCGTTCCGAGGAATGGTAGTAGATTATTTTGTGCAAAATTATAAAGATTTTACGTAATCAGCAAGTATTTTTGGTTTTATTTTGCAGTTTGGTCAAAAACAATTACCTTTGCACCCGCAAATAATACCTCATTGAAGTAGAATAGAAACATAAGATATGGGTCTATTAACCCAAATACAATATCCCTCTGACTTACGCAGACTGAGCGTTGACCAGCTGTCAGAAGTATGTAAAGAGTTGCGCGAATACATTGTCAAGGAGCTTTCCGTCAATCCAGGCCACTTGGCATCAAGTCTTGGAGTGGCTGAGATTACAGTCGCGTTGCACTATGTCTTTGACACTCCAGAAGACCGCATCGTATGGGACGTAGGCCATCAGGCGTATGGTCACAAGATTCTGACTGGTCGACGGGAGCAGTTCAGTACCAATCGCAAGTTAGGCGGTATTCGTCCTTTCCCTTCTCCCGAAGAAAGTGAATATGATAGTTTTGTATGCGGTCATTCTTCTAATAGCATCTCTGCTGCTTTAGGTATGGCCGTAGCAGCCAAGACAGAGAATAAAAACCGCCATGTGGTAGCAGTCATTGGCGATGGGGCGATGTCTGGCGGATTGGCTTTTGAGGGATTGAACAATGTGTCGTCCACGCCCAACGATATGTTGATTATCCTCAATGACAACAATATGTCTATCGACCGTGCCGTAGGTGGCATGCAGGAATACCTGCTGTCGTTGAGTACCAACGAGACTTATAACGCTTTGCGATTTAAGGTGTCGCGTTGGTTACATCGCAGAGGTTTGATGAGCGATAATAGGCGCAAAGGACTCATCCGATTGTCGAATGCTATCAAGTCGGCTATTTCACATCAGCAGAATGTGTTTGAAGGGATGAACATCCGCTACTTTGGGCCTTTTAATGGGCATGATGTCAAGGAATTGGTGCGTATTATGCGCCAATTGAAAGATATGAAAGGCCCTAAATTGTTACATCTTCACACCCAAAAAGGTCATGGTTATGCTCCTGCCGAGAAAGATGTCACGATATGGCATGCTCCAGGGAAATTTGATGCCGAAACGGGTGAACGCATCATCAAGGATTCTACAAACAAACCGCCGCGCTTTCAAGATGTTTTTGGCGAGACGCTCTTAGAGTTAGCACAAAAAAATGATAAGATAGTGGGCGTAACGCCTGCAATGCCAACGGGATGCTCTATGAACATTATGATGAAAGAGATGCCAGAGCGTACCTTCGATGTAGGCATTGCCGAAGGACATGCCGTTACGTTCTCTGGTGGTATGGCGAAGGATGGTCTGCTACCTTTCTGCAACATCTATAGTGCCTTTGCTCAAAGGGCTTACGACAATATTATTCACGATGTGGCATTACCACGTTTGAACGTTGTGCTGTGTCTGGATCGTGCTGGATTAGTAGGTGAGGATGGCCCAACACATCATGGAGCTTTTGATATGGCCGCCTTGCGGGTCGTTCCCAATCTGACTATCGCATCACCAATGGACGAACACGAGTTACGCCGGCTGATGTATACTGCCCAGTTACCTGATAAGGGACCGTTTGTCATCCGTTATCCTCGAGGTCGAGGGTCTTTTGTCGACTGGCGGTGCCCATTTGAGGAGATTCCTATAGGTAAGGGTCGCAAGTTGCGAGACGGCTCGGAAGTGGCCGTCATCACCATAGGTCCATTAGGTATTCAAGTTGCTGAGGCAATAGAAGAAGTGGAGTGTTCCATAAGTTGCGATAACACTACAACCAGCAGGACAGCCCATTATGATTTGCGTTTCCTAAAGCCTTTGGACGAGGAAATGCTGCATGAAATAGGGCGTAAGTTTAAGAAGATTATTACTATCGAGAATGGTGCCCGCAACGGAGGTATGGGTTCTGCCATTATGGAATGGATGGAAGATAACGGCTATCATCCTGTTATTTGTCGTTTGGGACTGCCAGACCATTTTGTTGAGCATGGTTCTGTAGCTCAACTCCAGGCTATTGTTGGTATTGACAAGGAGCACGTTAAACAAACAATACAAAAACTACTATGAAGATTATTATCGGTGGAGCAGGAGCAGTAGGGCGCCATCTGGCTCATTTGTTATCGAAGGAGCGTCATGACTGCGTGCTCATTGACGAGCATTTGGACCGTCTGGAAGGTTTGGAGAGCCGTTACGATATTATGACCCTGCAAGGAACGGCCACCAGCATCCGCACATTAAAGGAAGCAGGAACGGAACATGCCGACCTTTTCGTTGGTGTTATGACCAACGAGAGCCGTAACATGAATGCTTGCATGATAGCCCACACCCTTGGTGCAAAGAAGACTGTAGCCCGTATTGACAATATAGAATACATGGAGCCCTCGCTGAAACCTTTCTTCGAGAGCATGGGCATTAACTCGCTTATCTATCCCGAGGTTCTTGCTGCTGTTGATATTATCAGTAGCTTGAAAATGTCGTGGGCACGTCAGCGACTGGATATTCACGATGGCGCTTTGGTTCTATTGGGCGTTAAATTACGTGATACTTGCGAAATATTAAATCGTCCATTGCGTGAACTCTGCGGCCCTGATGACCCTTATCACATTGTAGCCATTAAACGAGGTGACGACACGTTGATACCTGGAGGTAATGACGAACTGCGTATCAATGATATTGCCTATTTCATGACTACACGCGAGTACATTCCAGACATCCGCAAAATTAGTGGTAAGGAGCAGTATGCTGACGTTAAAAACGTCATCATCATGGGTGGCGGCAAGACGAGTGTTCGGGTGGCCAAGACGGCTCCCGCCTATATGAACCTAAAGATTATCGAGGCAGACGAGCAGCGATGCGAGCGGTTGAACGAATTGTTGAGCGATGTAGACACAATGGTCATACATGGTGATGGGCGTGATTTAGGCTTGTTACAAGAAGAAGGCATTGAAAATACGCAGGCTTTCGTAGCATTGACGGGCAATGCTGAGACAAATATTCTGGCATGTCTGACAGCAAAGCGATTAGGAGTCAGAAAGACGGTGGCGATGGTCGAGAACCTCGATTACGTAGGAATGGCCGAGAGTCTTGATATTGGTACTATTATCAATAAGAAGACTTTGGCTGCCAGCCATATCTATCAGATGATGCTCAATGCAAACGTGAGCAGTGTCCGCTCCTTGATGATGGTTGATTCTGACGTAGCAGAATTCGTGGCAGTTCCGGGCTCACGAGTTACCAAGAAAGCGGTCAAAGATCTTGGTTTGCCTTTTGGCAGTACCATTGGCGGACTTGTCAGAGGAGGACAAGGTATCCTTGTCAATGGTAATACACAAATCGAAGCAGGCGACAGTGTAATGGTGTTCTGTCATGAACAAAATCTGAAGAAACTGGAGAAATACTTCCAAGCAAATACCATCTGGTAGTTCAGTAGTTTCTTGCATGATGCGTTAAACTTTCAAGTTAGGAATTTATACTTTGATGATTAACTACAAGCTGATATACAAAATACTTGGGTCTTTGCAGTTCCTTCTGGGTACGTTGCTGTTAGGATGCACGGCCATTGCCTTTTTCTATGAAGAAGACGACTTTCTGGCGTTCCTTATATCGGCTATTTTTACTTTCTCGGGCGGCTTTGTACTGAAGTACATGGGGCATGATGCCAATAACAACTTGAACCGTCGCGACTCCTATCTGCTGGTCACCGTTACTTGGATTATTTTTAGCATCTTTGGTATGTTGCCGTTTATCATTAGCGGATACATCACCAACTTCACCGACGCTTTTTTCGAGACAATGTCGGGCTTCACCACAACGGGGGCCTCTATTCTTGACGACGTAGAGTATTTGCCCCACGCCACTTTATTTTGGCGTACACAGACCCAGTGGATAGGCGGCTTGGGAATTGTGTTTTTTACTATTGCTATTATACCCTCGTTGGTAGGTAGCGGTTCTGTGAAAGTGTTCGCTGCTGAGGCTACGGGGCCTCTGCGCTCGAAAATGCACCCGCGACTGTCTACTATGGCGAAATGGATTTGGACTATCTATATATCGCTGACTATGGGTTGTGTCTTCTCCTACTATTTGGCAGGTATGGGGTGGTTCGATAGCATCAACTATGCTATGACGACTACGGCAACGGGAGGTTTTTCTACGCATAACGACTCTACGGCATTCTTTCACTCGCCAACTATTGAGTACATCAGCATACTATTCCAGTTTCTGGCTGGAATCAATTTTATGATGTTCTATATTGGCATTTTTCGCCTAAAGCCCGGCACATTATTCAAGAGCTCAGAGTTTAAGACCTACATTGCTATTATCCTGTTGAGCACTTTATGGATAGGTTACTTATTGATAACGTGCAATGGCTATGGCTTAGAACGGGCATTCCGTTCGGCACTATTTCAGGTAGTATCTTTCATTACCACCACTGGTTTGTTTAACGACGATGCGGCCCAGTGGCCCCATATTACATGGGTCATTCTTGCCTGCCTAATGTTTATCGGAGCATGTTCTGGCAGTACAACAGGTGGATTTAAGTGTATCCGCCTGGTCATGATTGTCAGGGTATTGCGAAACGAATTTCACAAGCTATTACACCCCAATGCGGTCTTTCCTGTTAAAGTTGATGGAGTTTTAGTACCTCGCAGCCAACTTTCCACCTTATTGGCATTCTTTGCAATCTTTACCGTAATGGTGCTATTGACAGCCACGCTAATGATTGCCGCTAATATTGACAATACCAACGCAATCACCATTGCACTGAGTTGCATTAGCAACGTAGGTCTGACGTTGGGCACACAGATAGGCCCAGAAATGTCTTGGAGCGAGTTGCCCACCTATATCAAGTGGCTTTGTTCCTTCCTCATGCTGGTTGGTCGTTTGGAGATTATGTCTGTCTTGATACTTTTCACCCGAGGTTTCTGGAAAGACAACTAAATCTGCTTGATAATCCCCCTTTTGCGGATATGCACAAAACAAGTGATATGTGCACGTTCCAGCCACTTTTGTGCACTTTTTAGGCGTTTTCTTTTGCCAAACGCTAAAAAAGCACTACCTTTGCACGCGAATTTCGAAATATCAATATCACACATTATTAAATAATATGGCATTAAAGATTGTTGTGCTGGCCAAGCAAGTGCCAGACACCCGAAATGTGGGAAAGGATGCGATGACTGCCGAAGGTACGGTGAATCGCGCAGCTTTGCCCGCTATCTTCAATCCCGAAGATTTGAATGCGCTGGAGCAGGCCCTTCGACTGAAGGAGCAGAATCCAGGCTCTACAGTAGGAATCCTCACGATGGGTCCTCCGCGTGCAGGAGAGATTATTCGTCAAGGACTTTATCGTGGCGCCGATACGGGCTGGTTGCTGACAGACCGTCTGTTTGCAGGTGCTGATACATTGGCTACTTCTTATGCTTTGGCTACAGCTATTCAGAAGATAGGTGACGTAGACATCGTTATTGGTGGTCGTCAGGCTATCGATGGTGATACCGCCCAAGTAGGTCCGCAGGTAGCCCAGAAGTTAGGCTTGAATCAGGTGACGTATGCTGAGGAGGTGCTCAGCGTGAAAGACGGCAAGGCTACCATCAAGCGAGTCATCGATGGTGGCGTAGAAACTGTTGAGGCTCCACTGCCCGTTGTCATCACGGTCAATGGAAGCGCCGCTCCCTGCCGTCCTCAAAATGCCAAGCTGGTTATGAAGTACAAGCGTGCCACCTGTCCTATGGAACGTCCCGCCGAGGGAACTGCTTACGACTATTTGTATGACGAACGTCCTGAGCTGACGTTGCACCAGTGGAGCGTGGCCGATGTAGACGGCGATGCCAATCAGTGTGGCTTGGCTGGTTCGCCCACGAAGGTGAAGGCCGTAAAGAATATCGTGTTCCAGGCTAAGGAGTCGAAAACTTTGACGGCTTCCGACGCAGACATTGAGGGTATGATCAAAGAATTGTTGGAAGAGAAGATTATTGGATAATAGAGATATGAATAACGTATTTGTTTATGTTGAGATAGAAGGTACACAGGTACAGGAAGTATCTCAAGAGCTGCTGACCAAAGGTCGCAAGCTCGCCAATGAACTGGGTGTCGAGTTGCATGCCGTAGTGGCAGGCACGGACATCAAGGGTAAGGTGGAAGACCAGATTCTGCCCTATGGCGTTGACAAGCTGTTTGCTTTCGATGCCCCCGATTTGTTCCCTTACACTTCGGCTCCCCATACGGACATCCTTGTCAATCTCTTCAAGGAGGAGCAGCCCCAGATTTGCCTGATGGGTGCTACGGTAATTGGCCGCGACCTCGGTCCCCGCGTCAGTTCGTCGCTGACTTCTGGCTTGACGGCCGACTGTACTGAGTTGGAGATAGGCTCTTACGAAGACAAGAAGGCAGGCAAGGTGTATGAGAACCTGCTTTATCAGATTCGCCCTGCTTTCGGCGGTAACATCGTCGCAACGATTGTTAATCCGGAGCACCGCCCCCAGATGGCCACCGTCCGTTCTGGCGTGATGCAGAAAGCACTCTACGAGGGGCAGGCTAAGGGAGAGGTTGTTTATCCCGAGGTTTCCAAGTATGTCAGCCCCGAGGCATTTGTTGTCAAGGTGCTCGACCACCATGTAGAGGCTGCCAAACATAACCTCAAGGGTGCGCCCATCGTCGTTTCTGGTGGCTATGGCGTAGGCTCGAAGGAAAACTTCGATATGTTGTTCGAGTTGGCCAAGGTGCTTCATGGCGAGGTCGGCGGAAGCCGTGCTGCCGTTGATGCAGGCTGGTTGGACCACGACCGCCAGATTGGACAAACGGGTGTCACCGTTCATCCGAAGGTGTATATTGCCTGCGGTATCTCTGGACAGATTCAGCACATTGCTGGTATGCAGGACTCTGGCATCATCATTAGCGTCAATTCCGACCCCGATGCCCCCATCAACCGCATTGCCGACTACGTGATTGTGGGCACCGTAGAGGAAGTGGTCCCCAAGCTCATTAAGTATTACAAGCAAAATTCGAAATAAACAATGGCAAACTATTATAGTGA
Organism: Prevotella sp.; assembly: GCA_022511045.1. Taxonomy (GTDB): domain Bacteria; phylum Bacteroidota; class Bacteroidia; order Bacteroidales; family Bacteroidaceae; genus Prevotella. The sequence continues at coordinate 56,768 of JAFLSF010000001.1, forward strand.
TCACCCAGAGATTGGGTTCTACCTCAATCACCCCTTGATGGCTCGTATCGTTGAGCTGAAAGAAAAGGGATTTGCTGACGCAAAAGAATTTGATTATGCTCCCGTTGACCTTGGCGATGCGATTGAGAATTACAAGCAGATTCTCGACATTACGGGCGATGTGGCTGCCAACATTATTGAGCCAAACTCAGAGAGCGTCGACCTTGAGGGGCCGCACCTTGAGAACGGCCGCATGATTTATGCTTCCAAGACTTACGAGAACCTCGATGCTACCCGTAAGGCTGGCTTGTGGGGTGTTTCCATGCCTCGTCGCTACGGCGGTCTGAATCTCCCCAACACCGTGTTCTCCATGCTGAGCGAGATGATTTCTGCTGCTGATGCTGGTTTCCAGAACATCTGGTCGTTGCAGAGTTGTATTGACACACTCTATGAGTTCGGCAGTGAGGAACAGCGTCAAAAGTACATTCCCCGCGTTTGTGCAGGCGAAGGCATGTCGATGGACCTCACGGAGCCCGATGCAGGTTCCGACTTGCAACGCGTCATGCTAAAGGCCACTTTCGACGAGAAAGAGAACTGCTGGCGACTGAATGGCGTGAAGCGTTTCATCACCAACGGCGACTCTGACATCCACCTCGTGCTGGCTCGTTCTGAGGAAGGCACGAAGGACGGACGCGGCCTGTCAATGTTCATCTACGACAAGCGGCAGGGCGGCGTAGACGTGCGTCACATCGAGCATAAGTTAGGCATACACGGCTCTCCCACTTGCGAGCTGACCTACAAGAATGCCAAGGCCGAGTTGTGCGGAAGCACCCGTTTAGGTCTGATTAAGTACGTGATGGCACTGATGAACGGAGCCCGTTTGGGTATTGCCGCTCAGAGTGTGGGTGTCGAGCAGGAGGCCTACAACGAAGGACTGGCTTACGCTAAGGAGCGTCAGCAGTTTGGCGACAAGATTATCAACTTCCCTGCTGTCTACGATATGCTCTCTCGCATGAAAGCCAAGCTCGACGCTGGTCGTAGCCTTCTTTACGAGACTGCCGCCTATGTAGACGTGTACAAGTGCTTGGAGGATATTGAGCGCGACCGCAAACTGACGCCAGAGGAGAAGCAGGAAATGAAGAAGTATCAGCGACTGGCCGATGCTTTCACCCCGCTGGCAAAAGGTATGAACTCCGAGTATGCTAACCAAAACGCCTACGACGCCATCTCCATTCACGGTGGTTCGGGCTTCATTATGGAGTACAAGAGCCAGCGCCTGTTCCGCGACGCCCGCATCTTCTCCATTTACGAGGGTACTACTCAGTTGCAGGTTGTGGCTGCCATTCGCTATATAACCAACGGCACCATGCTGAACAACATCCGGGAAATGCTGGAGGGTGCAAAGGCTGAGGCCAACACCAACAGCGCCCTCTTGGCACGCGTGGAGAAACTCATCCCTGTTTACGAGGATGCTCTCAACTACGCCAAGAGCTTGGAGAATCAAGATGCCCACGACTTCTTGGCCCGTCGTCTGTATGATATGACAGCCGAGTTAGTCATGTCGCTGCTGATTATCCGCGACGCCGCCAAGGCTCCCGAACTCTTTGAAAAGAGTGCCAATGTCTATGTCCGCATGACGGAGGAGGATGTTACGGGTAAGGCTGCCTACATCAAGAACTTCCGTGTAGAGGACCTCGAGTGCTTTAAGGCTATGGAGCCTGCTGCGGAGGAAGCGTAAAAGTATATCCGCTAAAACATGGAAATCGAGGCTTCGCTACTCTTTCCGACTTTACAAGGTTTTAGCACACAACAGACAAGTCTGGGATTTGCAGTTCACAAATCCCAGACTTGTTTTTTATAAATCCCCAATTTGTTTCCAACGAAGTGCCGCTTCATCGCCGCTAAACCGTACTTTCGTGGCTAACGAAAGTACGCCCCACCATTACTGTGCCTATTGTATACCCCTTGTATTCCGTGCGTATACAGTTTGTATACTGCTGGAATACAACTTGTATACACGGCGTATACAACCTGTATACTCCTGGTATACAAACGGTGCGGACTATCCTCACCCCAAGCGAGCCCTATCCTCGTGAGCCTTGAGGACTATCCTCAACAGCGGCGAGGCCTATACACGTCAGACGTGAGGCCTTTTAATCGAGGCTTATAAGTATATGATACAAAATAACTGCCAATTTATTTTGTCGTTTAGTTTATTCTTTGTACTTTTGCGGCGGAGTTTGTGCGCTTCGTGTCCCTTTGAGGGAGATTGTGGGCGACAAGGGTCAGCGGACTTAATGCTCCTGACTTGTTGAAATCACTGAAGCGTAACAGTTCCATACTTTTGGGGTGTATATACAACTAACATTATAACAACTTTTACTAACAATTTAAAACAAACAAAACTATGAGAAAGATTTTATCTTTATTGACGCTATTACTATGCGTGTGTAGTGGAGCGTGGGCACAAGCTAGTACTACTTCTGATGATAGGTACGCTTTGGGTACTATTGATTTTAGTACGATAGGGACTTTAACGGCTAACACAACCTATTGGCATCATGGAGTTAAATTTTATTCTGGCAATTCTACTAGCATAAGTGCTTCTAATAATACATGGAGCGAAGGGGTGACAATTCCTGCATACATAGAAAACAAAATAGCAGGAAGAGACACCGATAAGGGAAAATGGGGGAGTAATGGTACGGGCAAACAATATACAATGAGCGGTTTTGCTTGTTCGCAACATACAATTGGAGTTCATGTTAATCAATCTTGTACTATTACGATTGTTGTTAATAAGAACTTAGCAGAAGATACTGATGACGCTGCTATTACAGCATTTCTGGACGGAACACCATATAGTACTGCATGGACCAGTACTACATATAAACAAGAAGGAAATCCTCTAAATGTGTCTTCCACTCGTGAAGATGCATCTAATGCTCCTGGTCGATATACGCTTACTATTACAATCAACGAAGATGATTTAAATAATGGAGAGGCTGTTGTTAAATTGTTTAATAGTAGTTCTGGTACAGGATCAGGTAAATTGTTTTGCTATGAGTCAATAACGGTGTCTCTAAAGACTGTCTCAACTCAAACTTTCTCTGGTGTAAAGGTTGCAGGTGAAGCACTGATACAGGATGCTACAACAAATGGCTATAGTGTTGAGGGTAATACCATTACTTTAACTGACGATGTCACTTATATGACAGCCCCAACTGACATCACATTAACGAACCACATTGTCTATTTTGACCAATCAGAAGCAGACGTTGATGTGGCTGTCACTTTCGATGGAATTGTTACTGATGAATATTATATAGGATTTGCCACAATAGGAGAGACGGCTTATACAGTAAAAGCCAAAAATATACCCATTGAGATGCTTACCCAAACATCCGTTACAGGGGCTCGTACATGGGATTGGTCGAAACTGAATGCAGTAGAAGAATTGACAGAAGAAACAAATCCAACAAAGAACGACGAATTTGTTATGGCTAATATGGATGGTATACGCTATCCCAAGTTCGACTTAGGCTTCAATTCCGACTTTACACAAGAGATGGCTCGCGAAATTGTTATTTCTAAAACACAATATGTAAGACGTAATGGTAGTGGTAACACTTTCCAAAGTGGTACTATTAAGATGAATTTTGCAGTTTCTGGCAACCTAACCATTTATTTCTCTGGAACAGGCAGTAGTGGCCAATCGGGAAATGATGCAAGATATCTGGTTGTTAATGGTGATAAAGGTAATGTTGGAACAAACAATACAGAGCAAAAGCAAGAAACATTTGAAGTAAATGGAGATGTAACGATTAGTTATGAGAGTGGTAAGCCATTGCGTATTCAAAAGTTAGAGTTCACTCCCACCGCCGCTAATATTGAGATTACCTGTGAGGGAGGTCTCGCATCGTACACCACAACTTCTGCTTTGGACTTCAGTGAGAGCGAGGCTAAGGCCTACATCGTGACAAGCACCAGCGAAACATCTGCTACACTGACTGAGGTTACTAAAGTTCCTGCTAATACGGGTATCATCGTAATGGGAACTAAGGGTGAGACCATCACCGTACCATTTATTGAGGTGGATGATGACCTTGATGATGTATCAGAGAACAAGTTGGAGGCAGTACTCACAGACAAGAAAGTAGAGGATAACGAGGCTTATGCCTTGTCGAAAACAGACGGAAAGTTCCACCCCGTTCAAGAGGGCGTAACCATTCCTGCAGGAAAAGCTTATCTGCCTGCAAATCTGTTCACAAGCAATGCCCGTGAGATTAGCTTGATTATTGGCGATGCAGAGGGCGGCACGACAGGTATCAGTGCAGTTGTTAACAAAGAGACTGCAAATAATGTGTTCTACAATCTTGCAGGACAGCGCGTGGCTCAGCCCACAAAGGGTCTGTACATTGTAAATGGAAAAAAGGTCATGATAAAATAATGTAGTGAAGAATAACGGAACAAATAGCAAGGAGAAACAAGATATGAAGAAGACATATATCAATCCAGAGATGGAAATCATTAAGGTTGCTACTACTCAGATGTTAGCAGTTTCTGTGGGAACTAATTCAGACCCTATCGTCGATAGTAATGACGTTGGTGCTCGCGGTTTCGGCGACGATGACGACGATTGGGAATAATCGCAACAAAGGGGAGGCCGAAGAGCACGGTACCGCGAGGTGCGCAAGGCCTCTGCTTTTTAATTAGTAATACTCCGCTGCCATTCTCACGAATGGCGGCGGAGTTTTTTACTCGCTTATTCTTTGTACCTCTGACCTTTGGTCAAGGTAGGCTGCACCTCGGAAATGAAAATAAATTATGATTTATTTTGCATTTCACTCGGTTTGCACTACCTTTGCAATCGTATATGATAGTATGTATAGCAGAAAAGCCGAGTGTGGCACGCGACATAGCTCGAATCATTGGAGCCAATAAGCAAAAAGACGGCTACATGGAGGGTAACGGCTATCAAGTGACGTGGACTTTCGGTCACTTGTGCGAACTGAAGATGCCCGAGGACTATACACCCATGTGGCGGCAGTGGAGCCTAACATCGTTACCGATGATACCGCAGCGCTTTGGCATACGGCTGAAAGAGGATGCGGGCATCAAGAAGCAGTTTGCCACCATTGAGCGACTGATGCAGGCGGCTGATGGTATCATTAACTGTGGTGATGCGGGGCAGGAGGGTGAGCTTATCCAACGCTGGGTGATGCAGAAGGCAGGGGCTAACTGTCCTGTGCAACGGCTATGGATTTCGTCCATGACGGACGAGGCCATCCGCGAGGGCTTTGCTACGCTGAAAGACCAATCGCAATACCAGTCACTCTATCTGGCGGGCTTGAGCCGTGCGGTGGGCGACTGGCTGTTAGGCATCAATGCAACGCGGCTCTATACCATCAAGTATGGTCAGAACCATCAAGTGCTCTCTATAGGGCGCGTACAGACACCGACCCTTGCACTCATCGTCAATCGTCAGAAAGAGATAGACAACTTCAAGCCCGAGCCTTATTGGGTGTTAGCAACGGTCTATCGTGACACTACCTTTACCGCTACGCAAGGTAGGTTTGCCTCGAAAGAGGAGGGTGAGGCGGCTTTTGCCACCATTGAGGGACAGCCGTTTACCGTCACTAAGGTGGAAAAGAAAAAGGGCAAGGAAACGCCGCCCTCGTTGTTCGACCTGACATCCCTACAGGTGGAGTGTAACAAGAAGTTCGGTTTTTCGGCAGAGATGACGCTGAACCTTATCCAGCAACTCTATGAGAAAAAGCTGGCCACCTATCCGCGTGTAGACACGACCTATCTGCCTGACGACATTTATCCCAAGTGTCCGCAGACGTTGAACGGCCTTTTTAAGACTAAATTTGGGGGCGTGGCACCTTATGCCGAGTTTGTCAAGACTTTAGGGGCGGCCAAGAAGTTGCCCAAATCGAAGAAGGTGTTTGACTCGTCGAAAGTTACAGACCACCACGCCATCATCCCAACGGACGTTGTGCCGCAGGGATTGAGCGATGCGGAGCAAAAAGTGTACGACTTGATAGCGCGACGTTTCATCGGTGTGTTCTTTCCCGACTGCGAGTTCTCCACCACGACGGTGTTGGGCGAGGCAGGAGGTGTTGAGTTTAAGGTTACGGGTAAGGAGATCCTGAAAGCTGGATGGCGTGTGGTGAGAGAGAACGCGTCGGCAGCAACGGAGAACGCAGAAAGTGGCGACAAACCTGCTGACGAGGAACGTACTCTGCCTACTTTCCAGAAGGGTGAGAGCGGTAGTCATGTGCCTACGTTGACGGAGAAGTGGACGACACCGCCCAAATTCTATACGGAGGCCACCCTGCTGCGCGCTATGGAAACGGCAGGCAAGTTAGTGGAGGATGAGACGCTGCGGGCTGCACTGAAAGAGAACGGCATAGGTCGCCCCTCTACACGTGCCGCCATCATCGAGACGCTGTTCCGTCGCCGCTACATCAAGAAAGAGCGCAAAAACCTGGTTGCCACGCCAACGGGAATGGAACTTATTGACCTTATCCGCGAGGACCTGCTCAAAAGTCCGGAACTAACGGGTATCTGGGAGAAGAAGTTGCGCGATATTGAGGCAGAGAAGTACGACGCTCACCAGTTTATAGAAGAACTGAAAGGTCAAGTGTCAGACATTGTACGCCAAGTCATCAGCGACCCTTCCAATCGGCGGGTCACCGTCACAACAGATGCCGACATGAAAAAGCGAATGGCTCCCAGAGCGGAGCAAGCCCCTAAAAAGAAGGCCCCTGCCAAGAAGCAGAAAGCGGCGGATGCTTTAGAGGGAAAACCTTGTCCGCTTTGTGGTAAAGGACATATTGTCAAAGGGCATACGGCCTACGGTTGCTCGGAGTGGAAAAACGGTTGTATGTGGCGCCAGCCATTCGAGGCCGAAAAGCAATAAAACGGGAAGCTATGCGTTATAATAGTTGTATGCAAAGAAAGTTACACCTTATTCTATATATGGCTATGGCGGTCGTGCTCTTGACTGGGTGCGGTGCGGAGCAGGCTGTCAAGAAAGGGGACAAGTTCTATGCGTTGGGCGAATACTTTGATGCGGCCACGCAATACCGCAAGGCCTACCAGCAGACACCTGCTAAGGAACGGGCGCTGCGTGGAAAGCGGGCACTGAAGATGGCAGACTGCTATAGGCGTATCAACTATACACAGAAAGCTATAGCCGCCTACAACAATGCCATCCGCTACAAACAAGCCGACTCGCTGACTCATCTTCGGCTGGCTCAGCAGCTGATGAAGAACGGTAATTATAAGGAGGCAAGCAAAGAGTTTCAGACGTTTATAGACAGTACGCAGTCATCAAGTTTAATGCCACAACTCGCTTTGGCTAAAACCGGGCTCCGTTCTGCCAAAAATGCTCCCGAGTGGCGCAAGGAGGGCTCAGCCTATACTGTGAAGCGCGAGAACTTTTTCAATTCCCGACGTGCAGACTATTCGCCTATGCTGGGCGGCGATGCCAACGATATACTCTACTTCACTTCTACGCGCAATCAGGCAAAGGGTGACGAACTGAGCGGTATAACAGGCACGAAGAATGGCGATATATTCTTCTCGCAGAAAGACGACAAAGGCAAATGGCAGAGGCCAGAGGTGATAGACACCGAGCTAAATACAGACGGCGATGAAGGGGCTTGCTGCTTTTCGCCAGACGGACGAACCATGTATCTGACGCAGTGTTTGACAGACCCGTCCTATCCCCGTTATGCCATCATTGCTACCAGTCAGCGCTCAGATGCTGCATGGAGCAAGGCTACGGAACTGAAACTGACGCGTGACACGCTGTCAACTTACGCCCATCCAGCCATATCGCCAGACGGCCAATGGCTCTACTTCACGAGCGACATGCCTGGCGGACTGGGCGGCTATGATATTTGGCGTGTTCGGCTGACTACCAGCGGGGTAGGGGGCGTAGAAAATCTTGGCGCACCTATCAATACCCCCGGGGACGAGATGTTCCCCACTTTCCGACCCAACGGCGACCTCTATTTCTCCAGTGACGGGCATGAGGGGATGGGCGGATTGGACATCTATATTGCTAAGCCCGACTCTACAGGATGGGTCATTGAGTATCCTGGCTATCCACTGAACTCGCAGGGTGACGACTTCGGAATGACGTTTGAAGGGTTGCTGAACAAAGGATTCTTCTCGTCTAATCGTGGCGACGGTAAGGGCTGGGACCATATCTATTCGTTCTATAATCCCGAAATCATTCAGACGGTAAAGGGGTGGGTCTATGAACAGGATGGCTATGAGTTGCCTGAAGCGCAGGTATACATGGTGGGTAATGATGGTACCAACCTTAAACTGAGTGTTAAGGGTGATGGTTCCTTTACTCACGAGATAAAGCCGGGAGTCGACTATGTTTTCTTAGGTACGTGTAAAGGTTTCCTCAATCATCAAGAACAATTGCGTGTAGAGCCCGTTGAGGAGTCTGAGGAATATGTCCTGCAATTCCCCTTGGCCAGCATTACTGCCCCTGTTTTGATAGACAATATCCACTATGACTTTGATAAGGCTACACTACGGTCAGAGTCTACAGAGGCACTTGACCGACTGGTAGAGCTGCTTAACGAGAATCCAAACGTCACCATCGAATTGTCTGCCCATGCCGACTATCGCGGCTCGGCTGCTTATAACAAACGGTTGTCGCAGCGTCGTGCAGAGAGTGTGGTTGCCTACTTGATAGAGCACGGTATTGCCAGCGACCGTCTGACCCCAGTAGGTTATGGCAAAGAAAAGCCGAAGACTATTCGTCGCAAGCTGACAGAGCAATATCCGTTCCTAAAAGAGAATGACGTTCTGACTGAGGAGTTTATCAAGAAACTTGACAAGGAACAGCAGGAAATATGCAATCAATTGAATCGCCGTACGGAATTCATCGTACTGCGTACCACTTATGGCTTATTTGACAAGAAAGAGGAGGGTAAGCAACAATAATCTCTTTAAAAACTATTACGGATGTAAACCATATACGTCTTTAAAAGAGATGACCATAATAAAACATATTTTTAACCATGAGTAAAGTTTCAATCTTAACTTTAGTTTTGATAACACTGGGTATAGGAAACTGCTATGCTCAGTTGTCGCCGTTTGACGAGAACTATCCTGTAGGATGGGCTTCTATCGGTATGGAATGTACAGGAAGCGGTGACGTAAATCCTGTCGTAGTGACCACAGAAGAGGAACTCCGTGCTGCTTTACAACAGTGTAAGGGAGGTAAAAAGTCGATGACTATCTACATTAGTGGTGACATTGAGGTGAAAGAGAAATTGCGTTACGATAAGATAAAGAATGTAACCATTTACGGCCTACCTGGTTCGTCACTTTATAACCGTAACCATAATGATAACGCCGACTATGCCGGTTTCTTCTATTGCCAAAACTGGGAGAACTGTATACTGCGCAATCTGACACTGTTAGGCGCAGGAGCCTATGATATATCGGCTTGTGACAATATTCAATTAGTTGAATCGAAGAATATATGGATAGATCATTGCGATATACAGGATGGTGTAGACGGTAATTTAGATGCCAAAACGAAATCGGACAACATGACTATTTCATGGTGTAAGTTTTCCTATCTTATAGCTCCTTGGGCAAAACCTGGTGAGAGTGACGACCACCGTTGTTCCAGCATGTGGGGTTCGAGTGACAATCGTGGTGATGATGAAGGATTTTTAAACGCAACGTTTGTTAACTGCTGGTGGTATCATGGCTGTGGACAACGCTGTCCTCGTATCCGTTTCGGTAAAGTACATATTGCAAACTGTCTTTGGGAGAATGGCACAGAGGACGACCCAGCCCAATATTGCATTGGCGTAGGGCACAGCTCTAAAATGTATATTGAGGGTGGTGACTTTTCTAACACTATAGTAACAGACTCACATCTAAAGTATTACTTGACAGACAAAAAGGTGTACCACTTTACGCTTAAAGACTGTATCAACGAGCCAGAACGACAGGAGAAAGGTGTAGGATATACTGGCGATTACTACAATCCTTACGCTGATCCAGACTATAAATGCAAGGTATACTCTTCTGAACTGGTAAGAGAGACATTGACTAATCCAGAAAGTGGTGCGGGTGCTACTCTTGATGAGAATCTGCTGACTACTCGTGGTAATAACCATTATGGTGAGGGTGTAACATCCATCAAGGGTGTAAAGGCTGCTGATGATGCACAGGTAGTGTCCATACGCTATTATAATCTAACTGGAACACTGCTGGATGTGCCACAAAAGGGTATCAATATTTTGGAGTTTCAAATGAGTGACGGTACAACAAGAACAAATAAAATATATAAGTAATGAAGAAAAGACAGATAGCATTAGCAATAACATTTCCACTGCTTTTAGCTGCTCAAGCACAACAGCCACTAAGTGAATACGACTTGAATAGACCGTTTGGATGGGGAGCACAACCTGGCTTTGAGGTTACGGGTGGAACTGGCGGAGAAGAAGTAGTAGTAACTACAGAAGCAGAATTTGAGACTGCTATCACAAAGAAAGATCCTGTCACCAAAGAGCGTGATGTCCCCATGATAATATATGTCAAAGGCGAGATAGAGTTTAAGCAGATGCACACTTGGCATGTCAAGAATAAGACTATTCTTGGACTACCTGGCTCACGCATTTTTAGCAAGGATCGCACGAAGAAAAATAGCGGCATTATAAAGTTTTCCAGCGGCAGTGGTGCGGAGGCAGAGAACATCATACTACGCAACCTCATCATTCAAGGAGCAGGTGCCTACGATGTAGATGGTGATGATGCACTGTTGTTTCAAGGAGTGAAACGCGTTTGGGTAGATCATTGTACAATTGGTGATGGTGTGGATAGTAGTTTTGACTGTAACCACGAGTCTGACTATATCTGTGTCACTTGGTGTCATTTTATTTATAAGATAGACCCAATGGGTGGTGGTTCAGGTGGTGCTGACGACCATCGTTTTTGCAACACTTGGGGTGCCAGCGACAAGGCAATAGAGAGTGAGGGCCACCTAAATACCACGTTTGCTAATTGCTGGTGGGATAGTGGTTGTATGGAGCGTTGCCCTCGTGTCCGCTTTGGTAAAGTACATATTGTCAACTGCTATTATACCAATACGGGCAACAACTATAGCATTGGTTATGGCTATAAATCGAACATTTATGCAGAGAAGTGCTGGTTTGAAGATGGGGTCATTGTAGATAAAGACTATACAGATGCCAAACATGGTTATCCAGACTATAATTATCAGTTGGTAGATTGTCACAACAGTGCTGACAAGAAGCAGCAAGTTGGAGAAGATATAGACTATTTTGACCCAGATGATTATTACACCTATGAAGGATTTGATGTAAATCTTGTACCCTCTGTCGTCGGTAACGAGAATACTGGTGCAGGTGCCAACCTCATGGTAGAGGTTGGTAAAGGCGTAACTGGTTATGTCAATGGAGGAATGACTGCCATCCAGCACTTTAATACATCTCTTTCTCACTCAGCCAACTACTATACTTTGGATGGCGTACAACAGGCTACTCTCCAAAAGGGACTTAATATTGTACGTCAGCAAATGAGTGACGGTACTATTAAAATCATAAAGATTATCAAATAAAACTAACTGCTAATATGAAAAAACTTACTGTATTATGTTTGCTTTTTGCTATGGCTGTTGGGGCAATAGCTGCTGACGATAAACTTACAGAGAACTTTGAGACAGGGCTACCTTCATCAGCTCCATCTTCAGAAACGACGGTCACGTTATCTTCTGGCCAATGGAGGATTAAAGGCGTTAACGGAAAAACCGATAATGGTAGTTATCGCGCTGCTATGAGTTCTAATGGATATTTAATTACCCCTGCACTCAATCAGCCTGGTAAGGTGACGTTCTATCACCTTGCTTCTGGTAGTGGCAAAAAGTTGATAGTGGAGAAATCGCTTGATGGTGGTGCTACGTGGACAGAGCTGGGCACAGTTACCGTATCTTCATCAACCCCTTATGGAAGTGCTAGTTTTAATTGCAAATCTGCAGAAGAAGATACGCAAGTGTTGATTCGTTTTACTTGTCAAAGTAGTACTATCTACTTAGACGAAGTCAGCATTACATTGAATAGTGTATCAAGCATTGAACCAGAGCCTGACGACCCTACCTATGTTACTGAGGGAGTCCGTGTCCCAACCAAGCCTTTTCCTACAGCCCTAAAGACTATCTATATTGCTCCTAATGGTGATGATACTAATGGCGATGGTAGCCTGGAAAAGCCTTGGTTCGACCTGCAGAAAGCAATCAATGCAGCCCAGCCTGGAACACATATTATTTGTCGGGGTGGTACCTATTTACAGAAAGTGCAAAGTGATGGCAAATTCACTGTCCGTATCAAGAGTAATGGTACAGCAGAGAATCCTATTATCATCCGCAGCTATGAGGATGAAAAGCCCATTTTCGATTTTAGGAATGGGCTAACGAAAGAGCGTGTTGGCGAACGTGGTATATTGATGATAGGAAACCATTGGTGGCTGTTTGGTCTGCACATCACTCATGCTGCCGATAATGGTATCAAGTTAGAAGGCTCGTACAATCGCATTGAACGTTGCGAATTCTCTTACAACCTTGATACGGGTATACAACTTGGCTTTGGCCACGATTTCAAATCAAGTATTGAGGCCTCCTATGGCGTCAGCGTTTCCAGCAATGACGGAACATGGTGTGCTTACAATGATATTATTGATTGCGATTCGCACCATAACTGTGACTGCGACTCAAATTATGGAAGTGATGCAGATGGATTTGCCTGTAAAATGCATAACGGCAAAGGTAATCGCTTTATCCGTTGTAGAGCTTGGCGCAACAGCGATGATGCTTGGGATCTTTATGAGACAGACTACGATGTTGTTCTGGCGGAGTGTTGGGCATGGGAATCTGGCAAGGAGTCTGACCATGCGTGGGTCAAAGAATTTATCAATACCTCACATGGATTCTCTGGTAATGGCAATGGAATCAAGTTAGGCGGCAATGGTAGTGGTGGTTCGTCCAAGGGTATTCATTATGCTTTTAACTGTATTGCTTTTGGTTGCAACAAAAGCGGTTCTGTGAAAGGTTTTGACTGTAACAGTCACAAGGACGGTCACGTGTTGGTTGGCTGTTTAGCTTTTGACAATGGCTACGATTTTATGTTTGAGAGCGGTGGCTCTAATGCCAATACCAAGTATTATAATAATATATGTATAGGCCGACAAGAAATATGTGTAGGTACTGACGATTATAATGCTATTAGCTCTCCTATGTCTAAAAATGGCTGGACAAATCACCTAATAACAGGCATTGGTAAAGATGACTTTATCTCATTGGATGAGGACGAAGCCCTAAAGCCACGCGATATTTATGGTGGACTTCCTCGTAAGTTTGGCCGTCTGGCCAGCGATAGTCAAATGATAGACCAGGGTAATGAAGCCTACGAAGAAGCAATGCCCGTTTGGCAACAGCTTGTCCAAGATTTCCCTTTTTTGAAGCGTACAATCACTGGTATAGGTCGCGATTTAGGCCCTTATGAGCGTCCGGGAGAAACAACAAGAATTTCGACAATATCCAGATCCAATGGAACCGCTGTGAATATCAAGAAATACCTAAAGGATGGTTATCTCGTGATAGAGAAAGATGGTATTCGCTACAATGCTATTGGCCAAAAACTTTGAAAATAAATTTAGAGATCTTACAGCACTTTCTCCCTAAAGCGCTGCATGAGCCACTCCTTCTGCTCGGCAATGGTCATGTGACTGTTGTCGAGCAGAATAGCATCTGGGGCTTGGCGTAGCGGTGACACTTCACGATGGGAGTCAATATAGTCGCGCTCCACTACATTCTTTAATATGCTATCGTAATCGGCCTCCATGCCTTTGGCCTTTAGCTCGTCGTAGCGGCGCTGGGCACGTACCTCAGCGGAGGCTGTCACAAAAATCTTTAGTTCTGCGTTCGGGAATACAACGGTGCCAATGTCGCGGCCATCCATTACGACGCCGCCACCCTGTCCCATCCGTTGTTGCTGGGCTACCATTGCCCTGCGGACAAATCCTAAAGTGGCGATGGGACTGACGTGGCTACTCACCTCCATGCTCCGTATCTCGCGCTCCACCAATTCGCCGTTGAGGTAGGTGTCAGGTCGCCCTTCTTCGGTGTTGAATTGGAAAGAGATATGGATGTCATCCATCCTGCGACGCAACTCGTCCTCGTTGATGCGTACCTCTCCCTCTTTCCCCTTCTCTTTCAAAAAGAGTCCGTTGCGAAGGGCATAGAGCGTGACACAACGATACATAGCTCCTGTGTCAACATATACATAGCCAACCTCGCGGGCCAGCCCTTTGGCCATAGTGCTCTTGCCGCACGATGAATGGCCGTCAATAGCGATGGTTATCTTTTTCATAGTGAATACGTGGCGTTTACCAAAAGTGAATAGGCCGACACATGATATTTGGCGTAAGCCAATTGCAGCTTGAAACGTTGTAGCAGTACACCGCCTCCCAGAGAGAGACCCGCACCATGATTGCTGCCTTTGTCGTCATCACTGGCTATAATCTTCATTTCGCTGGAACGACGAAAATTATAGCCTGCCGCCAAGAATATCTGCTGCCCAAGATAAACATCGGCACCTACTGCCAGATGCTTGATGAGTCCCTGGTCCCAGTTATGTAGCCTTGACAGCGTAGCATGTAGCGTCAGCGGTGAGCCAATCAGTTTTTTAGTAACACCTAATTGCAGGTCGAGGGGGATGCGCTCAAAGTCTTCGTCGTAGGCCTTAATCTGTCCGCCGAGGTTCTTCACCACAGCCGATACCGACCAGCCCTTTTCTTCTTGATAGTAGTTCACGCCCAAGTCAAAACTAACGGCTGCGGAACTATAGCTGCCGATAGTGGATGAAATAAATCGACCTGTAATGCCGCCGCTTATTTCATCGCCCAGCATATAAGCGAAAGTGCCTGCCAGCGCAATATCTTTAGGTGAAAAGGTTCCAGTCTGCTCGTTGTTCAGTGTCGTTTCCTTAATGCTTCCATACGCCATATACTGAGCACTGACACCCCATGAAGACCTGTCGCCTGCTGCCTTGACGAAGGAAGCCGAGGCCGTTGTCGTACCCTCCATGTAGGTCATGAAGTTTATGTTGATGCTCTTGTCCGAGGTGTTGTTAATCAGCGCTGGATTATGGAAGATAACCGTAGGGTCGTCCTCTACCAGCGAGATGTTCTCACCACCCACTGCAGCAGCATGGGCACTGACAGGCAAACGCAGGAAGCTATACACTTCCTTACTCTCCTGGGCTTGGACACTCAGAGCCTGCAACCCACAGCCAATGGCCAACAACCTGACTAATAATCCTTTCTTCATCTTTATTTCAACGGCAAAGGTACGAAAAATATTGTACCTAAAAAAGCAAACGCCCAAATAATTCGTTATTCATCACCTATAATTCATAATTATTTCCTACCTTTGCATCCGTAAATGGAACAAAAGAAAGCCCCGCAGGCAGACATTGAACAGCGTCGTACCACAGGATTTCTCTTGGGGTTAATCCTTGTGCTGGCGGTCTGTTACGTGGCTTTGGAGTGGAACACGTCCATGAGCTCTGATGAATACCTCAATCCTATAGACCTCAGCGAGTTGATGCACGAAAGTGAGTTAGTACCGATGTCGAACGAGGAAGTACAGGCTCAGTTGCAAGACCACCAGCAGTCGGACAAGGCAGAAGAGTTGAGAGTCGTTGATGACGAGGTAGAGTTGGACCCTACAGATGACGATTCGTCCGCCGCTGACGCAGATGATGAATCGCTGCTCCGAGATTTGCAACCAGACGACAAACCTTTGGCCTCGCTGGATGTCGACCCGCAAAACCCGCTCAACTTCCATATAGTCGAAGACTTGCCCCAGTTTCCTGGGGGTGCCGTTGAGCTGATGAAGTGGCTCACCAAGAACTTGAAATATCCGCAGGTGGCTCAGCGCAAGAAAGTACAGGGTAAGGTTGTCGCTCAGTTTTATGTTGAAAAGGATGGAAGCATTAGCGGCATAGAGGTCACTCAGTCGTTGTCGCCAGAGTGTGACCGCGAGGCCTTGAGGGTGTTGGGCATGATGCCCGCTTGGAAACCAGGCATCCAGCGCGACCAGCCTTGCCGCACCAAAATACAGATACCTATCGTATTTAAATTGTGAAAGAAAGACCATAAAGAAATAACACACACAATATGCAAACTTCTAACGAAATACTCCAGCAGGTGAACGCCTTTCTCGCAACCCTGCCTTACGAACGCAAACCTCACTCGCTCTACGAGCCTGTAGAATATGTACTGTCGCTTGGCGGCAAGCGTATCCGCCCCGTCCTCATGCTTATGGGCTACAATCTTTGGCGCGAGCATCCCGAGAGCATCCTCATGCCAGCCGTAGGTCTTGAGACCTACCATAACTATACGTTGTTGCACGACGACCTTATGGACAATGCCGACGTGCGGCGAGGCCACGAGACGGTACATCGCCGCTGGGATGCCAATAAGGCCATTCTCTCTGGCGACTCGATGCTCGTCTTGGCCTATCAGCGGATGCAGCAGGTACCCGCCGACAAGTTGCCTGCCGTGCTTGACCTTTTTACGGAGACGGCATTAGAGATTGGCGAGGGACAGGAGTATGACATGACTTTTGAGACGCGCAACGACGTGACGGAGGACGAGTATATTGAGATGATTCGTCTGAAGACGTCCGTCCTGTTGGCCTGCGCATTGAAGATAGGTGCACTGCTGGCCGACGCCCCCCAAGAGGATGCCGACCGCCTCTATCGACTTGGCGAGCAGATTGGCTTGGCTTTCCAATTGCAGGATGACTTGCTGGACGTTTATGGCGACCCGAAGGTGTTTGGCAAGGCCATAGGCGGCGATATTACCAGCAACAAGAAAACCTATATGCTTATCAATGCTGTCAATCGGGCTAATCCCGAGCAACGACAGGAGTTGGAGCGCTGGATAACGGCCAAAGACTTCAACCGCCAAGAGAAAGTCAATGCCGTCACTCGCTTGTACGACGAAATAGGTGTCCGCCAACTCTGCGAGGATAAAATCAACTATTACTTCGATATGGCTCGTCAGACACTACAGGAGGTCAATGTTGCAGAGGAGCGCAAACAGGCTCTGCAGCAATATATGGACGAGTTGTTACACCGTGACAAATAAAAGAAGAAACTAACGAGAAGTGAAGACCTTGCTACCGCTTAACTATATTGACACGCATTGTCATTTGGACGGTGAAGAATTTGCCGAAGACCGAGAGGCCGTTCTTTGTCGAGCCCGCGAGGCGGGATGTGCGGCAATATTCCTGCCCGCCATCGACTTCAAGTCGTGCTACACCGTGCTGGACACTTGCCGACAATATCCCGACTATTGCTATCCCATGTTGGGCCTCCATCCCGAGGAAGTCCGCCACGATTGGCGCGAGCAACTGGAAAAGATTCGCTCGTTGGAGGCTACCCCTATTGCTATTGGTGAGGTCGGTCTTGATTTCTATTGGAGCCGCGAGTTTGAACAAGAGCAACTTGAGGCTTTCGAAGAGCAGGTTCGTTGGTCAATAGAAGCGCAATTACCCCTCATGATTCATTGTCGGAAGGCTCAGAACGAGCTGGTCACTATATTAAAGCGGTATAAAGACGAATTGCCAGGAGGAGTCTTTCATTGTTTCACGGGCAACGAGCAGGAGGCTCGCCAACTCTTAGACTTTCCCCGCTTTGTGTTAGGTATTGGCGGCGTGCTCACTTTCAAAAAGAGCCACTTGCCCGAAACCCTTGCGGGCTCTGTCGTTCCTTCTGCGCTCCCTCCCGCTTCTTCCGCCTCTTGCCCTCCCGTTCCATTGGAGCGGATTGTGTTGGAGACCGATGCTCCCTATATGGCTCCCGTCCCTATGCGGGGTCAGCGCAACGAGCCAGCCTTCATCCGCCACGTTATCACTCGTTTGTCTGAGGCCTATCAAGTGAGCGTAGAAACCATCTGTCAACAGACCACCGCCAACGTCCGCCGCATCTTCACTTTTTAACCCCAAAACCGAGCCTTAGGCTCGTTAATGACGAGTATAGGCCTCGTCCGCTTTGAGGCCTATACTCACGGGCCACGAGGCCTATTCTCGTCGTAAGAAATCTTTACACCCAGTCAGTCCGCATATTATTGGCGTTGGATGATGGGGCTGGTTGCACCAAGAATGAGGAATAGGGATAACGAATTGAAGATGATGTTTCGTTGGTTGGCTCGTCGGGGGTAGTGTGTAGGTAGTTTCTGTCAAGTTCGTTTTTATGTAATTTGTTTGGCTATTCCAGAAATAATGTGTACTTTTGTACCCATACTATGTATAGTAACTATGAAACCGAAAATATTGCTTCTATTATTATCTATCGCTGCATTTCTACCCCTTGTTGTTCGGGCACAGACGCTTGACGAGTGTCGGCATTTAGCAAGGAAACACTATCCCGAGATTCGTCAGTATGACCTTATTGATCGGACAGAGCAGTTTACCTTGTCGAATGTCGCTCGCACATGGGTTCCGCAGGTGCTGATGTCAGCACAAGCGACTTACCAGTCAGTAACGTCTACCTATCCAGATGTGCTTGCGAATATGCTTACGGGGCAAGGTTTCGAGATGGCGGGCTTGCGCAAAGAACAATACAAGGTTGGCTTTGATGTAAATCAGAACATCTGGGATGGCGGGCAGTCGCAGGCCAGTCGTATAGAAACTCGGGCTAAGGCTGTTGAGCAACGGTGGGCGGTTGATGTTGATATGTACGCTATAGAAGAACGTGTCGATGATATTTATTTTGGTATTCTTCTTTTGGACGAGCGCATAGCGCAGACCGAAGCTCAAATAGGTTTGTTGCAGAGTTGTTTTGACAAAATGAGTACTTACTATCGTAACGGAGTGGCGACGCAAGCCGATGCCGACGCTGTGGAGGCGGAACTGCTAACTGCCCGTCAGGCGTTGCAACAAGCACAAGCGGAACGGTCGAACTTCCGCCGTATGCTGGAACTATTTATTGGTTGTCCGCTGAATAATGATAAACTGGCAAAGCCAGAAATGCACGAATTACAGAGTCACATATCTGCGCATCCCAAATTGGGATTGTTTAATGCCCAACTTGACTTGTTAGGAGCTCGCGAAAAATCGGTGACATCGTCCGTAATGCCGCGCTTCAACGCCTTTGCACAGGGATTTTACGGCTACCCAGGATTAGATATGTTTAAGAGTATGATGTCATCGGACTGGACACTGAACGGTATTGTTGGGGTACGTATGTCGTGGAATATCGGAGCGTTTTGGACAAAAAAGAATTCATTGCAGACCCTTCGCACCGCTCGTGAGCAGATTTTAGTGCAGCGGGATATTTTCCTTTTCAATACGCAATTGAGTACTACACAAGAGGAGGGTGAGATTATCCGTTTGCGTAATATTATTGCTAACGACCTGCGTATTGTTGAGTTGCGCCGTTCGGTACGCATGGCAGCCGAATCGCAGTTATCCAATGGAGTAATAGATACCACAGACCTGTTACGAAAAATTACTGATGAGACGACTGCTGTGCTGAGTAAAAATACGCACGAAATAGAGCTGCTACAGTCGGTATACAAATTAAAACACATATTGAATCAATGAAACAAGCAAATATGAAACGGATATTTATTTTTGCTGCGGCTGTTGTCGGATTGGTTGCATGTGGCGAAAATAACAATTATGATGCCTCCGGTGCATTTGAGGCAACGGAAATTACAGTGTCGGCAGAGGCAACAGGGCGAATACTTACATTAAGTGTCGAGGAGGGTATGCCTGTTGTTCTGGGTCAGAAAGTCGGAGCCATAGACAGTCTGCAACTGGATTTGCAACGACAGCAACTCAAGGCTCAGCAGACAGCGCTTTTAAAGAGCCGCCCAGATGTCCAGATACAAGTGGCGTCTTTGCGCGAGCAGATTGCCAAGCAGCAGCTGGAACTGCAAAGGATAAACAATATGCTGAAAGATGGTGCAGCCACACAGAAACAAGCAGACGACCTCAAGGCGGAAATCCGTATTATGGAACGTCAGTTAACGTCAACGCTCTCAACGCTCGGCAACAACACAGCCTCCATTAACGAAAATGCTGTTGCACTGGATGCTCAGATTGCTGCATTGGACGACCGTATTGTCAAATGTCGCATAACGTCGCCTGTCTCTGGTACGGTATTGGTAAAGTATGCAATGGCGGGCGAAGTGACCTCTGTCGGAAAACCATTGTTCAAGGTTGCTGACCTCGATAACATCTGTCTGCGCGCTTACTTCACCTCCGATCAGTTAGCAAATCTTCAACTTGGTGACACAGTTACGGTTACGGCGGACTTCGGAGGTAATGAACGCTATGATTACAAAGGACGCATTGCGTGGATTGCTTCTGAAAGTGAGTTTACTCCAAAGACTATTCAAACCCGTAATTCGCGCGCAAATTTAGTCTATGCCGTCAAGATTGCGGTTAAAAATGACGGTAGGCTGAAAATAGGGCTTTATGGCGAGGTTAAGCTATGAACATTATCGAAATAAACAGTCTGTCGAAAAGTTACGGTAAGGTACGGGCACTGGATACTGTTACGCTTACGGTAGCACGCGGCGAATTGTTTGGACTGATAGGTCCAGACGGAGCAGGCAAGACGACACTATTTCGACTGCTAACAACTCTTATTTGTCCAGACAGCGGTACTGCGATGGTTGAAGGACTGGATATTGTGCGAGACTATCGTATCATCCGCGAAAGAGTGGGTTATATGCCTGGACGATTTTCGCTTTATCCCGATTTAACGGTTGAGGAGAATCTTAACTTTTTCGCCGCATTATTCGGTACGCGAGTTGAAGAATCCTACGACCTCGTTGCTCCGATTTATCGGCAAATAGAGCCGTTCAAAACTCGCCGCGCGGGCAAACTGTCTGGTGGTATGAAACAAAAACTCGCTTTGTCGTGTGCTTTGATACATCATCCGTCGGTGCTATTCCTTGACGAACCGACAACGGGAGTTGATGCAGTTTCGCGCGGCGAGTTCTGGGATATGCTTGTCGAATTGAAAGACAAGGGTATCACTATGCTTGTATCAACTCCTTATATGGACGAGGCACAGCGTTGCGACCGCATAGCACTGTGTAACGAGGGGCGCATTATGACTATTGACACTCCATCGGAGATTATTGCGGGCTTCCGCGACGAACTCTATGCCATTACTGCCGACAATATGTATTTACTATTGCAGGCTACAAGGAAAGTTAAAGGCGTAGCCGAATGTTATCCCTTTGGGGACACGCACCACCTTGTTGCTGATGCAGGTTTTGATGCAGACAGGTTTGTTGCCGATATGCGCGCTCAGATGATTAAGAATGTAAAGATAGAACGGTGTAGTCCGACAATCGAAGATGTGTTTATCAAACTGATGCAACGATGAAAGAATGTGTCATATCTGTCCGCGACTTGACCAAGCGTTTTGGCGATTTTATCGCTGTCAATAGCATTACGTTTGATGTACATAAGGGAGAGATTTTCGGCTTTCTCGGAGCCAACGGTGCAGGCAAAACAACCGCAATGCGAATGTTATGTGGATTGAGTTTTCCTACATCAGGTAGTGGCTTAGTCGCAGGCTTCGATATTATGCGTGAGAGTGAGAAGATAAAACATCGCATTGGATATATGAGTCAACGTTTTTCGCTCTATGATGATTTGACGGTAATGGAAAATATCCGCCTTTTTGCAGGCATCTACAAACTAACGCCATATCGCACACGCCGTCGAACTGTCGAACTGCTGTCACGTCTCGACTTCCGTAACGAACGCAATACGTTGGTCAGGGCATTGCCGTTAGGATGGAAACAGAAACTCGCTTTCTCAATTGCTACGTTGCATCATCCCGAGATTGTCTTTCTGGATGAGCCGACAGGCGGTGTAGATCCCATAACGCGCCGCCAGTTCTGGGAGTTAATATACGAAGCCGCCGAACGTGGTACAACCATATTTGTCACAACACACTATATGGACGAGGCAGAGTATTGCTCGCGTATCTCGATTATGGTTGATGGCGAAGTCCGCGCCCTTGATACGCCTGCTGCCCTTAAACGACAATTTTCTGCTGGGTCGATGGACGAAGTATTCCGGACGCTCGCACGGGGTGCAAAACGATCTGAATAGATATGAAGACTAATTTTCTGCAATTTGTACATAAGGAGTTCCTACACATTCTGCGTGACAAGCGAACGCTGCTAATAGTGCTGTTGCAGCCTGCTGTAATGCTGTTGCTGTTCGGCTTTGCAATATCGACGGAAGTGAATGACATCCGAGTGGCGGTCGTTTCTCCAAAAATAACCGACGGAGTAACGGATGCGGTTAATCGCATAGCGAACAACCCCAACTTTATTTTTTACGGTTATATCTCCCAAAACGAGATAGACGAAGTGTTACGCCGTAGCGATGTTATGGTAGTAGTAATCTTTGCTGCCGATTACGATATGCGCATGATACAAGCCGCCGATGGGCAACAAACGTCTCCACCCGTACAGATTGTTGTTGATGCCTCGAATACTAATATAGCAAGTTCGGCATCGGTCTATTTGCAAAACATTCTGTTCGATAAGGCATCAGTGCAGTCAATGTTCGAGACACGCTTGCTTTATAATCCGCAGATGAGGAGTGCATATAACTTTGTACCAGGAATAATGGGCGTTATCTTTATTCTTGTCTGTGCGATGATGACCTCAGTGTCTATTGTGCGTGAGAAAGAGGTTGGAACGATGGAGGTGCTGCTCGTATCGCCAGTACGTCCAATGAGAATCATAGTCGCCAAGATGATTCCCTACTTCGTTATTTCCTGTGTTACGCTTGCCGTTATTCTGCTGCTTTCGTTCTATGTACTTGATGTACCGATGAGTGGCGGCATTGGAGGTATTGTCGGTTTGTCAATGCTCTACCTCACGTTGGCGTTAGCGTTTGGACTGCTTATCTCCACTTTTGCGCACACACAAGTTGCCGCGTGGTTAGTCTCTGCAGTGGTGATGTTGATGCCGATGATAATGTTGTCGGGTATGTTGTTCCCTATTGAAAACTTGCCGCTGGTACTGCAAGGTATTTCGTGCATCGTACCTGCACGCTGGTATATCTCCGCCATACGCAAGATGATGATTGAGGGACTGCCATTTAGTGCTGTACTGAATGAGTGTGCCGTATTGTGCGTAATGCTTATTACACTGGTTGGCGTATCATTCAAGAAGTTTAACGACAGACTTGAATAATAGCTTATGCGTACACTTCTAATACTTATACAAAAGGAGTTCTTGCAGATACGACGCAACTCATTCCTACCACGTCTCATTATCGCCTTCCCAATCATGATAATGCTCGTTATGCCTTGGATAACGACGATGGATGTTCGCCACGTTGGTGTTGTTGTTACTGACAGCGACCACTCGACCGTATCGCGCCGCATAATCTCGCATATCGGAGCGACAGACTGGTTTACGCTCCACGATGTAGTTCCCGACTATGTGACAGCTTTACGACAACTTGAGCAAGGAGATGTTGATGTCATCATAGAGATTCCGCAACACTTTGAGCGTGATATGACACTTGCCCAACCTAAGTCTATAAGTATATCAGCAAACTCTGTAAATGCAACTAAGGGCTCGTTGGGCATGCAATATGTCTTGCAAACTGTTGCCAGAACACTCAACGAGGTACGGATAGAGCAAGGCATTGGAGCATCAGTCGCAGAGTTGGCGGTAGTCCAGAATCGTTATAATCCGACTTTGAACTATCGACACTATATGATTCCCGCACTGATGATAATGCTTCTCATACTGATATGCTGTTTCTTGCCTGCGCTCAATATTGTCGGTGAAAAGGAAACAGGAACAATCGAGCAGATAAACGTAACGCCGTTAGACAAGTTCACATTCACACTCGGCAAGTTGATTCCATATTGGATTATCGGTTTCTTTGTGCTTACCATTGCGATATTTGTTGCATGGGCGGTTTATGACTTGTGGCCAATAGGGGCGCTTGGCGCAATCTATCTCGCAGCAATGTTGTTTATCTTCACGATGTCGGGATTTGGCATTGTGTTGGCTAACATTTCGGACACCATGCAGCAAGCGATGTTCGTTATGTTCTTTTTTGTGATGATATTCGTACTGATGAGCGGACTAATGACTCCCATAGAGTCAATGCCCTATTGGTCGCAGACGGTGACGCTATTTCTGCCGCCGCGATATTTTATTGAAATCATGAGGTCGGTCTATTTGAAAGGTACGACGATTGCAGAATTGTGGCATAATTTTGCCGTACTTGGAGTCTTTGCTGCGCTATTCAATCTTCTTGCCGCCGTAACCTATAAAAAACAGGCGTAGTGTCCACTACAAATGAATAATCAGTAATCACACGAAGCGTGGATGACTCAGAGTATTAGTGATCCGTAGGAAAAAGAAGCAGAAGATGATGTTTCGTTGGTTGGCTCGTCGGGGGTAGTGTATAGGTAGTTTCTGTCAAGTTCGTTTTTATGTAATTTGTTTGGCTATTCCAAAAATAATGTGTACTTTTGTGCCCATATTAAACTTTAAATGAGGTGTAACTATGAAACCAACATTATTTCTTTTGGCAGCAGGCATGGGTAGCCGATATGGCGGACTGAAGCAACTGGATGGGCTTGGTCCTAATGGTGAGACGATAATGGACTACTCCATTTATGACGCTATACAGGCTGGTTTTGGCAAGATAGTATGGGTAATTCGCCGCGACTTCGAGGAGCAGTTCCGCACGCAGATACTTACCAAATATGAGGGCAAGGTACAGTGTGAGTTATGTTTTCAGGCGCTGGATGCCCTGCCCGAGGGCTTTAGTGTGCCGGCAGGACGTGAGAAGCCTTGGGGCACGAATCATGCTGTGCTGATGGGTAAGGACCTCATTCGCGAACCGTTCTGCGTCATCAATTGTGACGATTTCTATAACCGTGATGCCTTTATGGTGATGGGACGCTTCTTGAGCAGTCTGCCTGAAGGTGCCAAGAATCAGTATGCAATGGTTGGTTTCCGCGTGGGTAACACTTTGTCAGAGAATGGTACGGTTGCTCGCGGCATCTGCTCGACAGATGCAGAGGGTAATCTGACTACGGTGGTGGAGCGCACGGAGATTGTGCGTTGTGCCGAGGATGGCTCGGAGGCTGGCAATGCAGGACAGCCTGTTCGTTATAAGGACGAGCAGGGACAGTGGGTTGCTGTAGCAGACGAGACACCTGTGTCAATGAATGTATGGGGTTTCACGCCAGACTATTTTGCCTATTCGGAGGAATACTTTAAGGAGTTCCTCAGCAATCCTGCGAATATGCAAAACGTGAAAGCAGAGTTCTTCATCCCTCTGATGGTCAATAAACTGATACAAGAAGGTACGGCAACCGTCAAGGTGCTTGACACCACTTCAAAGTGGTTTGGAGTTACTTATGCTGCCGACCGCCAGACAACGGTAGACCGTATTCAGCAACTGGTGGATGAGGGCGTTTATCCCAACAAGTTGTTCTGATACTCCCTATGCTGACTCCCATTATGACCAACGAGGAGTGTAGCCGGCTGCACTCCCTGATAGACGAGTCGGGTACTGTTGTGCTCTGCTGCCATCAGAATCCTGACGGCGACGCATTGGGTGCGGTGTTAGGTATGGGCGAGGTGTTGCGCCAGCAGGGCAAGGACGTACTGATGGTGGCTCCAGACCAATATCCAGACTATTTACAATGGTTGCCCAACTCGGACAAAATAGTACGTTACGACAAGCGCAAGGACTATGTTGAGACGATGCTCAAGGTGTGCGACTTGGTGGTCTGTCTGGATTTCAATACGTTTTCGCGTACAGACGAGATGGCTGCTGCGTTAAGCAACTCTCCGGCGCGGAAAGTCCTCATAGACCATCATCCAAATCCCGACATCAATGCAGAAGTAACAGTGTCGCATCCAGAAGCCTCGTCTACCTGTGAATTAGTGTTTCGTGTAGTGTGGCAGTTGGGGCTTTTCGAGCAACAGACCAAACACTTTGCGGTGCCTGTATACACGGGCATGATGACAGACACGGGAGGATTTACCTACAACAGCAGCAATAGCGAAATCTATTACATTATCTCGCAATTGCTAACGAAGCGCATTAACAAGGACAAAATCTATCGTAACGTCTATCACAACTATTCCGAGCACCGTCTTCGTCTGGTGGGGCACGTGCTGTGCAACAAATTGGTGGTAGACCAGCAACGTCACGCTTCCTACTTCACGCTGACCCGTCAAGACTTGAAGAAGTTTCATTTCATAAAGGGCGATGCAGAGGGACTTGTGAATATGCCTTTGCAAATTAAGGGTATGAAACTCAGTATCTCGCTTCGCGAAGATACGGACAAGGAGAATCTGATATGGGTGTCGCTCCGCTCGGTAGACCAGTTCCCGTGTAATGAGGTGGCAGCCCGCTTCTTTAATGGCGGAGGACATCTTAATGCGTCCGGTGGACGGCTGAACTGTAGTATAGAGGAAGCCGTTGAGGTGGTGCAACAGGCACTGAGTGCTTTTGAAGACACGTTAAAGTAGTATAATTACCATGTATATTTGGTAACGGATAGTATACAATTGATAAATTATTGGTAACTTTGCCGACGAATAAGAAAGACATTAAAGGAATAGAATGAAAAGAGTACTTTATCCCATGCTGCTGCTAATCGCCCTGCTGATGATGGCGGGTTGCGAAGATGTGGAGACCTATGCAGACATGAAAGAGAAAGAGCAGGATGCTATCAATCGCTTTATAAGTTCTCAGAGAATCTCCGTTATTGACGAGGGTACTTTCAATGCTCAGGGACAGACCACCGATGTAGCAGCCAATCAGTTCGTACGCTTCTCTCGAACGGGTGTATATATGCAAATTGTTCGCAAGGGCAGCGGCGAGAAACTGGAGGAGAATAAGAACGTGGTGCTGCTAAGTCGATTTATGGAAAAGAACATGATGACAGACTCTGTCGTTATCCGTAATGACCGCAGGGCTTATATTACTTTGGCAGGTGTTGGAACGATAGACGTTTCGCAGTATATTGATAAGATGAATGTGAGACGCACAGGCACGACGATTACCGCTTCGTTTATAGAAGGCATGATGTATCAGTATCATGGTTCAACCACCGTGCCTGCAGGTTGGCTGGTGCCGCTGAATTATATCAACGTGGGCTATACGGAAAACGAGGGGGACGAGATTGCTAAGGTACGACTTATTGTACCCCATTCGCAAGGCACTGCTGATGCCTCGTCAAGTGTGACACCCTATTACTATGAGATAACATATCAGCGTTCTCTATAGAATGGACGTTATTATAACCTGTCATTATTAGGATAGTATGACACTCATCAAATCAATCTCGGGTATTCGCGGAACAATTGGCGGACGTACAGGTGATACGTTGAACCCATTGGATATTGTGAAGTTTACTACGGCCTATGCCATGTTTATCTCCGAACGGACTGGAAAGTTTGGAAAGATAGTAGTTGGTCGTGATGGACGTATCTCTGGACCTATGGTGCGCGACATCGTGTGTGGCACTTTGGTAGGTATGGGCTTCGATGTTATTGATATTGGTTACGCCTCAACCCCTACGACAGAATTGGCTGTTCGGATGAGCCAGGCCGATGGGGGTATCATCATAACCGCCTCTCATAATCCTCGTCAGTGGAATGCTTTGAAGTTGTTGAACAGCGAAGGGGAATTCTTGACGGCTGAAGACGGGCAGAAAGTGCTTGATATGGCAGAAAAGGAGGATTTTCAGTATGCGGAGGTTGACCATTTAGGCAAGGTGACTATTGACGAATCATTTGACGAACGTCATATACAGGCGGTGCTTGATTTGAAATTGGTAAATGCCGATGCCGTTGCCAAGAAGAAGTATCGCGTCTGTGTAGACTCTATCAATAGTGTCGGGGGCATTGTGTTGCCTAAGCTACTTGACCGTCTGGGGGTAACTTACAAGTTCCTTAACCAAAAGGTCAGTGGCGATTTTGCCCATAATCCAGAGCCTTTAGAGAAGAACCTGCAAGGTATCATGCAGGAGATGAAGCAAGGGCATTATGACTTGGGTATTGTGGTAGACCCAGATGTTGACCGCTTGGCATTTATTGACGAGAAGGGCAATATGTTTGGCGAGGAATATACGTTAGTCAGTATCGCCGATTATGTGTTGGAGAATGAGAGGTTAAAGGGAAAAGAGGGGAATCTGGTTACCGTGTCGAATCTTTCGTCCACCCGTGCCCTTCGTGATGTTACTGAGAGTCGTTATGGAGGACAATACATCGCAGCTGCCGTAGGAGAGGTCAATGTCACTACTAAGATGAAAGAGGTAGGTGCTGTAATAGGCGGCGAGGGTAATGGCGGAGTCATTTATCCAGAGAGTCATTACGGACGTGATGCCTTGGTGGGTATTGCACTTTTCCTAACTTCTTTAGCCCAGAACGATTGCACGGTAAGCGAGCTCCGCAAGCAATACCCAGACTATCAGATAGCCAAAAACCGAATTGACTTGACGCCAGAGACGGATGTGGATGCTATTCTTGTGAAGGTGAAGGAGATGTATGCACAGGAGCCAACCGCACAGGTGAACGACATTGATGGCGTGAAGATAGACTTCCCAGACCGTTGGGTACATTTGCGCAAGTCAAACACTGAGCCTATTATCCGTGTCTATAGCGAGGCTGCCACTATGGAGGCTGCTGACGAGATAGGCAAGAAACTGATGCAAGTCGTCTATGATATGCAATAAATCAGCCGACAGGCCATCAACAATAATCCCCTCCAATTTGGAGGGGATTATCTTTATTACCCATTACCCTATATTATCAGAAGTTCACACCGATATTGATAAACAGGGTTTGCGTGCGCACGGAATCAAAGTCGTCTTTCCCGATGTTGGCCAGTCCGAAGTCAAAGCCGACCTCCGCATATACCATCTGGTATTCGAGACCGCAGCCTAAACGCAAACCGGCATCTGGGCGATTAACATAATTATAAGAGCTGTCGGAGAAGCGTGTGCCATACTCTTTCATCTTACCAGCAATGCCTAATGCAACATATCCGCCCAAGAATGGTTGGAGATACAGGTCGTCAGCTATGTCGAAAGCATATTTTATCACGACGGGAACTTCGAAATATGTTAGGCGGCACTTTACCTGGTCACCATTATCATCTTGTGTCTTTCCACCCTTTTCCGAATAAAACAGTCCTGCTTCCAGCCATATCGGAGTGGAATTAGCTAACTGCATGCCATAGACACCCCCGACGCTCACTCCTGTACGAGCGTTCATATCTATGTCTATCTTGTCGCTATTCAGAGCAGAAGAATTTAGTCCGAGACGCAAGCCGTAATAACGTTCCGTGTCGTTATGGTTGTAGCGGCTACGCTGGCGGTTCGTCTCAAACTGAGCAAAAGAAGGAGTGGCCATTGCCACAATGAATAAAAACGTTAGTAACTTCTTCATAGCGTTATTTCTTGTCTTTTTAGTATTCTCGTTGCAAAGGTACGAAATATTCTGCTTTTTTGTTCGCAAAGATGGAAAAAATACTTATCTTTGCCACTCGTTATATATAATAAGGTATGGAGGAACAAAAGCAACTCATAGAGTGCGTGCCGAACTTCAGCGAAGGATGTCGGCCAGAGGTGATACGACAAATAGCCGATGCGATAGAGGGCGTTGTGAACGTCCGCTTGTTGCATATTGATTCGGGAGAAGCTGCCAACCGCACCGTCTTTACCTTTGCGGGCGAGCCTACGGCTGTTTGCGAGGCGGCTTTCCGTGCTGTTAAAGTGGCAGGCGAGCTGATAGATATGCGCCTACAGACGGGTACGCATCCTCGCATTGGAGCCACCGACGTGTTACCGTTAGTTCCTATCTGTGGTATAACGTTGGAGGAGTGTGCCTTGTTAGCGCGACAACTGGCCGAGCGTATCGCCCGTGAGTTGCTCATCCCGTGTTATGCCTACGAGGCAGCAGCCCATCGACCAGAGCATCGCAATCTGGCGGATTGTCGGCGGGGAGAGTATGAAGGACTTCCCCAGCGCATGGAGCATCCAATAGAGCAACCAGACTATGGGGCCCGTCCTTACGATGAGGGGATAGCCCGAACGGGTTGTACGGTGGTGGGAGCCCGCAACTATCTTGTTGCCGTCAATTTCAACCTTGACACAAAAGATGTCAGCATAGCCAAGACAATCGCCGCCCGTATTCGCGAGAAGGGTGGGGGACTGCCCTGCGTGAAAGCTATCGGGTGGTACATCGAGGAATATGGCATAGCCCAAGTGTCTTGCAATCTTACAGACTTCCACGTTACCCCTTTGCCCCAGCTCTATGCCGCCGTTTGCCGAGAGGCCGAGCGTGTTGGTGTCGGTGTGACAGGTACCGAAATCATCGGCCTTGTTCCCCAAGCGGCTTTAGGCAATGTAGAGGAGGCAATCCAACAAATGCACCTCGACGACCTCTGCCCCTTCGTTCCAGAAAAGAAAGTAATCGAGCGTCTGTTATAGACAGCCCCTTTTACTTCCCACGCTTTCACCCCTCTATTACCAGTTCTACGGGGCAGTGGTCTGAGCCCATGACCTCAGTATGAATCTTTGCATCCACGATTTGCGGGCGCAGCCGTTCGGACGTTACGAAATAGTCAATACGCCACCCCACATTCTTCTGGCGGGCTTGAAAGCGGTATGACCACCACGAATAAGTCACCTGCTCGGGATATAGCGTTCGGAAGGTGTCTATAAAGCCGCACGCCAACAAGTCGCTGAACTTTTCGCGCTCCTGGTCTGTAAAGCCCGCACTCATTCGGTTCGTCTTAGGATTCTTCAGGTCTATCTCCTCGTGCGCCACATTCAAGTCGCCGCACAAGATGACGGGCTTCTGCTTGTCCAGCCGCTTCAGATAACTGCGGAGTGCATCCTCCCACGACATACGATACTCCAACCTCCTCAGTCCGTCCTGTGAGTTCGGCGTGTAGCAAGTCACCAAATAAAAGTCCTCCATTTCCAGCGTGATGACCCTTCCCTCGTGGTCGTGCAAGTCTATGCCGATGCCGTATTCCACGCCCAGCGGCTTGTGGCGGGTGAAAATGGCCGTACCCGAGTAGCCCTTCTTCTCCGCATAGTTCCAGTACGATTCATATCCCTCGAATTTCAAGTCCAGCTGTCCCTCCTGCATCTTCGTTTCTTGCAGGCAGAAGAAGTCAGCGTCCAACTCTCTGAATATCTCGCTGAAGCCCTTGCCCTCGCAAGCCCTCAGCCCGTTCACGTTCCAACTAATCAGTTTCATAATCATATTGCTTGGGTGCAAAGATACGAATAATCTCTTAACTTTCGCTCATTACCTCCTAACTTTTTCCGTTCCTTCATCGTCTCCCCGATTTGTTTCCCACGAAAGTACGCCCCACGACCACTGAGCCTATTGTATACCCCTTGTATTCCGTGCATATACAGTTTGTATACTTCTGGAATACAACTTGTATACACGGCATATACAACGTGTATACTCCTGGTATACAAACGGTGCGGACTATCCTCACCCCAAGCGAGCCCTA
>JAFLSF010000010.1 GCA_022511045.1 Prevotella sp.
GCCGGCTACACGCTTTCCAGGCGTGCCTCTTCAACCACTCGAGCACCTCTCCTTCAACGTGTTACAAATTCCTTGGTATTTCACTTGCTTGTTATTTGCAAGTATTTCCCTTTTCATTTGCGACTGCAAAATTACAAAGAAAAGAGCGAATAGCAAAATAAATCGGGGAATATTTTCTTATTTCTTCAACTTGAAAGAGTTTTCTATGCTGGACAATTCAGCAGAGAAAGCTTTGTCAACCTTTAGTCGTTGCTCAATGGTGGTACAACTATGAATGACGGTAGAGTGGTCGCGTCGGCCAATCAGCTGGCCAATACGTGACGCTGGCATCTTGGTGTACTTCTGAGCAAGATACATAGAAATCTGGCGCACAAGCACGTAATCGCGCTTGCGGCTCTTGGAGAACACGTTCTGCTTAGTGACATTGTAGTGGCCACAAACCTTATCGACAATATCGTCGATGGTCAGTGGCTTATTGTCTACCTTGACGGCACGTTTGATAATACGCTCAGCCAACCGCATATCAACGTTTGAGTTATAGACTACGCTATAAGCCAGCAGTGAGTTGATAACGCCTTCCAAATCGCGCACAGACCCATTGGCTGTCTCGGCAATAAACTGAATAACGTCGGCAGGAATCTTTAATCCATCGCGGCGACACTTTGCATTTAGGATGTCAATACAGAGTTGCACATTAGGTTTCTCCAGTTCGGCAATCAGTCCGCAGGAGAAACGTGTCAGCAAACGGTCCTTCACACCTGACAAATCGACGGGAGGACGGTCTGAGGCCAAAATAATCTGCTTCTTCAGTCGGAACAGGTGGTCGAAGATATGGAAGAATGTATCAAGTGTCTTAGCAGCAGTAATCCACTCCTGCACATCGTCGACAATCAACACGTCGATGGTCTGGTAGAACTGGATGAAGTCGTTGACGGTATTCTGCCGAACGGCATCGGTATACTGCACTTGGAAGAGGCGGGCAGAGACATATAGGACTCGCTTTTGGGGATATAGTTCTTTGCAGCGAATTCCAATGGCGTTAATCAGATGCGTCTTTCCACAGCCAGAAGGACCATAGACGAAAAAAGGATTGAACGTTGACTTTCCTGGATGTTCGGCAATGGAGAGACCTACCGTTCGAGATAGCTTGTTAGAATCGCCCTCAATAAAACTCTGGAATGTCTTATGCAAATCCAGCTGCGGATTCAAATCATCATGGGGAGTAGCATCGATTGTCGTGGGCCCTTTGTTTCCACGTTGTGTGCTCTGCGCCTTTTCCACGCCTACTTGCTCACTGCCTTCTTCCACGACAGTCAGTTCGTTTGCCCTATCCACCACAATACGGTATCGCAGTTGAATATTGGCACCAAAGCAACGGTACAACACCTTGCTAAGCAAACCCACAAAGTTCTCCTCCAGATACTCATAAAAGAATCTGCTCGGCACTTGCAGGAGAAGCGTCTGGCTTTGCTCATCGTATTGCTCGAATACGATGGGCTCGAACCAAGATATGTATTGCTGCTCAGAGATGTTTGCCCTAATCAGACTAAGGCTGTTGTCCCAAAGCGCCTTTGGATTTGATACCATGCGGCGTTACCTTATTATTTAATTATTAAAGACGATGGAGGTCTCGTTAATTTATTTCCTGAGTGCAAAGGTCGGCATTTTTTTTCAAACATACAAGCTCTGCTCAGAACACGTTGCAATCAACAAATGTGTAACATGTTTATTTTAAACTTCTTAACCTGCTATTTCGTTCTTTTTATGCCGCACGGCACTTGCATGAATGTACTTGTTTGTTTCTCAAATGTTTATAACAATCATGGCACACCCCCAACAGGTTGTGCAGAGACTCTCTATCCCTGCAGGCTAAATGTATAATAATTCAGATACTTTGGTACGCTCTCTATGAGCATAATGCAATGTGTCTTTTTATTTAGACAAAATTGAAATAGCGGCTTTTTCACTTGTCTTTTTTCCCAAAAACTGAGAAGTGTACATAGCGTTTTGGGTGTGCTTTTAAATCAATGAGTAACGAATCAGCGTCAGCAGCAGTTGCTGTTAAATTTCTATACAATTGCTCGTCGCGCATCAGTAATCCTAACGTGCCCTCAGCGTTGTTCAGTCTGTTGGTCATCTCCTCAATATTTTTCAGAGTTTGGTCCACCTTGGCCATCATTTGCGCCATGTCTACTTGCGACAGATTAGCTGTCAGCTTCTCTGTGTTTCCGAGTATACCATTAGTCTTTTGCATCATGTCAGGCACCTGCTGATTTAACGATGCTGATAATGTGCACAGGTCACGACTACTGGCATCAAAATTGGCTGTCATACCTTCCACATTGTGTAATATATTACGCAGGGCTGGGTCAGCCAACAGAATATTAAGACTGGTCATAATGGAGTCCAATTTAGGTATGATAACTTCAATAGCAGGCATCATTTCACCAATCTTACTCATAATACCTTCCTCAGCAGCACCAGATATAGTGTCACCAGCTCCCAACATACGGAGCGGGTCGTCAGAAAGAACAAGGTTTATTCTAATATTCCCAAGCAAGTCACTTGCCAATTCTGCGCGCGAGCCTACGGGGACACGCATCTGCTTGTCCAGTCCTACCACAGCCACAATCTTGCCGTTGGGGTCATAGTCATAATCTAATGACTTGACAACACCTACACGATAGCCGTTGGCATACACAGGTGATGATTCAGACAAACCTGTAGCATCGCTGAACGCCACATAATAAGAGTTATCACTTGAGAAGATGCTCAAACCCTTTAGAAACTGCATTCCGAAATACAACACCCCAATACCCAAGATGGAGACAAGTGCTATCTTAATTTCCTTCGTAAACCTCATATTTCCTAAATTATAATTACTCTGATTTTATTTCTTCTTGTTTTGCTGATACTCTTGTATGGCCTGCCGTACATCCGTTTTCTCGCCGTTCTTAAAAGCTATGATAAAAGCCTGAGGGAATTTGTCCAACAAACTCTTGCGCAACTGGGCTATGTCGTTATAATTGGAAGAACTGCCTACTGTGTATTTATACAATCCACTCTCCTGATAATAGTCCACGTCCGTCTGACCTTTTAAATGGGGCGACGTTTCCTTTAGTTTCGCAGAACTTGTTACAATCTGTACTTTAAAAATAGGGGCAATATCAACCACCTCTGGAGCAGGAGTTTCAACCTTGACGGTGTCCTGTTGCACTGAAGTCTGCTTGACTTTCTTTTTCTTTTGAAGTTTCTCCTCAGCAGCCTGTTCCTGCTGGTCTCGTGGCATTACACTGGAGAGTGTAACATCCTGTTTTGAATCTGCCCTATAAGGCACAGCACCGCCTGGTGCATACTTACGCTTATAATCCAAAAAAGCTTGATAGATGCCTTGCCCTAACTGGCTAACTCCTGCTTTAGAGTGCAGAAACTGTTCTTCATCGCTGGTTGAGATAAAACCTAATTCTATTAGGCAACTAGGCATAGACGTTTCACGTAAGACTAAGAATCCTGCTTGCTTTACTCCCTTGTTCTGACGGGCAGCAGCAGCACATGTGCGGCGTTGTACGAATTTTGCCAACTCTACACTCTGTGCCATATTGTGATCTTGCATAAATTCAAAGATAATATAACTCTCCGAAGAACGCGGGTCAAAGCCCTCATAGCGTTCTTTATAGTCTTTCTCTATAAGAATTACAGAGTTCTCACGTCGTGCTACGTCAAGATTATCAGCAACACGATGCATACCTAACGTATAGGTTTCCAACCCTCGTGCTGTATGCCCTTTAGGCAATGAATTGGTATGTATGGAAATAAATAAGTCGGCTTTGTTACGATTAGCAATATCTGCACGCGTATGTAACGGCACAAAGACATCTGTCTTACGCGTATAAATCACGTTTACATCAGGACAATTCTGCTCTACCAACTGTCCGAAAGCTAGTGCTACATTTAGATTGATAGCTTTCTCTTTCGTAACAGCACCTACAGCACCAGCGTCGTGTCCTCCATGCCCCGCATCAATCACTAGCGTAAACTTCTTGTTGGCTGCCAATGCTACAAAAGGTAGAGAAGCCAACAGGTAAAAGAGCACCCCGCATGCTACCCACCTTGTCATCATATATGTTGATATTTTACTCATCCGCTCTTTTAACACTCCTATTTGTTGTTATCTGCTCATCCTTAATTCAACCCCTGCTCCCTGACAGTTTGCTCCCATAGGAGGGTTTAGTTTTGTAACGCTAAGGTCAATGACCTCAATTTGAGGAAAAACGTCTAAAATAGTACGTCCAATGCGTCCTGCCAAATGCTCTAACAAGTTGGAGGGAATATTCATCTCGCGCTGTATTACTTCGTAAAGGGTAGCATAGTTTAGCGTCACATTCACATCATCTTGTTCTATAGCCTTTGACAAGTCTGCCGCCACACGCAGGCTGATACTATAGTCGCCACCCACGACACGCTCTTGAGGCAATACGCCGTGATAAGCGTAGAAACGCAAATCGTTAAGAGTGATATGTGAACTTTCTATAGTCATGGGCATGAAGGAACAAAGGAAGTTAGTTTATCCGCAACGACTGGATCCACAGTTCTTACAGATGAGGCAACCCTCCTGATATACCAGACTCTCACTGCCACAGTTAGGACACTTCTGTCCCTTTGCTTCTGTGCCATCAACGATATATTTCTTTAGGGCACGCTCCACACCAACCTTCCAAGTATTGATGCTCTCAGACTTGAGTTGCAGCGATGACACCAGCTTGATGACGTGATCAATAGGCATCCGATAGCGTAAAACTCCCGATATAAGTTTGGCATAGTTCCAATATTCAGGGTTAAACTTCTCCGAGAGTCCCTCAACGGTAGTCTTATAACCACGCTTGTTCTCAAACTGGAAATCATAACGCTTCGTACCATCTTCGTTCACCTGCTTGATAATTTTACCTTTAGTTACCGTCTTGGGTAGCACGATACCCTCCTCGTCATCCTGTAGGCCCGTAAATATCTCGTAAGGATAACCGTCCAATAATCCTACAAAGGCCACCCATTTATCCTTGTTATTTTGGAAGCGCACTACGTCACACTCCAGTTCCTTAGGACGCACCTCCGTAACCTGCGGATGCTGGCAGGGAGCAGCAGGCTTCACCTCCAAATTATTATCCTTAGTCGTATCCTCTTCTTTCTTGTTCTTCTTATCTTTCTTTGAAACGCTTATCATCACGCCAGAGCGAGAACCGTCACGATAGATGGTACAGCCTTTACACCCAGAGCGCCAAGCCTCCACATAGAGACGATTTACCAATGCCTCATCCACATCGTGAGGCAAGTTAACAGTAACGCTGATGGAGTGGTCTACCCATTTCTGAATAGCTCCCTGCATGCGCACCTTCATCAGCCAGTCCACATCATTAGCTGTAGCCTTATAGTAAGGCGACTGCTGCACCATTGTGTCCACTTCCTCTTGCGTATAGCGTCTATCCGTATCCATCCCATTTACCTTCATCCACTCCATGAACTTTGGATGGTATACGAGGTACTCCTCAAACGAGTCACCTACCTCATCAACATAGTCTACATGCACGTTAGTGTCGTTAGGATTTACCTTGCGTCTCCTTGTATAAACCGGCAAAAAGACGGGCTCAATGCCGCTCGTCGTCTGTGTCATGAGCGATGTTGTTCCCGTAGGAGCAATAGTCAGACAAGCCAAGTTGCGACGACCATACTTCAACATGTCTTGATATAACTGCTCGTCGGCCTGCCTTAGACGCTGGATGAAAGGATTTTGCGCCTCACGTTGTGCATCAAATATCTCAAAGGCTCCACGCTCTTTAGCCATCTGCACGCTGCTCTTATAGGCGTTCAGTGCCAACGTCCTATGTACCTCTATACTGAAATCAATTGCCTCTTGCTTGCCATAGCACAATCCCATTGCCGCTATCATGTCGCCTTCAGCTGTAATTCCAACACCTGTACGACGTCCCTTTGAGCTCTTGCTCATAATCTTCTCCCAGAGATGACGTTCCGAGCATTTTACTTCTTCTGATTGGGGGTCTGTATCTATTTTCTGCATGATAAGCGTTATCTTCTCCAGCTCCAAGTCCACGATGTCATCCATAATACGCTGGGCTTTCTGTACGTGGTCCTTAAACAACGTATAGTCGAAATAGGCGTCCTTGGTAAAAGGCTTTCTGACGTAGCTATAAAGATTGATGCACAGCAGGCGACAAGAATCATAAGGGCAGAGAGGTATCTCGCCGCAGGGATTCGTTGATACGGTGCGGAAACCCAAATCGGCATAACAATCGGGAATGCTTTCTCTAAGGATGGTGTCCCAGAATAACACACCAGGCTCAGCACTTTTCCATGCGTTATGCACTATCTTCTCCCATAGTGCCTTAGCTGAAATCTCTTTTTTAACGGCTGGCTCCTCCCCAGATGTCTCAACATTGCCATTCTCTCTTGCACTATCATTTATAGGCCATTGTTGAGTATAGGGTCTGTCTTCCGTGACACAACGCATAAATTCGTCATCAATCTTTACAGACACATTAGCACCAGTCACTTTACCCTCTGTCATCTTAGCATCAATAAAAGCCTCTGCATCTGGATGCTTGATACTTACAGAGAGCATCAGTGCCCCACGTCGTCCGTCCTGTGCCACCTCGCGCGTACTATTACTATATCGCTCCATGAAAGGTACGAGTCCT
This sequence comes from Prevotella sp., assembly GCA_022511045.1. Taxonomy (GTDB): domain Bacteria; phylum Bacteroidota; class Bacteroidia; order Bacteroidales; family Bacteroidaceae; genus Prevotella. Next base: position 6,708 of record JAFLSF010000010.1, read on the forward strand.
GTCGAAGTCAGTGCCGAATTGTGTACGGGTGAGCCCTTTGGACGTATGTGGCTCAAATCGTGCCCTACTCCGCCACGCCGTTTCATCAACTGCACCTGCTCTTCATCAATACGCAAAATAGCGCCATACGAGTCTGCATTACCATCCATTCCTATCACGAAGCAATTCGACAATGACGCAATCTGAAAGTTGTTGCCGATGCCCGTCATAGGACTACCTGCAGGTATGATATAACGGAAATGGTCCAATAAATCAAACACCTGCTGTGCCGTCATGGGATTCTCGTACTTCTGCTCTATACGGGCTATCTCGTTAGCAATGCGCCAATGCATCTGTTCTGGCGATTTCTCGTAAATATTACCATACGAGTCTTTCATCGCATACTTATTGACCCACACGCGGGCAGCCAATTCATCACCGCCAAAATAGGCCAGCGAGGCTTCCATTGCCTCATCATAAGAATATGTTTGCATAATTAAATCACAATTGAGGGTACAAAGGTACAAAGAAGTTTTCTATTTTGGACAACTTTCTCCATTAAATTTCGCAAAAAGTTTTCCGTTTTAACTAATTATTAGTACCTTTGCGCCATGAAAAATTTAACAACACGGCGAACAATACGCCAATACAGCGAGAAAGAAGTGAGCCAGCAACTGCTGGACAAGTTAATGACGGAGGCCGCTCGCACACAGACGATGGGCAACCTTCAACTCTATAGTGTCGTGATAACACGCTCTGATGAGACGAAACAGAAACTGGCACCTGCTCATTTCAACCAGCCTATGGTGACGCAAGCCCCAGTAGTGCTCACCATTTGTGCCGATTTCCGTCGTACCACTCGCTGGTGTGAGGAGCGCCAAGCACAACCTGGCTACAACAACTTCCTATCTTTCCATAACGCTGCTATTGATGCACTTTTGTACACTCAGACTCTCTGTTGCCTCATGGACGAGGAGGGACTGGGCTATTGCTATTTGGGAACAACCATCTATATGCCCCAAATGATAATTGACACCCTACAATTGCCTAAACTGGTGATGCCTGTCGCCACGCTCACCGTAGGATGGCCTGCCGAAGAACCGCCTCTTTCTGACCGCCTGCCATTGGAGAGTTTCGTACACCACGAGACTTATCATGATTACACGCGCGAGGATATAGACAATTATTATACGCCCAAAGAGCAATTGGAGGAGAACCAGCACTTCTGTGAAATCAACCACAAAGAGACGCTGGCGCAAATTTATACAGATATTCGTTATACCCGCAAGGACAACGAGGCTATGTCCCAAGGATTACTTGACGCACTCCGTCATCAAGGTTTCCTCTAACATCTTATCCTTAATCCCATACCTTTATGAGAATTGGAATAATCGTAGCGATGGACAAGGAGTTAAATCAATTGCGACAACTCTTTAGCCACCCAAATATTCGTATCGAGAAATGCGGCATCGGCAAGGTAAACGCAGCTCTCGGCACCCAGCGCATGATTCAAGAGTTCCATCCCGACTGCATCATCTCTAGCGGTTGTGCAGGGGGGCATGGAGACGACGTTCAGATACAAGATGTAGTAGTCAGTACTGAACTTACTTATCACGATGTCTATTGCGGAACGGCCGTCGACGGCTCCACACAATATGGTCAAGTGCAGGGACTACCTGCTCGTTACCCCACCGACCCTATGTTGTTAGAAAAGGCCATCAATTGTTGGCCCTCTGCTACCAGCCAAGCACTAAACGTGGAGAAGCCGCGCTTACATCCGGGACTTATTGTCACAGGCGATTGGTTTGTTGATTCTCGAGAGAAGATGCACAGTATCGTTGAGAAATTCCCTGATGTACGCGCCGTTGATATGGAGTCGTGCGCTATTGCCCAAACGTGCTACCTCCATCATATACCCTTCATCTCTTTCCGCATCATCAGCGACGTACCCCTACGTGATACTAACGCCTCGCAATACCACAATTTCTGGGACACTGTCGCCAACCACTCTTTCTTCGTCACCCGCACTTTTGTGGAAACACTTCTATAATTCACCACTACCTATATCAGCCTTATGCAGAAGATTCCCTCTTTCACCATCAACCACGAGCGACTACTACGCGGCATCTATGTTTCGCGCAAGGACGTTGTTGGTTCAGATGTCATAACCACTTTCGACATCCGAATGAAAGAGCCTAACCGCGAGCCTGCCCTTGACCCAAAAGCCATACATACTTTGGAACATCTTATCGCTACTTTTCTGCGCAACGATACCGAGTGGAAAGACCGCGTCGTCTACTGGGGCCCAATGGGTTGCATGACGGGCAACTATCTCTTGCTGAGGGGTGACCTTAAGCCTATGGATATTGCTGACTTGATGCGCCGCGCCTTTCGTTTTGCCGCCACATTCGAGGGCGATGTTCCTGGTGCCACTCCTCGCGATTGTGGAAATTACACTTACATGAACCTACCCTTAGCCCGTCAAGAAGCTCAAAAGTATTTGGATGAGGTACTTGATTGTCTCCAAGCAGAGAATATGATATATCCAGAGTAGGACGTAATTACCCTCATTGGTACAGCATATAACCTCAGAAAGTTTCATTAAAAACACATAAAAGAAAAAAGGAGCCGCTAATATGGCTCCTTTCCTTTTTATTTTTCTCGCTGGAATATAAGCCCATAATCGCCAGCCCACTCATCTTTAGACGCATACACGATTTTCCAGTTCCATCCATTAGAATAAATTGTTGTTTTCATCTCTCTTGTCTCTGGGTTGTATTCCCAAGTACCAATATATGAAGAGTTTCCAGAACCACTATCAGTATTTACACTATATGTGCAATCCCCATTCGACAAAAACACAATCTTTCGATATTCCTTATATGTTCCTCGTACAAAGGTTCTTGTCCATGTACCAACAAAGTAATCTTTCGTAGCAACAGCTTTGATCTTTGCCACGTCTACTCTTTCTAAGACTTCACTCTCAGAGGCATTAACGACCTCACCATCCTTAACTTTTATATCGCCGAAATATAAATAAAGTCGTCCATCTTTAAGTAATGCGCTATATGTTTCTTTCCGACCATCTTTCCGAGTCATAATAAGTTTCCCTTCAGATAGTTCCCAATTTTTATAAACACCATAAATATCACTGCTACATTCCCAAGTTCCATCACCATTGTATGTTTGGGTTACTCCAATTTGGCTTGAGCTGCTACTTTTAGATATCCACCATGTTCCTATTAGGTCCTTTGCCGTGATTCCTTGTTCAGCACTTCCACTATCTTCGTCGTCACTGCTGCACGACACAACACATATACTTGCAAATACGATTGCAAACATTAAAAATACTTTTTTCATTTTTGATAAAAATCAATTAAGAAAGGCGGAACCGTTCGATGCTTATCAGAACTCTGGTTACCGCCAAGTGACCATCTACAGCAACAAGTACGAACAGCCCACGCCTTGCGACGTGAGCCTTCTGTCTACTTGTTCTCACTGTATGAATATTTGGCGGTATTCGAGTTCAGAGAACAAGAGCAAAAGCTCAAATCTATATCACTAAGTACGAACAGAAACGCTTTTCTGTAAGTTAATAATTTGTTTGTTAAAAATCTATGGCCGCGCGAGGCTGAGCCTCCGCATTAGGCCTGTTTAGCGTTCTTTCGTCTTGTTTCTACTTCATCGGCAAATCTATTTTAGAGTTCAACATAGCGTTAAATTCGCGTTTGTGCAAAGATACGAACATTTGCGGGAACGGCAAAATAATTTGCCAAATATTTTGTATACTACAAATTTAAAATACGACAAAAATCCTTGAGATATGGAGGGCTATTTATCGAGTGTAAAGATTTCTTACGACGAGAATAGGCCTCGTTGACCGTGAGTATAGGCCTCAAGGGCGGCGAGAACGGCTCTCAAAGACGACGAGGAGGGACCTCAAAAAGGGCGAGAAAAGTTTTTGGAGAAAACGTTTGGCAGTGAGCGAAAAATGATGTACCTTTGCAACCGCTTTCCGAAAATGGAGAGGAGTTAGGGGCGTAGCCCAGTTGGTTTAGAGCGCTTCAGTCACATTGAAGAGGTCCCCGGTTCGAGCCCGGGCGTCCCTACATCCTTTGCCGAAACACTGCATATTTTTCTGTTATTCCCACAAAGTTTCTTGCGAGCGGATTTGAGGGACAAATGCAAAAAAAACATAATGACTGCTAATATATCAGATTATTCTTCGTACCTTTGCACTATAATTGAACAACGAAGGATAAGTAATGAACGTATTAGAACTGAGTGAACAAGAGATTGGCAGACGCGAAAGCCTGCAAGAATTGCGACAGATGGGCATCAACCCCTACCCCGCCGCAGAATATCCCACAAACGCTTTCTCAACGGAGATACGCGATAACTTCAGCGACGATGCAGAGCCCCGCGAGGTATGCATTGCGGGACGCATGATGAGCCGTCGCGTAATGGGCAAGGCTAGTTTTGCGGAACTGCAAGACTCGAAAGGACGCATCCAAGTATATATATCGCGCGACGACCTTTGTCCAGACGAAGACAAGGACTTATATAATAAGGTGTTCAAACGTTTGTTGGACATTGGTGACTTTATTGGTGTGCGCGGCACGGTGTTTCGCACGCAAACGGGTGAAATCAGCGTACATGCCAAAGAGCTGACGCTTTTGTCAAAGGCGCTAAAGCCACTACCCATTGTAAAATATAAGGACGGTGTGGCGTACGACAAGTTTGACGACCCCGAGTTGCGCTATCGCCAGCGCTATGTCGACTTGGTGGTCAACGAGGGTGTGAAAGACACTTTCCTACAGCGCGCTACTGTCATCCGTACCTTGCGTAAAGTGCTTGACGAGGCTGGATACACGGAGGTTGAGACGCCAACCCTCCAAATGATAGCTGGCGGTGCTTCAGCACGCCCTTTCATCACCCACTTCAACGCACTTGACCAAGATATGTACATGCGTATTGCCACTGAGCTCTATTTGAAGCGTCTCATCGTGGGCGGCTTTGAAGGTGTCTACGAAATTGGCAAGAACTTCCGCAATGAGGGTATGGACCGCAATCACAACCCTGAGTTCACCTGCATGGAGCTATACGTCCAGTATAAGGATTACAACTGGATGATGTCGTTTACGGAGAAATTACTCGAGACCATCTGTATTGCCGTCAACGGCAAACCCGAGCGTGAAATAGATGGTAACATCGTCAGCTTCAAGGCACCTTACCGTCGTCTGCCCATCCTTGAGGCCATTCAAGAAAAAACAGGCTTCGATTGTACGGGCAAGAGTGAGGACGAGATTCGCCAATTCTGCCTATCGAAAGGCATGGATGTAGACGAGACAATGGGTAAGGGCAAACTTATCGACGAGTTGTTCGGCGAGTTTTGCGAGGGTACTTTCATCCAGCCGACGTTCATTACCGACTATCCTGTTGAGATGTCTCCATTGACTAAGATGCACCGCTCGAAGCCTGGACTTACTGAGCGTTTTGAGTTGATGGTCAACGGCAAAGAGTTAGCCAATGCTTACTCCGAGCTCAACGACCCCATTGACCAAGAAGAGCGTTTTGTTGAGCAGATGAAACTTGCTGACAAGGGCGATGATGAGGCGATGATTATCGACCAAGATTTCTTGCGTGCCCTACAATACGGCATGCCTCCCACTAGCGGTATCGGTATCGGTATCGACCGTTTGGTGATGCTCATGACGGGCAAAACTTTTATTCAAGAGGTGCTTTTCTTCCCCCAGATGAAGCCCGAAAAGAAGATTCCCCAATCACCCGTTTCAGAATGGGCGGCCATAGGTGTAGGCGAAGAGTGGGTGCCCGTACTCCGCAAGGCTGGTTTCAACATGGTACAAAACATTGCATCGGAGAAGCCGCAAGGACTTCAGCAGAAGATTGGCGACATCGTAAAAAAATACAAGCTTGACCTCCAGAAACCATCAGTCGACGAGGTCGGCCAATGGATTAACAAGGCACAGGCCTAACACCTAATTAGTAAGTCAGTGTACGATTGTGGCAGAATAGCGATTATTGGCGGCGGTAGTTGGGCGACAGCCATTGCCAAGATTGTGGTGGGACACACTCACCACATTGGATGGTACATGCGACGCGACGACCGCATTGGGGAGTTCCGTCGACTTGGTCACAACCCAGCTTATCTGATGAGTGTTCGTTTCAACGTTGACGAGATATTTTTCTCCAGCGACCTCAACAAGATTGTTGAGCAATATGATACGTTGGTGTTCGTCACCCCGTCACCCTATCTAAAAAGCCACCTCAAGAAACTAAGGGTACGCCTGCGTGACAAATTTATCGTTACAACTATTAAAGGTATTGTTCCAGACGAGAATCTGGTGTGCAGCGAGTATTTCCATCAAGTATACGACGTTCCCTACGAGAGTCTGGCCTGTATCGGTGGCCCTTCCCATGCTGAGGAGGTTGCCCTCGAACGTCTCAGCTACCTGACAGTAGGATGTTCCAACCTTGAAAAAGCTCAATCCTTCTCCCAGATATTAGCCAGTGAGTACATCAAGACCAAGACCTCAACAGATGTCGTGGGCATTGAGTACTCCTCAGTGCTGAAAAACGTCTATGCCATTGCTGCAGGTATTTGTAACGGTCTGAAGTTTGGTGACAATTTCCAAGCCGTCCTTATGGCTAATGCTGTTCAAGAGATGTCGCGCTTCTTGCAAGTGGTGCACCCCATTGAGCGTAACATCGTAGATAGCTGTTACTTAGGTGACTTGTTAGTAACAGGTTACTCCAATTTCTCCCGCAACCGTACTTTTGGCACCATGATTGGTAAGGGCTACTCGGTCAAGTCGGCTCAGATAGAAATGGAGATGATTGCTGAGGGTTATTTTGGTACCAAGTGCATGAAAGAAATTAACCGTCATTGCCACGTCAATATGCCCATCCTCGATGCTGTCTACAATATTTTGTACGAGCGCATCAGCCCCCAGATTGAAATCAAACTGCTCACCGATTCTTTCCGATAGCATCATCAGCGCCCTCTTGCCAGCACCATAAAGCAAGACATGGCCTATTTCATTTTTCATAGTGCAAAACTATTAAATTATGCAAAAAACGGGAGGAGAACTATACAAGTAAAGCAAAAAAGACTTACTTTTGCAACGTGTTATAAACAACGAAAAAGATGAAAAAACTGATATTCACAACGCTAATGCTGGCATGCACGATGGTTATGATGGCCCAAAAGCCCGCTCAGATTAAGTTCGACAAGACAACCGTCAACTTCGGCACTATTACGGAGAAAAGTCCTATAGCCACTAGCATTTTCACGTTCACAAACGTTGGAGAGCAACCGTTAGTCATCAATCAGGCCATTGCCTCTTGCGGATGCACCGTGCCTGAGTACACCACCGCTCCCATCCAGCCTGGCCAGAAAGGTGAAATCAAAGTAACATACAATGGCGAAGGAAAGTTCCCTGGACACGTCAAGAAGTTAATCACTGTCCGCACCAATGGTGCAGTTGAGATGACACGCATCTACATTGAGGGCGAGATGTTAGAATCTAAATAAACCGTCAATACCTTACGAAATTTAGCCTATTGGCCTACACACTCATGTAGGCCAATATATTTTTACCACGTATAGCTCAGTCCGATAGAGCTCCACTCCTGCAACTGGAAATAGCCCATATTCTCGTCACGCTTGTTGCTATCGTCGAAGCGAGGATAGATAAAGAGGTTGGCAGAAATGTACTTTGTCAACCTAAACTCAAACTGGTTTTCCCACTCTATTTTACTCTGGCTATAAGTCGTAATGGCAAAGAGGCGCGTCTTCCATGCCAATTGCTCCAGCATTTGCCATTTCAGTTCGCCTGTGAATTGCGAGGCAAAGTCCTCCATCGTGTGATGGTCGCCGCGTATGCCGTTGGCCGATGCCAAGTTTTTACGCGCCACATAACGGAAATTAAATGACAAGGGCAAGAAGTTGAGCGTACCCGTCAGCCGCTTGTTCAAAGCCTCCACCTTATACTCCATACCAAGACCGACGTTCACGTCAATAGGCGACGTAAAGTCCGAATACACCCGCTTGTCGTTAGCCTTCAATCCCCGCGCAAACTGCGTGTAGGTCAACAACTGTAGCGTATAGTACCAACGATTATACGCCTGAATACCCAATTTGCTAGTCAGACGCAGCAGGTCGTTATTCGTCTTGAACTTATTGACGGTGTCGGAGGGAGATGTCATCAAGCCTAACTTCATCTCCAACTTGTTCTCAAACGTCACTTTGTCGTGGTCATTATAGTTCAGTTCCAGCGTGGCAGCTCCCTGTGCCGAATAGTTGCTTTCACCACCCTTGTGCCAGTTCTCCGACACATAGTTCTGAAGGAATTGCAGGTATCCCTCGCCCTTAAACTTCCAGAAGTTAGGTTTCTGCACCACCAATGCGAGCGGTTGTGGCTTTGCCTCTTCTGCCACCACTGGCGTAACTATTTCCGTCAGTTCCACTTGTGGTGTTATCTCTTTATTCACATCTTCGCGTAGCGCACCCGCATCCTTCAGTGCACTTTCGTTCTCCCTCACTAAATCTGGTCGATGCAGATATAAGCTCATCATGGCCTCATCTACCGCATCGGTCACTTCGTCTCCCGTCTGGGGTGAGAGCGACAACCACTTATGAGCTCCTGAGTGATAAAATGTGGTGGGTGCAAACAAACGATAGTAGCGGCCGTCCGTAGATTCTTTGCGCAAACGGGCGTTCACCTGTTGAACAGAGTCTAACTGGTGACGCAACACAGCCAACGAGTCAATAAAATCTTTCACCACCTGCGCCGTGTCGGGCGTCTCCTCCACCAGTAATGTGTCAGCTATTTCCACTGCCTCTACATTCTCTCTAACACTCTGGGCCAATGCACGACCTACAGTCAACACAACGGCCATCAGCAACACTATATATCTGTAATATCTCATAACGGCATACAAAGGTACGAAGAAAAAATGAGACCACAAAATTTTTGCCCGTTGTAAGCGCGATTTTTAACCAAGAATATACAACACAATTGATAATCATCGGGGTAAAAACGTTTTGAGATTATTACGAGGGCACGAAGGTCGTGAGACCTATACTCAATTGCTTGTTAGCCATCGAACAATTTGTTAGCAAACAATAAATAGCCAAAACATATAAGTTACAAAACACTCACGTTTTTCACCCACGTCATATTTGGTAGTCATTGGAAAGAGCCCATTACGCAATCTCACTTTTATAACAAAGTCCCCCAAGTGTTCCCGTTCGAAAAAGTCCAAATAAATTTGGCTTTTTGCTCACTTATTCGTATCTTTGCACCTTGTTATTGTCAAGAACATAAAACATTAAGCAAAAGAAATGAATAAAGACACGATTATGGGCTTTGTGCTCATTGCGTTAGTACTGCTGGCATTCTCATGGTACAACCAACCGTCGGCCGAGCAGATGGAGGCCCAGCGCAAGCAGGACAGCATCGCTAACCTTAAGTCGCAGACGTTGATGCAGGAGAAGGAAACCGAGAGAGAGCGTCAAGCACGTCAAATGCAGAAGCAGACAGAAGCAGACACTACGGCCCTATTTTATGAAGCGCTGAACGGTACGTCAGAGTTAGTAGTATTGGAAAACGAGAAGTTGGCGCTGACGCTCGACACGAAGGGTGGCTCGCTAAAGAAGGCGGTCATCAAGGGTTTCAAGGGCATTGACGGAACAAATGATGTGACATTATTTGACGGCGATGACCACTTGCTGAACTTCCTTTTGGCGGGTAAGCAAGAAAATATTGTCACCAGCGAACTATACTTTACACCCTCGGAGCAAACGGCACAAGGCGTGACGCTGACAGCACAAGCGGCAAACGGCGGCAACGTAGTGATGAAATATCATTTAGGACAGGACTATCTGCTGAGCCTTTCGATACAGGTGAACGGGCTGGCGGGCATTTTTCCACCATCATATAAAGAGGTAGAGATGGAGTGGACCGACCACTGTCGACAGCAGGAGAAAGGCTACTCGTTCGAGAACCGTTACACGGGCATCTTCTACAAGGAGGCACAAGACGGTGGTACAGACAACCTGCCCGAGACATCGGACAAGACGAAGACCATCGAAGAACGGCTGGACTGGGTAGCTTTCCGCAATCAGTTCTTTAGCATTGCTCTCATCTCTAAGGACGACTTCTCTGGCAACGCTACACTCTCCAGCAGACAGGAGCAAAAAGGTACGGGCTATCTGAAGCAATTTGAGGCGAAGCTGAAGACTGCTTTCGACCCAACGGGGCAGAAGGCTTCGGAGCTTGAAATGTACATTGGTCCGAATGACTTCCGTCTGATTCAAGCCGTAGAGCAACAAAGTAGCTTCGGCAAGGATCTTGATTTGGAGCAATTAGTGAACTTAGGCTGGTGGCTGTTGCGTTGGATAAATCGCTGGTTCACGCTCTACGTTTTCGACTGGCTGACAGGATTAGGGCTAAACATGGGTATCGTGCTCATACTCATCACATTGCTCTTGAAGGCCATCACTTTCCCTATGGTGAAGAAAAGTTATATGTCATCTGCCAAGATGCGCGTGCTGAAACCAAAGTTCGAGGAGGCTACCAAACACCTTGACAAGCCCGAAGACCAGATGAAGAAGCAACAGGAGATGATGTCGCTCTATTCGAAATACGGTGTGTCGCCCCTCAGTGGTTGTCTGCCCATGCTCATCCAGATGCCCATTTGGCTGGCTATGTTCTTCTTCGTACCCAACGCTATACAATTACGCGGCGAGTCATTCCTATGGATGTCTGACTTATCGACCTACGACCCCATTGTGGAGTGGGGAACAAATGTTTGGGGCATAGGTGACCATCTGTCACTGACGTGTATCCTGTTCTGCGTCGCTCAATTGGTTTACACTTGGTTCTCCATGCAACAACAGAAGGACCAGATGGTAGGTCAGCAGGCCGAGCAGATGAAGATGATGCAATGGATGATGTACATCATGCCGCTCATGTTCTTCTTCATCTTCAACGACTACTCCAGCGGCCTCAACTTCTACTATTTTATCTCACTCTTCATGTCGGCTGCCATCATGTACACCCTACGCAAGACTACCGACGACAAGAAGCTCTTAGCCATATTGGAGGCCAACTATCAAGCAAATAAGAATAATCCCAAGAAAACCTCTGGACTGGCTGCCCGTTTAGCGGCCATGCAGAAGCAAGCCGAGGAAATGCAAAAACAACGAAACAGATGAAGATAGGTTTTGACAACGAAAAGTATCTGAAGATACAGTCGGAGCACATCCGCGAGCGCATTGCCCAATTCAATGGGAAACTCTATCTGGAGTTAGGTGGCAAGTTATTCGACGACCACCACGCCAGCCGCGTGTTGCCAGGTTTCAGGCCCGATTCGAAACTACGCATGTTTGCCCAGTTGCGCGACCAACTGGAGATTGTCATCGTGGTGTCAGCCGAAGACATTGAGAAGAACAAGATACGTGCCGACCTTGGCATCACCTACGATGAGGACGTGCTTCGCCTACGTGAGGAGTTCCAGAAACTCGACTTTATGGTGGGCTCAGTAGTCATCACCCATTATAACGGCCAGCACACCGCCGACCTATTCCGTCACCGACTGGAGCGTATGGGCATCCGTTCTTATGTACACTACCTGATAGACGGCTATCCGCACAACGTCGAACTTATCGCCTCGGACGAAGGGTTCGGCATGAACGACTATGTGGAGACCTCGCGCGAACTGGTCATCGTCACAGCCCCAGGACCTGGTAGCGGCAAGATGGCTGTCTGCCTATCACAACTTTACAACGAACACAAGCGCGGCCAACGGGCAGGATATGCCAAGTTTGAGACGTTCCCCGTATGGAGCTTACCCTTGAAACATCCCGTCAACATAGCCTACGAGGCGGCTACTGCCGACTTGAACGATGTGAACATGATTGACCCGTTCCATTTGGAGGCATACAATAAAATTGCCGTCAACTACAACCGCGACATCGAGATATTTCCCGTTTTGAACGCTTTGTTCGAGGGTATCTATGGTGAAAATCCCTATAAGTCGCCAACGGACATGGGGGTCAATATGGTAGGCTTTTGCATCAGCGACGATGAAGTGTGCTGCAATGCCAGCCGCGATGAGATAATCCGACGCTACTACGATGCTACCAACAAATTGGCTGACGGTGCTGATAACGAGGCTGAGGTAAACAAAATACTCCTACTCTTCAACCAAGCTCGCATCACCACCGCCTATCGTCGCGTCACTGTAGCGGCACAAGCCAAGCAGGAACTGAGTGGACACACCGCCGCTGCCATAGAACTGGAGGACGGCACCATCATCACCGCCAAGTCATCGCCCCTCTTGGGATGCTCGGCCGCCCTTATCCTCAATGCCACGAAGCATTTGGCGGGCATAGACCACAACGTAAAACTCATCCCGCAATCGATGATTGAGCCCATTCAAAAGACCAAGATTGAGTATCTGGGAGGCAAGAATCCCCGCCTGCACACCGACGAGGTACTGGTAGCCCTCTCCGTCTTATCGAAAGATGACGAACAATGCCGCAAAGCTTTGGAGCAACTGCCCCGCCTACGCGGATGTCAGGTACACTCCACCGTTATGCTTTCTGAGGTAGACCGCAAAATCTTCAAGAAGTTGGGATGCGGATTGACGTGCGATCCTGTCAAGAAGAAATAAGCGCCACCTCTTCTCCTTTGGTACAAAGCAAATTTAACATGCAAAGATATGAGAAAGACATTATTCTTACTAACTATCGTGGTTACGGCTTTGTTGCTGATGCCTACCACCGCCCAAGCACAATCTGACGACATGATAGGAAAACAAAACATCAAGCTCAGTAGCCGCATGATGACTCCAGAGGCATTATGGGCTATGGGACGCATCGGCGCCTGTCAAGCATCACCCGATGGGCGACAAATAGTCTATCAAGTAGGCTACTATAGCGTTAAACAAAACAAGAGTCATCAGGTGCTCTATGTCATTGACGCCACCACTAAAGATGCTAATCCTCGACTGTTGACAACCTCTGCTAAAAACGAGACCGATCCCGTATGGCTCGACAACAACACCATCGCTTTCATTAGCGCTGGCGAGATATGGGCCATGAATACTGACGGCACCAACCGCCGCCAACTATCAAAGACCGATGGTCAGGTGGAGGGATTCATCTTCTCGCCCAATCACGCAAAGGTCATCATATTAAAAAGCATCCCTTACCATGAGGTCATCAAGGAGAATCCCAAAGATTTACCCAAAGCCACTGGTCGACTGGTCACAGACCTAATGTACCGCCATTGGGACCATTATGTTGAGAGCATCCAGCATCCTTTTCTCGCCGATGTCACCCTTTACAACGGCACTCCAGAGACCATTTCCTCCGAAATGACGGACATCCTTGACGGCGAGCCATACGAATGCCCTATGGAGCCTTTTGGTGGCATCGAGCAGTTGGCATGGAGTCCCGACTCGAAGACTATTGCTTATACCTGCCGCAAGAAGACAGGACTCGAATATTCTATCTCAACCGACTCTGACATTTACTTATATAATATAAGTACGCGTGAGACCAAGAACCTTTGTAAACCAGCCAACTATGTTGCTCCTAAAGTAGACCCTACTGTCACCCTCCGCATACAATCCGTCAATAGTCCCGAGAACTTAAAGAACAATGTGGGCTACGACCAAAACCCACAATTCTCGCCCGACGGCCGATACATCGCATGGCAATCAATGGAGCGAGATGGCTACGAGGCTGACCTCAACCGCCTATGTATTTGCGATTTGACTACTGGCGAGAAACGATATGTCGATTGGAAAAGTGATGTTGAAGCCTTCTGCTGGGCACCCATTGTGATGAAGGGCAACAAGCCCGTAAAAGCAAAATCCTCCGACCCGCAATTCTACTTCCTCAGCGTCTGGCATGGATGTTGTAATATGTACGTCGCCTATCATGACGGAACCGTTCAGCAGCTGACTGAGACATGGGATGACTGGACAGGGTTACAATTGGCTAACGACGGCAAGCGCATCCTCGCCACCCGCCAAAGCCTCTCTCTGCCTACCGACATTTATATGGTGACACCAGGCAAGAGCACGGAGAAGACACAAATAGAACAAATCACTTTTGAGAATAAGCACATCCTCGACCAACTGACCTTTGGCAAGATGGAGCAACGTTGGGTAAAGACCACCGACGGAAAGGAAGAACTAGTATGGATTATGTTGCCCGCCAACTATGAGGAGGGTAAGAAGTACCCCACCCTATTGTTCTGCGAAGGCGGTCCGCAATCGCCTGTCAGCCAGTTCTGGTCTTATCGATGGAACTTCCAGATGATGGCTGCCAACGGCTATGTCGTCATCGCTCCCAACCGTCACGGGCTGCCAGGCTTCGGTCAAGAGTGGAAGGAACAAATCTCTGGTGACTGGGCAGGCCAGTGCATGCAAGACTACCTATCGGCCATCGACTATGCCGCTGAGAATCTGCCGTATGTCGACCGCAATCGCATGGGAGCCGTTGGTGCCTCCTTTGGTGGATTCTCCGTTTATTGGCTTGCTGGTATCCACGAGAAACGCTTCAAAGCCTTCATCTCCCACGATGGTGCTTTCAATCTTGCCGCCATGTATCTGGAAACCGAGGAGAACTGGTTCTCTAACTGGGAGTACGACGAGGCCTATTGGCACCGTCCGCAGATGCCCAACGCCAAGAAGACCTACCACGATTCGCCACATAAGAACGTTGAGAAGTGGGACACTCCCATTCTTTGTATTCATGGTGAGAAAGACTATCGCATCAACTACACTCAAGGCATGCAGGCTTTCAACGCCGCCCGCATGAAAGGATTGCCCGCCGAGCTACTCATCTTCCCCGATGAGAACCATTGGGTGCTGAAGCCCCAAAATGGCATACTGTGGCAACGTACCTTCTTTGAGTGGCTTGACCGCTGGTTGAAATAGACCTTAGTATCTATAACATTATTAACTAACACTTATTAAATTTATGAAGTACAAATTATTACGTTTATCGCTTTTGAGCGTCTTAGCCTTATTGTTTGGTGGAGTGGCCCAAGCAGGAGAAAACGACCTCTTTTGGGATTACACAGAGAAGAACATCCCCACCAAAGGTCCTGACAACGGTCTTTATTATGCCAGTTATGTCAATGATGGCGTTGGCACGAATAATGGTATGCATGGAGTTAAGCTCAATAGCTCTGGCTATGCCTATTTTGCAAAGGCTGGTGTAGCTGGTAAACTGACACTGACTTTCGGTGATAGAAAGACTGCTGGGGCCTACGCTGTCAATGTCTATACTTGTACTGGGGCCGATGCTGAAGGAGCTACAAAGGGTGACCTTATTGGTGAGGTAGCCGTTGCAGAAAGTCCTGGCACGGGAAGCATTGAAATTGGTGCTGACGTGACAGGCATTTGGATTGAACGAAAGACTGGCGCAGAGGGCGTCCTCCAGAAGATTGTTTTCAAAGAGAGCGTTCCCCGCTCGTTCGTAGGTTTTCAGATGGTACTCCACAATCTTTCTTCAGAGTTTGACACATCTTCTCTGCCTGCTGGTGTAACGTTCACTGGTACATATAACAATGACCAACATGGTTATCGTAATGCAACTGTGGTTGTTCCCGTTGACGGCACTGTACGATTCACTATCGGTGGTTGTAAGTATACCAGCAGAGAGTTTAATGTCAAGAATGCTGTTGGTGATGTAATAACTTCTTTAAAACCTTTAACAGACAATTGCTACGACCAAGATAACACTCAAGTCATCAACTACATTTATACAGGTGAGCCAACTACATTGACTTTTGATAACATTCAATACCTGCCCTATTTCAAGGCTGAGGCTACTGAAGTATCAGAAGTAACTATTACCTATAAGGACCAGAACGGTAATGTGCTGGATACAAAGACGGTATTTGAGGGTGACCCCATCGGTGAGATTCCCTTTACCGAGGCTGACCTGACAATTCCCGAAGGTGAGAAGTTCCGAGGCTGGATTTACACCAATAAGATTAAGGTAAAAGAGACCGATATCGTCAATGGTGATGTAAGTGTCAATGCCAGCGTAACAGCTATAGAAACCGCCCCAACGATTGGTAGTGTACAAACATACGACCTGACACAGGCTTACTTCTACCCAGAAGACCATGAGAACTTCGACGTCACAGGAGGTTCATACCACAACGAACATGGCTTCATTTTCGGCAATGGTGGTTCGTTCTCGTTCAAGGTTGCAGGTAAAGCACAAGTCGTGCTGACGCTTTGCCAATATAGCCAAACAGGAGCAACATTCAAAGTCACCGATGCTAACGGCAATGTCATCAGCACAGATGTCCCTGCAGTGGTGACAGCCGATGGTGGAACTACTTCTGTCAACTACGATGGAGAGCCAACGACGCTGACCTTTACTTTCGTTAGTGAAGGCTCATGCTATCTGCATAAGGTAACCGTTTACAACGTAGTTGATTTCATTGAAAAAGACGTGTCTGGCTACTACATCATTTCCGCTAACGACGGTGCAGGTCTAATTATGGCCATCAATGCCGCATCTTCCGAGGCTGGTAGCAAGATATTCTTACCCAATGGCACTTATGATTTCGGAGAAGCCGTACTGACAGGTATCAGCGGTACCAAAGTATCTATCATTGGTCAGTCAATGGAAGGTGTAGTCATCAGAAATGCCCCCCCCGTTGAAATGGAGGGTCTGGGCTCAGCTGACCTATTCCTCAACACTTCTACTGGCCTTTATATGCAAGACCTAACCCTGCAAAATGCCCTTGACTACTACGGAGCGGGGTCTGCTGGACGTGCCGTAACGCTACATGACCAAGGCACACAAACTATCAATAAGAATGTACGCCATCTATCCTATCAAGATACCTATTATTCCCACAAGGTAGGTGGTGTATACTACTTCGAGGGTGGTGAGATTCACGGAACCGTTGACTACATGTGCGGTAACGGTAAGGCTTATTTCGATGGTGTAAAGATTGTCAACGAAGAGCGTAATAGCGCTACCATATCAGCAAACTCTGAGTTGTATGTGTACAATAATTGTGTCGTCGAGAACAATGCTGATAGTTACAACTTAGGACGTGCATGGAGCGACCATCCCACTTGTATATGGCTCAACACCACGCTGATGGACCCCAGCAAGCTGATAGAAACCCGCTGGAACTTAACAGGTCTCAACTGTGATTATAGCGTTGCAGGCGAGTATCACACCATGAATGCCGCTGGTGAAGACATCACTCCCGCCGAGAACAACGTCACTTTCACTAAGGAGGGAACCACGATGAACACCATTCTCACCGCAGAGCAAGCTGCTAAATACACTATTGACTACGTATTAGGTTCTTGGGCATCTACCGCTAAGGCTGAGGCAATTCAAGTCGAAGCGCCCGAGGCTACCTATGCTGATGGCAACGTCACATGGACTCCTGCCAACAATGGTGCCATAGCTTATGCCCTGTTCAAGAACGGCGAGTTCTTAGGCATCACCACAGGTAGCAGCTATGCCGTTACCGTTGACCCAACCGTTGACCAGCTAACCATCCGTGCCGCAAATAGTCGTGGTGGATTTGGCGAGGCTAGGGTTGTTGTTGGTACCGCTACTGGTATTAAGGCTGCGAACGCCGCTATGGAACGTGGCGAGCAGGTCATCTACAACCTGCAAGGCGTACGCGTCAATAAAACTACAAAAGGTCTCTACATTGTCAATGGCCGCAAGGTCGTGATTAAGTGAGTTTACTTGAGCTATGCCGAACGGGGACGAACTCGAACTGAAGGTTCAAGGTCGTAATTAAGCAAAAGCTCAACTATCACATAGAAGCAGGACGGATTTCGTAATGGAGTCCGTCCTGTTCTTTGTCAATACTCGTGACTATAGGGAACGCGTTGCAAGAGAAAGAGCCTCGTCGCTGGTGAGAATAGTCCGCACCATTTGTATACATAGGGTATACAAGTTGTATACGCCTGGTATACAAAGTGTATACAGGGGGTATACAAACAGTATACACGTTAGATACAAACGGCGAGCATACTACTCACCAGCGTTCTATACCATTCTCACAAACAGCAAGGCACCGTTTTCTTTAAGGGGACAAAAGGCACGCTACCGAAATAGATACATTTACAAAAAATTTGCACCCTACTCTTTGAGTTTTTAATATTTATTTGTATCTTTGCAGCCAAATGTATATATTTTTGTTTAATACCTTAAAAACTACTAATTTTATGTCTGTTAAAATGAAGAGTATGCGAAGTGCGCTCATGCTTACCCTCCTATTATTCGTAGGCAGCATTAGTGCACAGACCGTCAAGGTCAACGTGAAAGACTCTCAGGGCGAACCTGTCATCGGCGCCAGCGTGATGGAGAAAGACACGCGCAACGGCGGTGTGACAGATTTCGACGGAAATTTCACTATCAAGTTAACGGCTAACAAGCCTATTGTCATCTCCTACATCGGCATGAAGTCAAAGACTATCGATGCTAAGGGCAAGTCTGACATCAGCGTGACGCTGGAGGATGACAACACCACCCTGCAGGAGGTTGTAGCCATCGGTTACGGTACAGTTAAAAAGAAGGACCTAACAGGTTCCGTAGCAACGGTTAACAGCGACGATTTGAAATCCGTACCTGTGGCTAATGCCTCTGAGGCCATCACTGGTAAGTTAGCTGGTGTACAGGTAACGACGACCGAAGGTTCACCCGATGCCGATGTCAGCATCCGCGTTCGTGGTGGTGGCTCCATCACTCAGTCAAACGAGCCATTGTATATTGTTGACGGTTTCCCCGTTGAAGGAATCAGCAACATCCCCTCCTCTGACATTGAGGACATCACCGTGCTGAAAGACGCCTCTTCTACCGCTATTTATGGTAGTCGTGGTGCCAACGGTGTTATTCTGGTGACCACAAAGAGTGGTAAGGCTGGTAAACCCAAAGTAAGCTATAATGCCTATTATAGCTGGAAAAAGATTGCCAAAACCTACGACGTACTCAGTTCTGGCGATTATACCAAGTGGCAATACGAGTATGACATGCTGAAGAACGGCAACGCCAAAAAGTACGAGAGTAAGTTTGGTGCGTTCCAGGATATGGACCTCTACAACAACGTAGCTACCAACGACTGGCAGGACTTGACCTTTGGCCGCACAGGGCACACTTTCAACCACGACTTGAGCGTTAGTGGCGGTTCTGACAACATTACCTATGTATTCAGCTATGCCCACATGAATGACAAGGCCATCATGGAGATGTCAAGTTTCAAGCGTGACAACTTCAGTTTGAAACTGAATACCAAACCCACTAAGAACACGAAATTAGATTTCCGCGCCAGCTACGGCAATACGGTAGTCTGGGGTGGCGGTGCCAACGATGCCAAGAGTACTTCAAACACTGACAAGCGTCTGAAATATGCTATTTGGTTCCCACCATTCCCTGGTGTTGCAGCTTCTACAGAGGACGACACCTCCGAGGAAGATGGTGGTAGCTTGATTAACCCGCTTCTGACATTGAAGGACAACGACCGCAAGCAGGACCGTAAAGACTGGAAGATGGACGGTTCGTTCCAGTGGGAGATCTTCAAGAACTTCAAGGTTAAAACCGAGTTTGGCTATACAGACCGTAGAACTTATGACCAGAAATATCTAGGTCTATCTACCTATTATGTAAGAACAGATGTTAAGGACTATACCAACCATCCTGTAATCCGACTGGTGGATACAGACCGCCACTCTTTCCGTAACACCAACACCATCAACTACGATTTCAAGAAGTTGTTGAAAGGTACCAACCATAATTTGACTGCGCTGGCTGGCCATGAATACATCATCACCAAGAAGCGTGAAAACACCACAGAGATTCGGAATTTCCCGACAAACTTTGATGCAGATATGGCTTGGCACTATACCTCTCAGGGTATCCCTTATAACGTAGCTGACTTATATAGTGCAGATGACAAGTTGCTGTCTTATTTCACGCGTATCAACTATAACTATGACTCTAAATACTACGTAGATTTTACGTTCCGCGCTGACGAATCATCCAAGTTCTCAGAAGGTAATCGTTGGGGTTATTTCCCCTCTGTAGCTCTAGCATGGCGTGCATCTTCGGAGAAATTTATGGACTTTTCTAAAGATTGGCTTGATGATTTGAAAGTTCGTCTGAGCTTCGGAACCGCAGGTAACAACGGTATTGACCCAGGTTACATCCATCAAGAACTCATTTCGCAAAAGATTGAGTATGTCAATGGTTATAGCAGCTATTTCGGCCCCAGCACTCGTATGGCCAATCCTGACTTGAAGTGGGAAACCACTATTACCAGAAATCTCGGTCTGGATCTCGTATTTTTGGCTGGCAGACTGAACCTCTCTCTAGATGCATACTGGAACACCACCAAGGATCTGCTCATAGACTTCCCTATGTCAGGTGCCTACACCTCGCAATACCGCAACATGGGTAAGACTGAAAACAAGGGTCTTGAGGCAACTTTCACCTATCATGTCGTAGACAAGAAAGACTGGGGTATCACCGTAAACGGTAACATCAGTTTCAATAAGTCGAAAATTAAGTCACTCGGTGAAGGTATGGAAGCTTATGGCATCAATTCTGGTTGGGCATCTTCCGACATCAATGAGGACTACTGGATTCAGGAAGGTCTGGCGGTTGGACAGATTCGTGGTTATCAGAATATTGGTCGCTACGAGGTTGATGATTTTACAGGTTATGACGGTAGCAAGTGGGTGTTGAAACCTGGTGTATCAGATGCAAGCCCCCTTTTAGGGCACAATGTACGTCCTGGTGACATGAAACTGGTTGATATTGATGGTGATGGTATCATTAGCGAGAAAGACCGCACACTTATCGGCAATACAAATCCTACCGCTATTGGTGGTTTCGGCATCACCGCCCGTGCTTACGGTTTCGATTTAAGTGCCAACTTCAACTTCTCCATCGGCAACGATGTTTACAATGCCAGCAAGATTGACTACACCACAGGTCACCGTAACGGTCAGTTCCGCAACATGATTGACATCATGGCCGATGGTAAGCGTTGGACAAATATTGATGCTAACGGAAATCTGGTGAATGACCCCGACCAGTTGCGCGCCATGAACGCTAACACGACTATGTGGTCACCCTACATGAACAAGTATATCTTGACAGACTGGGCTGTTGAGGACGGTTCATTCCTCCGTCTGAACACGTTAACACTGGGTTATACCCTTCCCAAAAACATTGTAAAGCGTGCCCATCTCACCAGTCTCCGTTTCTATGTGACTACTTATAATCTCTTCTGCATTACAGGTTACTCAGGTCTCGACCCCGAGGTCTCCACTATCCGCAGAACTAACTTGACACCTGGTGTTGACTACTCTGCCTATCCCAAGAGCCGCCAGTTTGTTGTTGGTCTTAACTTGAACTTCTAAAATAAGAACTATAGTATTATGAAAAAATATCTTTCTATAGCAATTTTGTCCGTTTCAATGCTAGGTATAACCTCTTGTGACATGGATGCACCCTCAAAATCGTCTTTGGAACCAGAGATTATATATAACACCTATGAGATAGCGTTGAACAATGTCATGGCCATTAATGATTGCTTTGGCGAAACAAACTCATATCGTGCTCGTTTTATCCCCTATTATGGGCTCAATACTGACGCAGAATGGCTGAATTCACCTACACTCAGTGGAAAAAGTTCTGGTAAGTATAATGCCACCCAATATGATACTGATGCAGGTAATGACCAGTTAAACGTGACCAAGGGACCATACGATAGTTTCTATCAAGGTATTGAGAAGGCAAACATCGCCATTGCCAACATGGAGAAATATTCTGATCTTACTAATGAGAAATTCCAGCAGTTGTATGGCGAGGCTTTGACGCTACGCGCTGTACTTTACATGGACCTCATTAAGGCTTATGGTGACGTGCCTGCACGTTTTTCTGAAACCACAAATGAAAACTCTTATCTTCCTCGTACCCCTCAAGATGTTATTCTGAAGCAACTGCTGAAAGATTTGGAAAAGGCCGCAGAATTCTGTGCCTGGCCAGGTACAGACCTTTCTCCCAATGTTGAGCGTGTCAGCAAAACTTTTGCAAAAGCCCTGCGTGCCCGTTGTGCTCTTTGGGCTGCAGGTTACGCCCTTCATGACGACAAAGGTGTAGGTGTTTATCGCCAGAGTACAGACCCAGAATTG
The DNA here is from genome assembly GCA_022511045.1 of Prevotella sp. GTDB lineage: Bacteria > Bacteroidota > Bacteroidia > Bacteroidales > Bacteroidaceae > Prevotella. Next base: position 28,923 of record JAFLSF010000010.1, read on the forward strand.
GCTCCAAACAAGATGTATCTTATCGCTAAGCAGGAGTGTGAAGACATTATTAACAGTGGAAAGTCTACTTGGACAGACGATTTCGAGGGTATCTGGAGAAAAGTCTGTGAAGAAGATCTATCTGCTGGTAGCGAGTCGATCTGGGAAATTCCGTTTGTCCAAAGTCGTGGACGTGTCGTTTCATCTTTAGGTGTACGTCACGACGTAGCAAAAGACCAATACATTGATTGGGCTACCGACAAGAACGTTGGTGGGGTTGTTGGTCCCGTACCTACTTTATATTACGATTTCGACAAGAATGATGTTCGCCGTGATGTATCCATCACGCTTTATAAGTGGAACATTAGTGATGAAAATCTAAAGAAAGGCGTTTATATTGCTCAGCAAGAGCCATACCAACTCAAAAGTATGTGCCTTGGCAAATTACGCTATGAATGGATGAAGCGCAAAGCCACTGCACAGGACGATGGTGTTAATTTTGTCTACATGCGTCTGGCCGATGTCTATCTAATGGCGGCTGAGGCTTGCAACGAATTAGGCGACCCCATTACTGCCAAGAGATATTTAGACAAAGTTGTTAACCGTGCTTTCCAGAATAATATCCCTGCAAACTACTACAATCGTTATGGTGATATTACAACGCAGGAAGATTTCCGTAAAGCCGTTCGTGAACAGCGTAAGTTTGAATTCGTAGGCGAGGCTATCCGTAAACACGATCTCATCCGATGGGGTGTCATTGATGATTCTTTAGCTGTCGCCAAACAGAAGTTAAATGATTTGGCCGCCAGAACGGGTGAGTACAGTAACCTTATTTCTGATATTTGGTACAACGTCAAGTCAGACAATACCATTGAAATCTATGGTAACGAACGTGGCGACACAGAGGAAGAAGGTGATTATAGGAGAAAAGAGCTTGGCTGGACTAAAAAAGGATGGTTTGAGAATAGCGATGGTGTTAAAAATCTTACTGACGATATTATCAACGGTCTCTATGTAGTTGACAAGCCAAGTCTGCATTGCCTATGGCCTATTCCGACTATTGTCGTTTCCAAAAGTAACGGATTACTGAACAACAATTTCTTAGGTAAATAAACAATACGATTATGAAATTCAACAAGATATTAACATTCTGTTTAATTGGACTGACCATTGGAGCCACCACTTCTTGTAAGGACCATCAAGAAGATGAGGTTACCAAGCTCCAATTATCACGCACATTATCACCTCTCAATATTGAGGTTTCTTCTATATCAGAAGCTGGTGCAGAAGTTACGTGGGAAACCAGCGACAAGGTGTCCTACTATAACTTCGAGGTTTATGCAGACGACCACCTCACTTTCAAAACAGACCATCGTATAGCTAGCCAATGTCGTAGAGTTCTGGCTAACGAACTGCCCCTAAATCTCACTAATTTAGATTTTGACACTGAGTATTCTATACGCGTTCAAGCTGTAACAATTGGTGAAGAAGACAAGAGTTCTAAATGGTCTGATTATAATTTCACCACATCTTTCTTAAAATTACTGAAAGCCGTTGAAGCTGAAAATGTCACAACTAATAGCGTAAAATTAGAATGGGACGTTGATAAAGTAGCAGGCCGTGCAACAAAAATTAGGATTGGTGGAAAAGATTACGAGCTCTCTTCTGAGAACATTGAGAATGGTAACGTTATCATTGGTGGTTTAAATTCCGAAACTACCTACACAGCACAGTTCTTAAATGCTTCTAATAAACGTCTCGGTAATCGTACTTTTACCACAGACATTAACACTGAGGGTATGACGGTTCTTAATGAAACAGACGATCTTAAATCTATATTATCGTCAGCGGCAGACGGACAAGTCTTTGCTCTGAATCCTGGTATTTATGCTGGAGGAGACAATATTGACATCAAGACTAATGTTATTATTAAGGGTGTCAAGCCTATGGATATGCCTATTGTTGAGCATTGTTTCACATTCACAGAAACTGCCAGAACCAGCCTTACTGCTACTTGGCTGAAATTAGATTGCACAAGTAGCTCTACCGCAAGGTGTCTATTAACCACCACTGCTGCAAGAGACTATGCAATTAAGTTTCAGAATTGTGAAATTAAAGGCTATGGCCGAAATATGATTTACTGCGGAGATCTTCCAGGTAGTGATGTAGCCACTTGCGATGAAATCACGTATGACAATTGTCTTATCTATGACATCCCTTGCAATAACGCTGCTTTCATTGATCTCCGTAAAGGTGTATATGTCAAAAAAATTAGTTTTACTAATAGCACTATCTACAATAGTATTACAAGCGGACGCGATGTTTTCCGTCTGGACGGTATAGCTGATAGAGGAACTGCTGTCACCTCACCCATTCCTGTCATTATAGACCATTGTACATGGGCTAATGTAGGAACTAATGGTGGTAACTATCAAATTTTCTATTTGCGTCTCGTTCCTTATAAAGTGACTTTCACCAATAATATCGTTACTGGTTATGTAAACAAGCGCGGCTTTACCCAAGGTGTAAGCATAAAGGATGGCGACACCACTATTGGTTGGGAATCTGACGAAAATCCTACATTGCTCAACAATTTCTATTATCAGACTAAATATCTTCTCAAAGACGTTGATGGCAACGACCAAAAGCCTCGTTGGTTCGACACTGGCGGTCAAGAGTTGAATCCGAAATTTAAGAACGCTGCTGAGTACAACTTTACACTGGACAATAATACGATTATTCAAGCCGGCGCTGGTGATCCACGCTGGCTGGAGGCAGAATAATTCATTCTCTCTATCATAGTTAATATGGGATGAACCGATAGTTCATCCCATATTCTTTTCTCTCCATTTATTTGGAAATATCATGGGAAACTATTATCTTTGCAACGGAAACTAACAAAAAAAGAACAGAAAACATGACACGTGACGAAGCTTTAATAGCATTTAAGAAAGCTCTTAACAACAAGCGTAATGCGCTGAAACGAACAGAAGAAAGATGGATACAAGAAGGTATCAAAGGTAAGGCCGTAACACTATGATATATTTTTCTTTACCCAACATTTTAGCGCACTCACCTTATGAAATATTCCTATCTGAAGGTGACTTTTTGTTCCAAACAGAGAAAGGAATCAGATACGAAATTAGTTTCAACAAGGAGGATATTGTTTTTGGAGAATGTGAGACATACCAACTTATCATTCGCAAGTTGAATGAAACACATTCACCTCACGACCCTAAAGTAAGAGATACCATATTAGCAATTGTGAATGAGTTTTTTGATTCCAATCAACAAATCCTACTCTATATCTGTGATACTTCAGATGGCAAGGAAAATAGTAGGAATCGCCTCTTCCTACACTGGTTTGAAAAGCATGCGAAAGAAAATCGGTTTACAATAAAGACTGCCAATGCCATTGTAGAAAATGAAAGAATCTATACAACTATCATTGTCGAAAATAGCAATCCAAAACTTAATGCTATCATAAAAGATTTTGAGGATACTGCTGCTATGCTTACAAATAAACCCGAACACTAAAATACAAATTTAACGACTGAGATATGAAATATCTGACAAAAGCATTAACCCTTCTAAGTGTAGTGACGCTATTGGCCTGCGGAGGAGGTGACGATAGTACATCATCAGACGGTGGTGGTGACTCTGGCGGTGGAAATGGTAGTCTGCCTATTCGCGGAAAGAATCGTAGCTTAGCATTTCCTGGTGCTGACGGTGGCGCTAAGACCATTACGGGTGGAGCTGAAGGCGAGGTATACATCGTAACTAACTTAAAGGATAGCGGTGATGGTTCGCTGCGACGTGCGTTGGATGGTAGTAATCGCACTATCGTTTTTGCAGTTGCAGGGCAGATAAATTTGGAAAGCACACTGACGATAAACAAGCAGAATATTACCATAGCAGGACAAACGGCTCCTGGCGACGGTATAACAATAGCTGGCTACCCAGTCTACATTGGTAGTAGTGCCAAAAATATCATCTTGCGTTTTCTACGTTTCCGTATGGGCGACCAAAACATTGACAAAGTCAATTTCAATGCAGATGATGGTGATGCACTTGGCGGAAAGGATTGCCAACAAATTATGATAGATCACTGCTCAATATCATATAGCACTGATGAGTGTGCTTCATTCTCACGGATTAGTGATTTCACTTTGCAGTATTGCATCATTTCTGAAAGTATGAAATTATCTGGTCACTCCAAAGGCAATCACGGCTACGGAGGTATCTGGGGTGGTCGTAATGCATCTTATCACCATAATCTGTTGGCACATCATGACTCTCGTAATCCTCGCTTTGACCACAGCTATGTTGGTAAAGGTTGGAGAGGGCCTATCGACTATGTTAATAACGTAGTATACAACTGGGGCAGTAATTCTACTTATGGCGGTGAGACAGACTCAGAAACGGATGTTTTCCACATCAATATGATAGGTAACTATTATAAGAAAGGACCCAGTTCAAAAGTTGCTAATCGTTTAATGCAGCTAACCTCACATTGTACCAATTGTGTCAAGACTTCTGGTGATGCATATCCTGCTAAGATATATTTGGAGGGCAACCTCATTAACGGCAGTAATGCCACATGGGATAACATTGATATGGATGGCAGCTCTGAAACTCGAGACAAAACGACGCTAAAAGAGAGTGCCTACCTTGAAAAGCGATATACAGAGGGACTAACGGCAGTTATTAGTCCAGAACCAGCAGCCACAGCCTATAACACTGTGCTACAATTTGCGGGGGCATCCAAAAACCGTGATGCCATCGATGAGCGTATTGTCAAGGAGGTAAAAGAAGGAACTGGTGCTATTATAGACAAGGTAAGCGACAATATGGCAAAGTACTTCCCAACTCTGAATGTAGGAACTTCAATTAATGATACTGATAAGGACGGAATGCCTGATGACTGGGAGATTGAGCAGATGGCAAAACTGGGCGTTACAGGCCTAAGCGTTGACAAATTCTCACCATCAAGCTATAATTTATCATCACGTTACACTAACCTTGAGGTATATATGAATGAGTTAGTTACACATACATTCCCATCAGGAGCTGGTGCATCAAATACTAGATAAATCAATCCCACAATCCTCTAATAATATGGGGTGAACCTTACGGTTCGCCTCATATCTTTTCTTATGTCATTGATTTAGTGAAAGCCCTAAGCTATCCTTTCAGAATCTGAGAGCATAACAAGATAGCTTCTTCGATAGTAGGTATTTCCGTAATGACCATTGAACGCTTGCCATTTACCTCACGGAATTGACAACGGCGCGGATTCTGCGCTACAAATGTGAGAATCTGGTCGAAAACTGCGCTCTGGTAGAAAGGACTATCATTTTGAGAAACAAAGTAGAGCGTCATGCGATGCTGTTTCAGCATAATCTTCTCACAACCCAGCAATTTACCAATCCTACGGAGAGGCACGACACGCATTAGTTCCTCGCCGCAATGGGGCACAGCACCAAAACGGTCTATCAAGCGGGTGCGGTAGGCTGCTAACTGTTCGTCTGTCTGTAAGCTATCAAGTTCACGATAAAGTAACATGCGTTCTGAGTCGCTGGGTACATATTGGTCTGGGAAATAAAGCTCAAGGTCACTTTCAAGAGTACAATCAGAAACAAATCCACCTTCATTTACTCCCCAAGAAAGAGAAGTTTGCTTATTTTTACGGGCAGAACCATTCAAGGCATCTTCCTTTGAGGTATCAGGTTCCTCATTACGAAGTTCCACTACGGCTTGCTGAAGTATTTTGACGTAAGTCTCATAGCCTAAATCGGCAATAAAGCCCGACTGTTCGGCACCTAATAAATTTCCAGCGCCACGAATATCAAGGTCTTGCATAGCAATATGGATGCCACTACCCAAGTCACTAAAGTTTGCCAATGCTTCCAGACGTCGGCGACTTTCTATCGGTAAGTCGGCCAAAGGAGGTGCTAACAAATAGCAGAAGGCCTTTCTATTGCCGCGTCCTACACGACCTCGCATCTGGTGCAAGTCTGAGAGCCCAAAGTGCTGCGCGCCGTTGATAATGATAGTGTTGGCATTAGGGATGTCAATACCGTTCTCTACGATAGTTGTCGAGAGCAACACATCATAATCGTAGTTGATGAAGTCAAAGATAATCTTCTCTAATTCATCGGGCTTCATCTGTCCATGACCAATAGCAACACGGGCATCGGGAACATATTTCTGTATTACCTCCTTCAAACGCAATAAGTCATTGATGCGAGGATTGACAAAATACACTTGCCCATTACGCGACATCTCGAAGTTAATAGCATCAGCTATGATTTCTGTACCAAAAATATGTATCTCCGTCTGGATTGGATAACGGTTAGGGGGCGGTGTCTGAATGATACTCAAGTCTCGGGCTCCAACCAGCGAGAACTGGAGCGTTCGCGGAATGGGCGTTGCTGACATCGTCAGCGTGTCAACGTTGGTTTTCATCTGGCGCAACTTCTCTTTCGTAGAGACTCCAAACTTTTGCTCCTCGTCAATGATAAGCAGTCCCAAGTCCTTAAACTTGACCGTCTTTCCGATGAGCTTATGCGTACCTATCAAAATATCAATCTTTCCCTCGGCAAGGTCCTTCAAGATAGCCGATGTTTGTTTCGTCGTGCGGGCTCTGGAGAGGTAGTCCACCCGAACGGGCAAATCCTTCAAACGGCTGGAGAATGTCTGGTAGTGCTGATAAGCCAATACGGTCGTTGGCACCAAAACGGCTACTTGCTTCGAGTCGCAAGCAGCTTTGAAGGCCGCTCGAACAGCCACTTCCGTCTTACCGAAACCAACGTCGCCACACACCAAACGGTCCATAGGCTGTGCTTTCTCCATATCAGCCTTTACGTCGTTAGTAGCTTTTAACTGGTCGGGCGTATCTTCATAAAGGAACGAAGCCTCCAGCTCATGCTGCATAAAGGTATCAGCTGAGAAAGCAAAGCCTCGCTCACGCCGACGGGCAGCATAGAGTTTGATAAGGTCGCGGGCTATATCTTTCAGCTTGCTCTTGGTGCGCTCTTTCATACGTTCCCACTGGCCCGTTCCCAGATGCGACAGACGGGGTGCCTGCCCACCATCTTGCGCCTTGTACTTCGACACCTTATATAAAGAATGTATGGAAACATAGATGGCTCCCCCACCCTCGTAGATGATTTTTATCATCTCCTGATAGCTGGCCTGGTTGGCAGTTCCCGTCTGTATCGGCATTCTAACCAGTCCGCCAAACTTACCAATACCATGATCTATATGCACCACATAATCGCCCACCTCAAACTGCTGAATCTCCTTTAGCGTCAACGCCACTTTGCCTGAACGGGCTTTGTCTGAGCGTAAGCTATATTTGTGGAAACGGTCAAATATCTGATGGTCAGTAAAGACACATATCTTTAAGTCGTTGTCTGCAAAACCCTCGTGCAGGGTTTTCTCGATAGGAGCAAAAACTATTCTGTCTGCTTTTCGTTGGGGCTCCTCTCCTCCAAAAATATCTTTCAGTCGCTCCAACTGCTTAGGACTGTCGGCTAAAATGCAAAGTTGATAGCCGTCGGCAAGATATTGTACCAAAGCCTGTTCTAACAACTCAAAGTTTTTATGGAATTGCGGCTGCGGCGAGACGTGAAAAGCAATAGTGCTCTCTCCTTGTTCCCGTCGACTGGAGGCCGCCCCCATCTCTATGCGTCGAAAGTTTACGGCATCCCGTGTAAACTGCTGGCCACTGATGAGCTGCATCTCTTTCTTCATCTCCAGCATGATGTCTTTTTGCTCCTGCTCAGTTGCTCCCTCCAGACGCTCTACGGCTGCCTGTTTTGAGAAGCCATCCTTGTAGATGCGGTCTATAGCATCACGCACATAAAGATAGTCCTTAAACACCAACGTACTATTCTCCGGCAAGAACGAGAGGAACGCCACCTTTTCTTCCGTAGCAGCCATCTCTGGGACGATGGTTGCTTGCTCACACTTGCCTTTCGACAATTGCGTCTCCACCTCAAAAGTACGAATGGAGTCAATATCATCGCCGAAAAGGTCGACACGAAAAGGCAACTCACTGCTAAAGCTATAGACATCCAAGATACTGCCACGCAGCGAAAACTGACCAGGTTCATATACATAGTCAACCTCCCTAAACCCTAAGTCGCGTAATGCCTGTACCGTAGCATCGGCATCAATGGTGTCACCTCTATGTAATACTAAGGTGCGGTCGTCAAGCATCTTTTTCGAGACCACAAGTTCGGCAATTGCTTCGGGACAAGTAACAATATAGAGGGGGGAGGAGGACGAAGGCCCTTGCCCCGATAGTCGTGCCAGCACTTCAGTACGCAATATCTCATTGGCCGCATCACGCTGGGCATACTTGATAGCACGACGATAGCTGGACGGAAAGAACAGCACTTGCTTGTCACCCAACAACTGTACAAGGTCATGATAGAAATAGCCAGCCTCGTCGGCATCTTGCAAGACGAATACAAATGTCCCCAAACGTCTTTTTGGTGCAGGCAAGTTCCACAACGCCGCAAACAACATCGGAGCGGAAGAACACACTAAACCCTCGAGGAAAACAGTCTTTACCGACTTTTTCCCCAAGGCATCTGCCAGCGCTCCAACCTGAGGTAGCACTGCGTATCTTTTCAGTAAGTCTTGTATCGTCATACGATTTGCGGGTGCAAAGGTACTACTTTTTCCTGATACCACCAAGTCCCCCCAAGCTTCTATGGCAGCGCAGCAGAATATTTGAGAGAAAAAATTTGCTATTTCCAGAAAAAGCACTATCTTTGCAATCCAAATACCAAACATAAACCCTATGCACCAGAGCGACAGCATTGTCATTATCCCCACGTATAACGAGAAAGAGAATATTGAGCAAATTATCCGAGCCGTGTTTGGACTGGAGAAGTGTTTCCATATTCTCATCATTGACGACGGCTCACCCGACGGAACGGCAGCTATCGTCAAGAATATGATGGCACAAGAGGAGTTTAGCGACCGTCTCTTTCTCATTGAGCGTAGCGGCAAACTTGGTTTGGGAACAGCCTACATCACAGGCTTCAAGTGGGCACTAGAACGTACATACGACTACGTCTTTGAGATGGATGCCGACTTTAGCCACGACCCCAACGATTTGCCTCGCCTCTATTCTGCTTGTGCCGACGAGGGTTACGACGTTGCAATCGGTAGTCGTTATATCAGTGGTGTCAATGTTGTCAATTGGCCTATGGGGCGCGTACTGATGTCCTACTTTGCCTCGAAGTATGTCCGCATAGTCACAGGCTTTAAAGTCCACGACACGACAGCAGGCTTTAAGTGTTATCGCCGCCGTGTATTGAAAACCATCGAGCTGGATAAGATACGCTTTAAAGGCTACGCCTTCCAGATAGAGATGAAATTCACGGCCTATAAGATAGGCTTTAAGATTAAGGAAGTTCCCGTCATCTTCGTCAACCGCCGCGAGGGCGTCTCCAAGATGTCTGGCGGCATCTTCGGCGAAGCCTTCTTTGGTGTGATGCGACTCCGCTGGGACGGCTGGACCCGCAAATACCCAAAGATAGTGGAGTAAATGATCGTTTATTCTTCATTTCTCCATCCAAAGCGGTCAAATAAAGAGTGTCTATTAGGGAATTGTAACCTTAATCTCACTTTCCAGCCAACAATAAACTGAGGAATTCCCTTAGCTTTATAACTAAAAGTTCGGGGAAAGGTGTTGCTCTCAACACATCAAAATGCTTGTCGTCAGATACAATATAAGTTGCATTAGCGGCAAAAGCACAATCCACAAATTTATCGTCATCATGGTCAGCTTCTATTAGATGAAATTTAAAATGCGGTGTAATAAATAGTACATTCCTACTTTTCAATAATAGATTAACTACATTACGTGCAACTACAGCCGTTGTCTTTTGCTCTATAACCTCTTGATATTCTTCCAGTATTTCATTTGAGACACATAGTATATACTTTCCTGCTTGAATTCCCAACCATACAGGAAAATACTCACTATGGCGCGACAAAGAAGCGACAAGACAATTAGTGTCAAGAACTATGCGTCTTTTATCAGACATTATATGGTGTTCTAAGGTGTTCTTGCAGCGTTTCCTCTATTTTCTCATGGCTCCATTTGCCTTCATTCCATAAACGTTCCATCTCCTCGTCCACCTTACGAGCATAATACTGACAGACTAAATCGTCAAGTTCCTTCACTTCTTCCTCTTTGGTAAAATGCGCCAATAGACGAAGAAAATTCATTTGTGCCTGATTCAACCCTGCGTTCTGTACCATACTTTCAAATTTAACCGTTTTCGTTTGCAAATATACAACTTTTTACGAAATTTCTTCGCCTTTTGCCCGAAAAACAACAGAAAATTTAAATGCGTACTCTGACTATAGACAATTTGGACAGCGACATATACAGCTAGAAGAATTGTAAAACGCGATATTTTACAAGAAAACAACCACTCAGACTGCGTTATTTTACAGATTTTGCGCTTTCTAACTGCGTTATTTTACAAAAAATACACTACTTAGACTGCGTTATTTTACAGATAATCATGCTGCAGGATTAGCAAAGAACAGTATAAAGGGGAGTATAACTTGGGAGATTTACGACGCTATTTGCTGTGAGACATTCTTTGGTGTGATACGCTTCCACTATAAATGTAGGACTCGCTGAAATAATAAGATAGTAAAATAATCAGCACCCATTTACTATATTTATACATAGCTAATGGGTGCTAATTGGCAGAACGTTAAGCTCTTTACTATCTATAGTATTTTGTCATTTAACTGTAGCCTCTATGTAGCTTTTTCCTGCTGCTTGATTTTGATCTTTGCCATACATAGTTCCATATTGACCTTCTGGCATATCACTTAACACATAAACTGTACACCTACGGCCAGCGACCACCTTGTCCGTTGCTGCTGTACTGATTGCGGTAGCTGCCATGTTCATTAAACTACCTAAAAGGCCACCACCTCCTGTATTGACACTGGTATCTACGCTAATTAGTCCTTCTCTCTGATACAACGTTTCTCCTGTCTTAGTAGAACGTAGAATATATTCTACACCTGCCGTAAGTGTGCCACCAACTTTGTTTCGTTTCCAAGATTTTACTATTGTAAACATTGCTGCATCAGCCCCTAGTACATTACGGAATTGCATGAGATCTCCTTCAATAAATTGCTCCGCATCATAAGCACTCTCAGACTGGAACATTTCCATAGTCATCATAGGCGAATACACATAATATCCCTTTTCACAAAGCGGGGCATAAAGCGTTGTATAGAAAAAATCCTTTGCCTCAACATGATTTGTCTGGTTGATTGGAGGCATTACTACTATTGCAAGGGGCTTTTCCTCATACATCTTAGGATATTGTGTTCCTCGCGTTAGTTTCTGTTGCTGTGCACATGATGACATTAACAATACCACCAAACTAAGAATATAATACTTTTTCATTTTTCTAACTGTTTAATGATTCTTGAAATAAATTTTTCGGACTCAGGGTAAGCCTGTATTTCGGCTTGAAGAAGAGCTAATCCTTCTTCTTTCTTTCCTGCTTTATAAAGCAGGAAACCGTATTCAGCATTTACACCAGGCGGAACAGTTTTTCTTATACCATTCTGTTTCTTAATTACTTTTTCATACTGAACCATAGCCTTTTTTAAAGTCTCCTCAGTTCCGCGCTTAGTATATGTATAAGATGCATCCTCTGAGTCATACCAAGAATAAAGAGACTGTTGCGTTGAGCATGATGCCATAGCCATCACACACACAATTGAGATGAAGAATTTTCTCATGGCAAATTGATAATTTTAGTTTGTTGACTTGATAAAAATAATTGTTTACTATATATAACTTTCCCGTTGAATTTAACAGTAATACTGCGATGTCCTGTAGCAACTCCATATTGTACGCCTTTTCTATTTGCTGTTTTAGGCTTTACCACTTTGGCATCAAATGTGGTATTATCAACTGTCACCTGTACAGGGCGAGATCCATTCCCATAAGTTCCCAATGGGCCTACAAATACAAGATATGCCATATCCTCTTTTCCACTCTGTTGTGCAACAGGATAATTTGCTTTACAACTAACCATCAAAGATGCTAAAGCACAAACGAAAATAATTATCTTTGTTTTCATAATACTATTTAATTTCTTCTATAATGTAATCTGCCAAAATGTCGGCATTGATATTTACCCCATTACCTGTAAAGGACACATAAGAGTATTCGGTTTCTGGTGTATCACCAGCAGTGTCTACAACGGTTACACTCCCTATTACCTTGCCAGGGAGTTCTATCATTACACCAGTTTGCGGATTCTTTACCTTTTTCCCCTTTATCTTAACATTAAAAACATCTCCAGCTTTGATACCCTGACTTGCACCACCAGATATTAACTGAGTATCACTATCATATGCCAAGAAATAGGAACGCCAAGGTTTATTAGTACATTTATTGATAATATTCTCCACTAATTGACCTATAGCCTCAGATATTGCCTTGTCACTCAATGTAGCATCATATCCTGCACGTCCCCCAACACCCATTGTTGTCTTAGTTGTCAATTCAGCAGACCCCTTACCTTCGTCTGAATAAATGATAAGTCCAGTAGATACATCTACAAGACGAATGGCCACAGCAGCCTCTACCGTTTGTGTTTTTACATTAGAAAACACTCCTGATTTTCCTGTATCTTTACGACCAAATTCAGTAATTGAGCCTATTATCATATAATCCGCACCTATGGTTGCTACGCCATTATCACTTTTCTTGGCCTCCTCCAAGAGTTTCTCTAAATCACCACGTTCTAATAGCATAAACTTACCTGACGCTGCAAGTTTTGCTGACAAAATATCAAGAGCCTGTTTACCCATAGGATCATTTTCCTTATCATAGAAAATTCCCTTAGCATACTGCGTTTCATTACTAAAACGTCCAATTGCAACTTTACGCTTAATCACTTTTCCCGTTTCTACAACATCCTGTTGTACAGGCTCTACTATCTCCACCTTTCTTTGCGCCCATAATAGCGTAGAAAGTGAAAATAGTGTCATTAACAAAATCAATTTCTTCATTTGCCTACTATTTAAAGTTAATAATAAATGCAAAAGTAAAGACATAAAGAATGGCGTGGCCGTCCTTATGCACTTACCAAAGGGGCAGACCTAGGAATTGGAACCCCTGCAACCTAAATAAGAATGCTACCACGCCAAGCGTGTGCATTGCTTCTTATGGTTGCTTATGGGATATCTGTATCCACCCTTGCTAATAAATCGTACTATTCCAAATTGATTTCCTAGGTCTTTTCGGTAAGTGCGAAATAATAGCCAATGCATCATCATTCAGGATTTCTCCCTGATATTGGTTGCAAAGGTACAAATTATCATGGGAACGACAAAAGAATTAAAGGAATAATTTGTTTGGGATAGGAAATTTTCGAAAACATCTTAACACCTACCCAACAACTACCTCCTATTTCATACTCTTTTCGAGCAAAATTTTCAAATATAAAGATTTCTTCTAACAAATCCATGATTTATTGTTAACGAAAGTACGATTTATCGGTGATGAAGTGCCGATTCGTTAGCGATATAGTGCCGCCTCGTTACAGACGAGGATAGGGCTCGCTATTTGTATACCAGGGGTATACAGGTTGTATACGCCGTGTATACAAGTTGTATTCCAGGAGTATACAAACTGTATACGCACGGAACACAAGGGGTATACAGCAGGCTCGGCAGTGATGAGGCGCACTCTCGTGGCGGACGAGGCTATGCCTTGCCAGACATGAGGGAACTGCTTAGAAAGTCTATTGGTCGGGATTCTCCATGAAGCCTTGATACTCGGGTGCAAGGGCAGACATGACAGAATCGTAGGCTTGGTTCATGGTGGCCTGCACGTTCTGCGAGCCTTGACCTACGGGATAGATGGGCTGGTGGATGGTGAGCGACAGGGGGTGCCAATGGACAAAGTGCCAGTCGCGCATCCGAGGCATTACATTGAACGAGCCGTTAATGGTGAGGGGGACGACTGGCAGTTGCAATTCGTCGGCCAGCATAAAGGCTCCTTTCTTGAAAGCTCCCATGTGACCCGTGAACGAGCGGGCTCCTTCTGGGAAGACTACAACGGAGCAGTTGCCCGTCTGCAAGGTGCGACGGGCCGCTTCGTAGGTCTGGCGCACCTTTCCCACCCCGCGTTTGTCAACAAAAATCTGGTGTGACTTGCGACAGGCATAGCCTACAAAGGGTATCTTATTTATCTGGTGCTTCATCATCCACTTAAAGTTACGCTCCAAGAAACCGTAGATAAGGAAGATGTCGAAAGCCCCTTGATGGTTAGCCACAAAAACATACGATTGGTTAGGCTCCAAATGTTCGCGCCCCTCCACTTTGACAGGCAGGAGAAAAGCCCTTGTGATGACTTTTGCCCACCAGTGGCCTGGATAATAGCCCCAGAAATGGCCATTGCCCAGAGTACAGCCCATGCCGACCGTAACAGCCGTGAGAATAGTCGCCAATATAGTAACAGGCAGTGCGACGCAAACTTGATATAAGTAATACAAATATTTCATCTTAGTATAGTTTTAGGTTTTATGACTCATGCGATTCTACTTCTTAATTCGCTTCAACGTTATCACTACAATTTCACCAGGCATGGCCAAGCGGAATGGAATAAGTCCGCCAGCGCCCGTAGAGACGTGAATAGCCCGAGAGCCTTCGTAATACATACCGCCCCACTCGTCGTACACCCGCGAAACTGGGGTCCAGCCCAACAACGAGAACTGTCCGCCATGCGTATGACCACTAAGCGTCAAGTGGGCATTGCACTCGGGCAGGATTTTCTCACGCCAGCACGAAGGGTCGTGCTGAAGCATGATGACAAAGGGGGAAGAAAGGAGGGGAGACGGCGAGGACAGCGTCTTTCTGACATCGCCCAGACGGGGCATCCGCTCCGACTTGCCCCAATTTTCCATGCCTGCAATGACGATAGAATCGCCACCACGACGGATGACGCGGTGTTCGTTCATTAGCAGCGTCCATCCCATCTGCCGTTCCAAGTGTTGTGTTTTCGCCCTGTCCTGCTGACGAGCAACCGTGTCCATGTCAGTATAGATGGCGTAATCGTGATTGCCCAATATACTATAGACTCCGTCTGGAGCCTTCAATTGGCTGAGCACCTCCACTTTTCCGTTCAAATCCTCAGAGCTCATATTTTCCAAATCGCCCGTAAATACGATGGCATCAGCCTGCTGGCTATTGATGTTATCCACCATTCGTTGCAACATCCACAAGCGGCGCCCCTCGAACGTGCCCACATGGGCATCGGAGAACTGCACGATGCGATAGCCGTCAAAAGCGGCTGGCAAATCTTCAGAGGCATACTCCACCTGACGTACCTCCAATTGCTCGAAACCCACGAAAATACCGTAACCAATAATGGTATATATCAATAAGGTACACGCGAGGGCGCCTTTCTTCCAATGGCGTTTGGGCAACAGGAAGCGGCAAAGGGCAGAAAATATGAGTGGAACAATGACAAGCATCACCACATAGAACACTAATAATACAAAGGTATAACGGTCTATCATAAATGGTTAAATCTAATTTCCTCTCCAATATACGACGTATCAACCACTCCAGCATGGTAGACGGTATGCCCATTACACAACGTTCGTTCTACTCGCCACTGATACTCGTGCCCCTCGACAGGACTCCAAGCGCAACGGCTCTGAATTGTCTCTTTCGTTACCGTCCAGGGCGAATGGGGACGGACTATCGCGATGTCAGCCTGATAACCTTTGCGCAGGAAACCTCGGCGCTCTACTCCAAAGAGACGAGCAGGATTGTGGCACATCAATTCCACTAAACGGGTGATGGGTAATACGCCTGCATCAACCAACTCCAGCATGGTGACCAGTGAGAATTGTATCATAGGCATTCCGCTTGCAGCCTTAACACAGCCTCCCTGTTTCTGCTCTAACAGGTGGGGTGCATGGTCTGTTGCCACAACGCTGATGCGGCCATCCGTCAAAGCCTGACGCAACAAGAACTGGTCGACGGGGGTCTTGATGGCAGGATTGACCTTTATCTTTGCTCCTAAACGTTCGTGGTCGAGTTGTGTGAAGTAGAGGTAACCCACGCAGACTTCCGCAGTAATCTGCTCACTTTCCAATAACTCCAGTTCCTCTGCTGTGGAGATATGAGCGATATGTAAACGGGTGTCATACTTCTTGGCCAACTCAACAGCCTTCTGCGTAGACGCTACGCATGCCTCCTCACTGCGTATCATAGCATGGAGGGAAACGGGCGGGTCGTCGCCCCAAGCGCTTTTAGCCTCAGCCATGTTACGGTTGATGATGTCCGTATCTTCGCAATGTACCATCAACGGCAACCGCACTGTCTTAAAGATACGCTCCAACACCTCCATGCGGTCAACAAGCATATTGCCCGTAGAGGAGCCCATAAAGAGTTTAATACCAGGAATACGGTGGACGTCTAAGCGGCTGAACGTGTCAAGGTTATCGTTAGTTGCACCATAGAAGAACGAGTAATTGACGTGACTTTTCTGGGAAGCCAGCTCAAATTTCTCCGCCAATGCCTCCAGCGTAGTCGTCTGGGGATTGGTGTTAGGCATATCGAAGTAACTGGTGATGCCGCCTGCTGCTGCTGCCCGACTTTCGGTATCGATGTCAGCCTTCTGCGTCAGTCCAGGCTCGCGGAAGTGAACATGGTCGTCTATGATGCCTGGCAACACATAACAACCTTTGGCATCTATCACATTTTCGGCAGAAAGGGACGTATTGGAAATGGGGAGAATGTCTGCAATACGGCCATTCTCTATGACGATGTTACCATCTGCAATGCGGCCTTCATTGACGATATGTCCTCCCGTAATAATGGTTCTCATTGCTGCGGAACATTCGTCAATGGAGCAGCAGGCAGAGAGAGTTTCTCCTCTTCCTGAGGCTCTGCTATTTCATCCAACCCGCTCATGCGAGCCTCATTCTCCTGCGCCGTCTGATAGTAATCGCTGACATAAGGGTCGTTCTTGAACTTCTGGGTAGCCTTCGACATAATATCTTCTATCTGCGGAGTGAGGATGGGATAACGATACTGGCTGGTCACCATCATAAAGATGCCAGGACCTAAAACATTGTCGAAATTATTAACGATGAATTTTGTCACTAATTGGTCTTCCTCGGCAGTAATTTCCACTGCTTCTTGGTTCAGCAGACGGTCAATCTCGTCCTCGTCAATACCATCGAGTAACATCTGACTTTGACGATGTGACAGTTCTGCCATTCGATTGACCAATTGGCTATGCCTGTCAATAAACTTGTAAAGACTGTCGTTCATGGGTGTTCCTCCAACTCGCTGCATGGCATTGTCAATCTTGACAACAATATCGCCCTCCTCCAATATGACAGGCATAATGCCCTCCTCACCAATATAGAGGTTAGCCATACAAATGGTGTCAAGCGTGCCTGCAAAATGGAATTCGCCATGAACCACATCACAAGAGTCAATGGCTTTTATCTCGCCTGAGCGAATAGACTTTAGGTAAAGTTTGCTGCCATCCAAGGCCGAAATGGAAGAAGAACCCTGCACATTATAGGTTTTAGCACAGGAAGAGAATACGGCCACCGCCACTATGAAACACAGTATCTTGTTCATATACATTGATTATGCAATTTCAATTGCAAATGTACAATGATATATTGAGATAAGAAAAAATATTTGCGCAATTTAAAACATTGGCGCAATTATTTAGCGTTTTTTTGCGTGTCAGTCCAGTTCGTTGGCTATCCGATGGCTTATATAAAGTTGCAGAACGGCTGCAACGAGCAAGACAACCACCCAATTGTTATGTACATATTTAAGATAGACCAATTGGTCGAGCCTCAGAAAATTCCATTCGTTAGCTACCATCAACAGAGCTGCGGCAAGAAACAGAAAGTCGCTCAGCAGTAATAAACGGCGCAGACGGCGCACCACAAAATTTGTTCCCTCGTATTTCTGACGCATCTGCATGGCAACAAACAGCACGCTACCCACTGCAAACAAGCAGGGAGCCCATGACTGCAATAGGATATATGCTCCAGAGCCAATAACCATTAACAGTCCACCCATCAGCAGCAAAGCCGTCTCCAACCTACTCAACTGTCTCATTGGCACTATTTATCGTAAACTCTTGATTATCGTCACTAAGCACAAAGATGTCTTCGTCGTCGGCCTTCATAAAGTAACGTTCGCGGGCTATCTTACGGATAGCCTTCGGATCCTTGTCCAACAAATCTATATCAGCTTGATTACGCTTGTGCAGTTCTGTATATTGGTCTATCTCCTCCTGCAACTTATTGATGTGATACTTATTGCCGAGATGCTGCCACACACTATTTTCATCGACAAAGCCAACAAATACAACTGCGAGGATGGTCACTATAATGTATTTCAAATACCGGATATGACCGATGCGGAGATA
The DNA here is from genome assembly GCA_022511045.1 of Prevotella sp. Lineage (GTDB taxonomy): Bacteria > Bacteroidota > Bacteroidia > Bacteroidales > Bacteroidaceae > Prevotella. Next base: position 47,395 of record JAFLSF010000010.1, read on the forward strand.
GAGCTCTTTAATTTTCTTCATCGTGTTTCATTGTTACGCTGCAAAATTACTAAAAATTATCAATTATCAGTTATCAATTATCAATTATTTTGTATCTTTGCAATCAAAATCCTATAAAGACTATGGAAGAATACATCGTATCAGCCCGAAAATACAGACCCACATCATTCGACACGGTAGTGGGACAGCAGGCGCTGACTACCACACTAAAAAATGCGGTCAAGAGCGGGAAGTTGGCTCATGCCTATCTGTTCTGCGGACCTCGTGGTGTTGGCAAGACGACCTGCGCCCGTATTTTCGCCAAGGCTATCAACTGTCTCACGCCAACAGCCGACGGCGAGGCCTGCGGGCAGTGTGAGAGTTGTCAAGCATTTAACGAGCAACGTTCGTTTAACATCTTTGAACTGGATGCAGCCTCCAACAATTCTGTGGAGCACATCAAGACTTTGATGGAACAGACACGTATCCCACCGCAGGTCGGCAAATACAAGGTGTTTATTATTGACGAGGTTCACATGTTGTCAACGGCTGCTTTCAACGCTTTCCTAAAGACGCTGGAGGAGCCGCCCGCACATGTTATCTTCATTTTAGCAACTACAGAGAAACACAAGATTCTACCTACCATTCTGAGCCGATGCCAGATTTATGACTTTGAGCGCATGACGGTTCGCAACACTATTGACCACTTGAAGTCTGTCGCTCAGAAGGAGAACATCACTTACGAAGAAGAAGCACTGGCTGTCATTGCTGAGAAAGCTGACGGCGGTATGCGCGACGCATTAAGCATTTTCGACCAAACAGCATCATTCTGCCAAGGCAACATTACTTACCAAAAGGTTATTGAAGACTTGAACGTGCTGGATTCGGAGAACTATTTCCAAATTGTTGATTTGGCTTTACAGAACAAAGTCATGGAAATAATGGTGCTACTTAACGGTATTATCAACAAGGGCTTCGACGGCGGATTACTGATTCAAGGATTAGCAAAGCATGTACGCAACGTACTGATGGCTCGTGACTCACAAACCCTGCCACTGCTTGAGGTGAGTGACCAGCAACGTGAGCGCTATCAACAACAAGCACAACGCTGTGACGTACCTTTTTTATATAAAGCATTACAACTGATGAATCAGTGTGATTTGGGCTACCGCCAGTCCAGCAATAAACGCCTGTTGGTGGAATTAACCCTCATCGAAATAGCACAAATTACACAGCCCGACGAGGGGCCAGCCAGTGGGCGTAAGCCCAGAAGACTGAAATCCCTGTTTAAGAAACTGATACAACAGCCTCGTCCCAAGAAAGCAGCCCCACAGGTAGCTGCGGATGAGCCCGTTGCATCAACAACCACAGCTGGGTCTTCCGACCAGCCTCATTTGCCAACCCTAACGAAACTTTCTGAGCCAGCAAGCAAGCCCCAGCCTGCTGGCCGTTCTCAACTCAAAGCCGCAGTCCCTTATTCGTGGAGCAACCTCCGCAAATCGGCTAAACAGCGAAAAATGCACATTATTCCAGGCACATTGGATGCCAACGACCCTAATGCCACCCCCAAGGATGAGCAACTAGTGTTTACTCAGCAAGACCTGGAACTGCAATGGATGCTAATGTGCAACCGTATGCCACAAAACCTAAGCGGCATTGCAGCCCGCATGAAGAACATAAACCCCACCATTACTGAGTTCCCACAAATAGAGGTAGTTGTTGACAATCAAATTGTAATGGAACAGATGGAGGAAATCAAGGGTAACATTGTCAATACTCTCAAACTTTATTTGCGCAATAATGCCATTACACTCTCCATGAGAGTAGCCAAATACGAGGCAAAGAAAATACCCACTCGCCAAGAACAATACCTAATGATAGAAGAAAAAAATCCCTCAATCGTTAAACTGAGGGAACTTCTTGATCTTGTGTTGGCATAAAACCCTTATTACCTTATATCAGTGACATACCTAACTGTTTACATTCTTGGCGCATATTGTCTGGCCAGATAGAAGCTTGTATCTCGCCGATATGTCCCTTATGCAACAGCACCATGCAAAGACGGCTTTGGCCAATACCACCACCAATACTAAGAGGCAATTCTTCGTTTAAAAGCTTTTGATGGAAATAAAGCTTTTCCCGTTCTTCCTGCCCAGCTATCTTCAATTGACGTAACAGCGACTCCTTATTAACACGGATACCCATTGACGACAATTCAAACGAGCGCCCAAGCACAGGGTACCATATTAAAATATCACCATTTAGTCCCTCCAATCCATTCTCACCAATGGTTGTCCAGTCATCATAGTCAGGAGCGCGGCCGTCATGCTTTTCACCATTCGACAATTTTCCACCAATACCTATTACAAAAACAGCACCATATTGTTTGCAGATAGCATCCTCACGCTCCTTAGCGGACTTGTCTGGGTACATCTCAAGTAATTCTTCGGCATGAATAAAATGTATTTTCTCTGGCAAGAATGGTTTTATCTGCGGATAGGTCTCGCAAGTCAGATACTCCGTCCTACGGATAGCGGCATAAATACGCTCCACCACATTTTGTAAGTAGGCAATAGTACGCTGTTCTTTTGTAATAACGGCCTCCCAGTCCCATTGGTCAACATACAAAGAATGTAGATTGTCCAATTCCTCGTCTGCACGAATGGCATTCATATCCGTATAGATGCCATAACCTGGGTCTATCTTGTATTCTGCCAACGTCAGACGCTTCCATTTTGCCAGTGAATGAACTACTTCGGCATTAGCATCACCAAGGTCTTTAATGGGAAACGTCACTGCACGTTCTATGCCATTCAAGTCGTCATTGATGCCTAATCCCTGTAACACAAACAAAGGGGCCGTCACGCGGCGTAGCCTTAACTCCGTTGATATATTTTGCTGGAAGAACTCCTTGATAAGTTTAATACCTTGCTCCGTCTGCTTCGTGTCAAGTAATGGAGCATAATCAATTGGTTTAATCAGTTGAGCCATCTTGATATTTACTATTTACGATATGTGCACGCAAAGGTAGTATTTTTATTCCAAACTGCAAGCACTATTGCCAATTATTTTTAAAAAGGACATAAAATCATCCACATCTACAACATTCTGCTCGTCCGCTATAACATTTAAAAGAATATAAATATTTACTCTTTAATCTCTAATATTCCACCTTTTTTGTATCTTTGCATCCGTTTTAAGATTATGGTCCCGTAGCTTAGCTGAATAGAGCGTCAGATTCCGGTTCTGAAGGTCTTGGGT
>JAFLSF010000011.1 GCA_022511045.1 Prevotella sp.
TGCTTGCCAACATGGCCATCTCGCTGATCATGCACAAAAGAATCACTACGACCCTTGCCAAGGCAAAGGCACTTAAAAAATATGTAGAACCTCTCATTACACGCTCTAAGGACGACAGCACAAATTCTCGCCGCGTTGTCTTCAGTTATCTACAGAACAAAGAAGCCCTCAAAGAACTCTTTGGTCCTGTAGCTCAGAAGGTCGGCGACCGTCCTGGTGGTTATACCCGCATCATCAAGCTTGGCTCTCGTCAGGGTGATGCTGCTGATATTGCTTTCATTGAGTTGGTTGACTTCGATGAGAACATGCTTAAGACTCCCAAGGCTGAGAAGAAGACTCGCCGTTCACGCAAGTCTACACCTAAAGCTGAGGCAGTTCCCGCAGAAGAAGTGAAAGTAGAAGAAGCTCCTGTTGTCGAGGATGCAAAGACGGAAGAGGCTTCTGCTGAGGTAACTGCAGAGGAGACAAAGGCTGAGTAATTGAAGATATTTTGATCATTATATAAGAGTCGCTAACAATAATGTTAACGACTCTTATTTGTTTTATATTCAGCGAATCATGAATGAAATCATTGCATTGGTGTTAAAATATATCCGACTTACTTGATTTGCAGAAAATAATTTGTATCTTTGTGGCATAAATTTGACAATGATGAAAAAGATACTATGTGTTTTAGCCATTGTGGTGACTCTCTTTCTTGTGATGACGGTAGCGGGTAGTTTCTATATGCTTCATTTTGCACTTGCTCCTGCACCCGACCGACAAGACACGGCGGCAGTTTATACATGGCTATATGAGCATCATCCAGAGACTCGCCCTTGGGTAGATAGTTTACGGCAGGCAAATGCTTTGTGTGATACGTTTGTCACGATGCCTAACAGTGAACGTCATCATGCAATATTTGTGCGAAACCCACGTGCAGCAGGCCATACGGCAGTGCTTGTTCATGGTTGGCGTGACCAGTCCATCAAAATGTTGCAAATAGCCAGAATTTATGAGCAGATTTTAGGCTACAATATCCTGTTGCCTGACCTGCATGCACACGGATTGAGTGAGGGTGAGAGCATTGGTATGGGATGGAATGACCGAAAGGATGTGCTTCATTGGATGGTTTTAGCATCACGGATGTTTAACTCACATAGTTTTGTGGTACATGGTGTCTCAATGGGAGCGGCCACGACGATGAATGTGTCTGGTGAGCCAATGCCTGCAAGTATTTCCACAGTAAGGTTTATAGAAGATTGCGGTTATACTAGTGTCTGGGACGAGTTCCATTTCCAGTTAGGTGAAGATTTCGGTCTCCCCGATTTTCCGTTGATGTTCAGTACAAATCTTTTGTGCCAACTGCTGAATGGCTGGAGTTTTACAGAGGCTGCACCTATCCGTCAAGTAGAAAAATGTAAATATCCTATGTTCTTCATTCATGGCGATAACGACGATTTCGTACCTTCATGGATGGTGCGTCCACTTTACAAGGCAAAGTTGGGTAAAAAGGAACTTTGGATAACGAAAGGGACGGCACATGCCGTATCTTATAAAGACTATCCCGAAGAATACACTGCCCGTGTGTGCGATTTTGTGACGAAATATTGAGAACTTTTAAAGCAATAATAGAATTATGGAAAACGTAACATTTGAACTTATGGCACTCCCTTACTCCGAGGATGCACTTGAACCAGTTATTAGTCGGCAAACAATTAGCTTCCATTATGGCAAGCATTTACAAGCTTATGTCAACAACTTAAACGCACTTTTGAAGGATAGCCTTTTGGCAGGTCTACCCATTGAAGAAATAGTGAAGAAATCTGAGGGTGGCATGCTGAATAATGCAGGCCAAATATTGAATCATAACCTCTACTTCAGCCAGTTTACTGCTCCTCAAGCAGACAATCGTCCTATGGGCGCTCTTGCTGAGGCTATTGAGCGTCAGTACGGTTCGTTCGAGGCCTTCCGTGACGAGTTCCAGAAAAAAGGGGTAGCGTTGTTTGGCTCTGGTTGGGTTTGGCTCTCGGTCGATGCAGACGGGCGTCTTGTCATAACACAAGAACCCAATGCCTCAAATCCTATCCTGCATGGTTTGAAACCGTTGCTCACTTTTGATGTGTGGGAACACGCTTACTATCTGGACTACCAGAACCGCCGTCCAGACCATCTGTCGGCTCTCTGGCAGATTGTCAACTGGGAGGAGATAGGCCGCCGTTACGAGGAATAGGGAATCATTTTCTCCCATTATTTCTTCGCCCAATTCTCCTCAGCGACAAATCTGGGATTTGTTGCCAACGAAGCGGCACTTTGTTAATACTGAGTATAGGCCTCGCGGTTTGTGAGGCCTATACTCGTAGTCTTCGAGGCCTATACCCCCCAAATAGTATCTCTTAGATATTAGGCTAAAACTCCTTAATTTATGTAGCAAAAGAATAAGCAAAGCGGCGAATTTGATACAAATTATTTTGTTAATTGAAAGTAACTTTGTAACTTTGCGACCACAAATAGCAATGAATTAGTTCTGCAAACTAAACAAACGAAATAATGAAAGAAAAGATTTTAAGTAAATTACTACTTGTGGGAACGAGTTTTCTATTGGTTTTTACTCCCGTAAGTGCTGATACGTCGTTTAGGCTAAAACAAGTGACGGATGCATCGGAATTGACAGATGGTCAGTATGTGTTTGTAGAAGGTGGAAGAGCGCTAACGACAGTGAGTAATAAAAATCTCCATTATGTTACATCATATAATAAAATAGGACTTTTGGAGACAGAGCCTTATGTGTGGACTTTAGAGACAACTTCTGGTGGATTTTATATGAAAATGAGTGATGGCTATTACCTAAATAATACAAATAGCACGGATATGACGTCGGCTGATCAATGGCATAAGGAAAGTAAATGGGAGTTTGAGTTTACGAATGGGATCGCAATGATTAAGAAAGATAAGGGCAGTAATGAGCGGATGATAGCATACGATAAGTCTAATGATCATTATAAGGCTTTTAGAACAGACGCAGATGGCTTAAAAACCTATTCCCATGACTTCACCATCTATAAACTTGTGTCAGAGCAATACGAAGCAGTGACGATAACGATGGCAAAGTTTGCGACGTATTGTTCGGAGAATGTATTGGACTTCAGCGAGACTGGTGCCTCAGTCTATACCGCAAAGGTGACGGATGGCAAGGTGGTACTGTCGGAGATAGCAGGAGGTATAGTGCCGGCGAATACAGGCGTAATCATTTACAAGGATGTAAATAAAGATGAAACACTGAACGTGCCAATTACGGAAGCAAATGTAAGTGTTACGGATAACGAGATGGTTGGTGTAACAACGGCAACAGCAGTACTATGGGAGGCCGAAAACGGAAAACATAACTACATTCTCCAAAAAGATAATGCAGACGGAGCAGCGAAATTCTTTAAAGCTACTGGCGCTAAACTTGTTGCAAATCGGGCTTATCTTAGTACGACGTATGATGTATCAGCCAATGCTGCTCACGGTCTGGAGATTGTTTTTGAGGATAACACAGAGGTGACGGGAATTAACGCTTCGCTCATGAACAATGTACAGAGAATAAATAACGTGTGTTACAATCTTGCTGGCTTGCGTGTTGCTCAGCCTGTCAAAGGGCTATACATTGCAAGTGGCAAAAAGTTTGTGATTAAATAGATTTTGTGAAATCAATTGACAACAAGCGAAATGAAAAAAACATATATAGTCCCTCAGATAGAGGTTGTTGCCTTACCTTATGTGTTACCTCTTATGTCGGGCTCTTCAGATACAATCGAAATAACAGGTGAGGATGCCAAGAACGATGGCAGCTACTATACTGACCCTTTATAAATTCTTATCTAATTATATTGTATAATGACCTTGCGTGTGAAGAATAACATCATAGCCATGATAAGCGTGGCGCTGTTTCTAAGTAGTTGCGGTACATATTCGGGACAAGGTGCTACGACGGGTGCCACGTTTGGAACGATATTAGGTTCGGCGATAGGTGGCATCTCAGGTGGACCGCGCGGTAGCGACATCGGAACCGTTGTGGGTATGGCTGGCGGCGCAATGGTGGGCGCAGCCATAGGTGCTGAGGCAGACAAACGGGCATCGGCACGCTACGAGGAGTATCGTCGTCAGCGTACTGACCAGAGGAATAGCGATGTAGATAATAATCAGCAGAGCGTTGATGCCCGTGACAATGGGTATAATACTACTAATAGGGTTGACGACATCATCGATTTCGATGCGCCAGGCCCTCGAGGTGAGAAACCTGCTGACAGAGCGAGACGTGTGAGCAAGCCTTCGGGAGGCTTCAATGTACAGGCACAATTGGAAATATGCAACTTACATCTGTTGGAGGGGTCACAGGACGAAGTATTGCGTGGCGGTGAGGCGTGTAAAATAGTGTTCGACCTAATGAACCGTACGTCAAGAACACTCTATAATGTTTGTCCAACGATTGCCGAGACGACAAGCAATAAACACGTATTCATCTCGCCCGATATGTGTATAGAGAGCATTGCTTCAGGAACAGGTATGCGCTATACGGCAACGGTGCAGGCTGACCGAAAGCTAAAGAATGGCGAGATAGTCCTTCGCATTGGTGTGTCGGTAGATGGCCGCGAGCAAATATCGCAGACAAAGGAAGTGACGATAAGAACAGAGAAAGCGGCAAAGAACTAAAGATTGATGAGCGATGTTTAGTGGTCGGTGCTCCTTGCTGAAACGATGGTTGGTGTGGCTGAGTCGCATACATCTGTGCAGGGGTTTTGGCATCCAGTCACCAAAGGATTATGCCTTTGTACGTTACGTCATCAATGAACGCTGGCCGTATTATGCTTACGATAAATTAAGCAGCGACAGTTGGTTGACACGTAAGTTAGGACGGCTTTATCTGCGACTGGCCAATTGGCGCCAACCCACGTGGATGCCCGACGACGAGTATCGCCAATGGTGGCAGGCAGGCTGTCAGAAGACACGTTTTGTTGTCCCCGAAAATGCTTGGGATGGTAAAGAATCTCAAATAACTCTGGAGCTGGCTCGCGTTGATATTACGGACGATAAAGAGCGATGGATAAATCGGTGTAATGCTGATTCTATTATCGTTGTTGAGGGAATAAATAATGATTGGTTGCGGTGGCACGACTTGGAACAGGACGACAGGGTAGGGACGACGTTCAACCTATACTATTGTGGTGTCCTCTTGTTCGACAAGAATCGTTACAATCACCACTATAGAGTGAACTTTTAGAGCATAGAAATCAATAAATCTGCGAATGATTAAGATAACAAAAGTATATACCCGAGGGGGCGATAAAGGACAAACTAGTCTAGTGGGTGGTCAGCGAGTATCGAAGGCCAGTGCGAGACTGGAAGCCTATGGTACAGTCGATGAATTAAGTGCCCATTTAGGATTGTTGGCGGCTGTACTGCCTGAGGGACACGAGAAGACAATGGTGGAGCGCATCCAAAATAACTTGTTCAATATTTGCACCAATCTGGCAACAGAACAGGAGACGACACCACTTTATCCCTCGGCCCATTTGGCAGAAGGCGAGACGGAATTGTTGGAGACAGAGGTAGACAATATCATGAAAGAACTGCCCGAGGTGCAAGGTTTCATTCTGAGTGGGGGAACACGAGAAGCCGCACAAGCCCACGTGTGTCGCACCGTCTGTCGCCGTGCCGAGCGTCGTATTGTAACCCTCGCTCAAGAGGCTATAGTCAGTCCCGAAGTGTTGCAATACGTGAACAGACTGAGTGATTATTTGTTTGTATTAGCCAAAAAGTTGAATTTTATTGCAGGGAAGAGCGAAAAAACATGGCAGAATATTTGCAGATAAGAAAAAAAATATTACTTTTGCGTGCAAATAGAGAGTATAAACTGAAAATGTTAAATTATAAATAGACTAAAACTATGTATTGGACATTGGAATTAGCATCGAAATTGGAGGATGCCCCCTGGCCTGCCACTAAAGACGAATTGATAGATTATGCCATTCGCTCGGGTGCTCCACTCGAAGTATTGGAGAACTTGCAGGAGATAGAGGACGAGGGTGACGTCTACGAAAGTATCGAGGAGATATGGCCCGACTACCCCACAAAAGAGGATTTTTTATTCAACGAGGATGAGTATTGATCATTTTACTTTAGCAGAATAATTTATAGCTAATTGAAAATAAGCAATATGGGTAAAGTTGTCAAATTTCCCATATTGCTTATTCGATTTTTTAATACCAATAATAAACATCATCTTTCCTATGAGTAATTTAGATAAAGCCTTAAATATATATCAAAGCTATTCATTAGCCAAAATAAGTGCACTCAATAAAAAATCATTGGCTATACAGTATGCCCAATGTGGAGAAATAGTAAAATTAGAGAAAAGTATTTCTAAAGAACTACAGGCTATCAGTCAAATCAATAAACAGATTCTGGAAAATCAAATAAATGAGTTAAAGCAAAGAGAGAGAGTTAAATTTTATAAGAAAGTAGCTTTTAATGCCAAAGAGGCCATTGAAATAATAAATTCTCATAAGGATTTATTATTCAAGTCTTTCCTCTGTGAATTATATGCTGTTCCCTTGCGATTATTGTTGGAAGATGCAATTAGTAATCTTGAAGAAATTAGTGATAAAGAGTTTTGCTCTAAGCAGATCAAGATTGTGGATTCTTGTCTGAAAGTAGTAGAACCTATTAAAGAAGATTATGACACCTCCGATTATCATTCTCTTATTATTTCGCAGGAACCATATCTTGCATTAATGAAAGAATATGAAAGTCAAATAAAACAAGTTAACAAAGAAAAGAAAAATATTGCACCTTTTGTCGCAGATAAAACAAAGTCAATGGACGAATATAATGGGTGTAATGGATACTGTCTTATATTTTTTCTCATAGTTACTCTTTTTATTATATTTGGGGTCATAAATAGTGTTGGGGATGAATTGATTACTGGTATTGTGTTGTTAGGTATTTCTATAATTATTGTTGCAATATTCTATAGACGTTACTCTTCTCGTAAGAAAAAATATGCGGAATATGTAGAAAATGTGAATAGCAGGAATGTTGATAAACAAAATGAATATGAAAGAAAGATAAATCAAATCAATGAAATGTTAAAATTGTTACAGCAAGAACAACATAATCTTTCCATTTCACATCCTTATATCGTCTCATTGGGAAAAATAAACTTTGAAAATCCAGGATGGAAAAAGGTCGTTGAAAAAATAGAGAAATATATCCCAAAAGAAGAAAAGGGAACAGAGAATCAAGCCCAACTTGAATACTTTGATCCTTTATTTGAGGATGCAGCACGACTGATAGTACGCGAACAGAGTGGAAGTACTTCACTAATTCAGCGTAAGTTTGCCATTGGCTACAATCGTGCTGGTAGACTGATGGAGCAGTTAGAGAAAGCGGGTGTTGTAGGTGCTAGTCATGGCTTAAAGCCTCGTGAGGTGTTGATTCAAGATGAAACAACTTTGATAAATTTATTAAATTGCTTTAAGTAATGTTGTTTTTATGTTTGAATTGTAATTTTTTTAATAAGAAAATAAATACCAATCCTTGCAGCAACAGTTCCCGTCACGCCTCCTAATAATGCGTACTATGGCGGGACTTCGTTATTTTTGTAGTTATGTAGGGAGATAGAATTGACATAGTTGAAGATAATACGAAATAATATGCCAAAAATAAGATTATTGGTTGTTGATGATGAGGAAACTCTCAGGGAGGGGTTACGCACTTATCTTGAACAGGAGGGTTATATGGTTGATACTGCTGTCAGTGCCGAGAATGCTCTGGAGTATGATCTTGTTTATTATGATCTAATTCTACTTGACATTATGATGGGCCAGATGAGCGGTATTGAACTTGCAGCTAAACTGAAAAAGAACCCAACTACTGCAAGTATTCCCATTATATTCCTCACAGCGAAAGACGGAGATGACGATATGGTGGCTGGTCTTCAACTTGGAGCTGACGACTATATTGTCAAGCCATTTTCAACCAGAAATGTAATGGCTAGGATAGAGGCAGTGTTACGGCGCAGTTCTGGCCAAAAAACGCAAAGCGGTATTGAGTGTGACCGTCAGACGCTGGTATGCACTATTGATGGGAACCCTATAAAATTGACGAGGAAGGAATTTGAGATTCTTGCACTTTTTCTTGAAAATTCTGGCCGGATATTTACACGCGAGGAGATAATGCGGAGAGTCTGGCCTGGAGATGTTGTTGTGTTTGACAGAACCGTTGATGTGCATATTACCCGACTTCGTAATAAAATAGCACCCTACGGCAAATATATAATTTCACGTTCAGGTTACGGATATGGCTGGCAAAATTAGGTTCTCTTTCCAGATGCGTGTATTTCTGACAGTGTTAATACTCTGTTGGTCTTTGGTTGGCATATTCATGATATTACAATATCATCGGGAAAAAGAATTTAAGACTTCACTGCTTGATACTCGCCTCCAGATGCATAATGACCGCATTATTGAAGATATACATCAAGGCCAGCATATAGAGGATATTGTGGCAAGAATCGGAGCACCAGTCGATGGCTTGCGAGTTACTCTTATTGATAAGGACGGCAATGTGTTGTATGACACTAGCAAACATATTTCAGCCCTGTCTGCCAACCATAATAATCGTCCAGAAATAATGGATGCAAGAGCTTCAGGAGCAGGTCATGCTGTTGCACGCCTGTCCGAAAGTGATGATGTGAACTATTTTTATTCTGCTCGGTTGGGTAATAACGGCATCGTGGTGCGCTCCGCTGCTCCATATACACATACTGTGGTGGATTTTCTGAAAGCAGACAGCACATTATTGTGGATAATGGTAGTATTAACTTTGATAATGAGCCTCGCTGTATTTTTATCTACCCGTAAAATTTCGTTAAGTATCACACGTTTGAACCATTTTGCAGAAAAGGCAGAGCGGGGAGAACAAATTTACAGTGACGAGGCATTTCCAAATGATGAGCTCGGTAGCATAGCAAGCAATATCGTGCAACTTTATGTGCAGCGCGATGAACAACATCGCAAGGCTCTGAGGTTTGAGCAGGATAAAATAAGGTTGAAGAAGCAACTTACCAATAATATTAACCATGAGTTGAAAACTCCTGTAGCTTCAATCCTGTTATGTCTTGACCTACTTGATGACCATCCTGAACTTGCAGAAGAAAAGAAGCAAGGGTTTTTGGAAAAAATCCGAATCAATGCTCAGCGTCTTAACGCATTGCTTAAGGATGTTGCAACCATTACTCGGATGGACGAAGGCTCAAACTTGATTAAGAAAGAGAATATAGACCTTACTGGGCTTATCTATGAGATAGTAGAAGAGGAACGCCTAAGAACCAATATGTGTATCTCGCTCAACATTCCGAAACTGATAATCTTTGGCAACCGTATTTTACTTGAATCAATATTCCGAAATCTGATAGATAATGCAATAGCTTACAGTGGTGCGACAGAAATGAAGATAACAGCTGATATTGACGGTAATTTCACAATAAGCGATAATGGCTGTGGTATAGCCTTGGAGCATTTGCAACATATATTTGAACGGTTCTATCGTGTAGATAAAGGAAGATCGCGTGCTGCAGGGGGAACTGGACTTGGACTTTCAATAGTGCGCAATGCCGTTGCTATTCATGGTGGTGACATCAAAGCCGAAAGTGTCAATGGACTTACTTACAAGTTTCAGTTAAAACTTAACAAAAACTTAACATAAAGTTCATAATCTGTTAATATAGGATGTCTAATTTTGCAACGTAAAAATGACAAAATTAGCATCTTATGAAGTTATTATTTCATTCTAAAGAATGTACGAAGCGATGTACTATTCTTTTATTTTTAGGGATTATAACGTTTAGTGCAATTGCGAAAACAGCGCCTACAATAGGTGGTGTGGTGCGTGCACGCTATGAGATTCAGACAACCAATGGACGAAACCGTTTTGCCATCAGAAATTCCCGAATATGGATTAAGGGGAGTCTGATGCCGAAACTTAGTTATTTTGTATCTACTGATTTGTGCGATCAGGGACAGTTTCAATTTCTGGATGCATACGGGAAATTCGATGTGGGCAACGGTATGACAATACAAGCTGGCCAGTTTCGTATTCCATTCGGTGTAGATCCGTTTCGTGGCCCTGGCAATTACATTTTTGCAGACCGTTCATTCATAGGTCGCGACATTGATAACATTCGTGCTGATGGTGTGCAGGTATCATATATGTTCCAGCAAGACATACCTGCTGTCATTACACTAGGTGTCTTCAGCCCTAATACAATTACTGATCAGAATCATTGGTCGAAGACTCTTCATTATGCCTTAAAGGCCGAGGTTCCTATTGGACTATTTAAAATCACAGGCGGATTGCAAACTATTAAGCCTGATGCCGTAAGGGTGAATATGGCCGACGCATGTGTTTCTTTTTCAAATGGAGGATTGACAGCTGAGGCCGAATATATACTTGAGCATTATGTGAATAATCCTTTCCCAGATTGCCATTCTTATAATCTATGGTTTGATTATGGAATTCCTTTGGAAAAGACAATTTTCAACAAACTTAGCTTCCAAGCCCGTTTTGATGCTTCTACAAGCCATTCAAATGGCACTGTAACAAATGGAAGTTTGTCAGAAGACCATCCTAATCGTAAAAGGCTTACTATCGGTTCTACATTGGGTTATGCAGAAAAACCAGTCAAATACGAAATTCAACTTAACTATCAAAAGTATTTTTATAACAAGGGGTATGCTGCGCCCGATGGAAGAAATGATAAGATTGTGGCAGAATTGATAGTCCTTTTCTAATGAGATATATGCTTGATTATACAACGCAAAAAATAACAAAAATATAATTGTATTATGGATTTACTATTTCTTGGAATTATAATATTCCTTTTCTTTCTCGCCGTTTTTGATTTGTGGGTGGGAGTAAGTAATGATGCTGTTAATTTTCTGACCTCAGCCGTAGGTTCAAAAGCTACTTCTTTCAAAAGAGTGATTGTAGTGGCTGCAATTGGTGTATTCATCGGAGCTGCGATGAGTAATGGCATGATGGATATTGCGCGTCACGGCATTTTCAACCCAGAGAACCTGTCCTTTTATGATGTCATAGCCATATTTATGGCCGCAATGGTGACAGATATTATCATTCTTGACATATTTAACACTCTTGGAATGCCTACATCTACAACAGTTTCGTTGGTGTTTGAGTTGCTTGGTGCTAGTTTCGTCGTAGCTGTGTTTAAAACTGTTGCACCAGAAAGCAGTCTGCATATTGGTGACTTACTTAATACAGAAAAGGCATTGTCTGTGATAATAGGCATATTCCTTTCGGTGGCTATAGCCTTTGTATTTGGTACGATAGTACAATTTTTGTCTCGACTGATATTCACTTTCGAATACAAGAGCCGCTTAAGGTGGAAGGTAGGATTGTTTGGAGGTGTAGCTTGTACTGCCATTGTCTATTTTATGCTTTTGAAAGGGATAAAAGACCTTACTGTCATGACTCCCGACCTTAAAGCGTGGATAAATGACAACACCGTCTTGATTCTCGTTGGTTCTCTTGTAGTGTTTACACTGATCATGCAGACGCTTCATTGGTGTAAGGTAAATGTATTCAAGGTGGTAGTGCTGCTTGGCACCTTCTCGCTTGCTATGGCGTTTGCCGGCAACGACCTTGTAAACTTTATCGGTGTTCCATTAACCGCATTTGCCTCTTATCAAGATTATACGGCATCGGGCGTAGGTAATCCACAGGGTTTTATGATGGTGAGCCTTTTGGGGTCGGCCAACACTCCATTGTATTTCCTAATTGGCGCTGGCATGATAATGGTAGTGTCACTTGCTACATCTAAAAAAGCTCGTCAGGTCACTCAGACAACAGTTGGTTTAAGTTCCAAGACACAAGGAGACGAGATGTTTGGTTCTTCACGTATAGGCCGCTCTCTTGTCAGGGCAACACTCGACATCTACTCGTGGGTGAGTGAACATACCCCAGTCAGCATTAGACGTTGGGTGTCCCGCCGTATGGATAATCGTGTAACGCAGGAAGAGGATGGTGCAGCATTCGACCTTGTACGCGGAGCCCTCAATCTGATGCTTGCCAGTGTGCTGATAGCTGTTGGAACATCTTTGAAACTTCCATTGTCAACAACCTTTGTGACGTTTATGGTGGCAATGGGTACATCTCTTGCCGACCGTGCGTGGGGTAGGGAGAGTGCGGTATTTCGCATTACAGGTGTTATATCCGTGATAGGAGGTTGGTTTATTACAGCCGGAGTCGCTTTTATCGGAGCTGGGATAGTAGTGTGTCTGATGCACATGGGTGGTGTGCCTGTAATGCTTGCAGGAGGTGTAATTGCTATTATACTGCTCATTCGAAGTAATATTCGTTTCCAAAATAAGAGGAAAGACTTGCCGACAGAAACGCTGTTCCAAACTATTTTGACAACAAAGGAACCTGCAGAAGTATGGCCATTGTTAAGAATATATATCAATGAGAAACAGAAGATGTTTCTAAGTTTTGCCGCTGAATGTTTCTCGGACGTTACGGATGGATTTATCAACGAACAAAGGAAATTACTATCCCGATCAGAAAAGGCGCTGATTACCGAAAAGGATGTTTTAAAAGGACAACGCCGTAAACTTACACTCTGCATGTGTCGTGTCACTCCCGAAATTGCTATGGAGAAACGTACATGGTTTCATCTTAGCAACAATATGGCTATGTCAATGACCTATAATTTGCGTCGTATCAACGAAGCATGTAAGGAACATGTTGATAATAACTTCCGTCCGTTGCCAGAAGAATTTCACGGTACGTTTAAGTCAATGTGTGAGTGTATTAAAGCCGTAATCAGCGATTCGGAAGCTTCAATAGAAGACAATCGTCCAGAAGTAATAGACGAATTGCGTCGTCGGTGTAATGATATAAAAGATGAGTTGGCGTTCCACATTCGTGGCATATACGAAATGCTCCAAAAAGGTGACACCGACAATATGGCTGTGACCTATGTTCTGCTCAATATGCTTCAAGAGAGCCAAGAGTTTGTGACTTCTCTGCGAAAGATGCTCCGCGCCTCTGGAAAACTGAATCTTGCTCCCTCAACCTATCGAAGTTTTTCGTATAAGGCAAATAAAAGTGTAAATGATTCAGTGAAAGGCACTTTTTCCTAAAAGGTTTGGATATTTAAAAATAAATATCTACCTTTGCAGCACTTAAATAAATATTATGGAAAGAACATGGAGATGGTTTGGCAAGAACGACAAGATAACGCTTGCCATGCTGAAACAGATTGGTGTAGAGGGCATTGTGACTGCCCTGCATGACGTGCCCCTTGGCGAGGTATGGACACGTGAGAAAATTCGTGACCTTCGTGAGTATATCGAAAGCTATGGCATGCGCTGGAGCGTAGTGGAGAGTCTGCCTGTAGTGGAGACCATCAAGTACGGTGGTCCAGACCGCGACGAACAGATAGAAATCTACAAGCAGTCATTGCGTAATCTCTCGGCAGAAGGCATCCATTGTATCTGCTACAATTTTATGCCAGTCTTGGATTGGGCCCGTACTGACCTGTTGCACGATAATCCTAATGGTGCTTCGAACCTCTATTTCAATTATGCGGAGTTTGCCTACTTTGACATCTATATTCTGAAGCGCGAGGGAGCACGCGAGGAATGGGCTGCTTTCCGCTTCCCTGAGGGATATGGAGAAGGGCGTGATGTATTAGCCGAAGCTGATGAATTAGCAAAGACGATGACTCCAGAGAAAGACCACGAGTTGGTGGAGAATATCGTCATCAAGACACAAGGCTTCGTCTCTGGCAATTTCCATGAGGGTGACGAGGCTCCCGTACAGAAGTTCCGCGAATTTCTGGCATTGTATAAAGGTATCGACAAGGAGCAGTTGCGTCAAAACATGAAGTATTTCCTTGAGGCCATCATGCCCGTTTGCGAGGAGTGCGATATGAATATGTGCGTACATCCCGACGACCCACCCATTGAGATATTGGGTCTTCCGCGCATTGTTCGTACCGAGGAGGATATTCGTTGGTTCCTCGATGCCGTTCCCAACAAGCACAATGGCCTGACGTTCTGTGCTGGTTCTCTTTCGGCTGGTGCCTATAACAATGTGGTGGAGCTGGCTCGCGAATTTGCTCCGCGCACCCACTTTGTACACTTGCGCTCCTGTCATATCTTCCCCAATGGTGACTTTACCGAGGCATCCCATCTGGGTGGCCGAGCCGACATCATCGAACTGGCTCGAATCTTTGAGAAAGAGAATCCTAACCTGCCCATGCGTGTAGATCATGGCATGACAATGTTGGGTGATGAGACTAAGGGCTATAATGCTGGCTACTCGTTCTTGGGTCGTATGTTTGCCCTCGGACAGGTGCAGGGCATCCTTGCCACCGTCGACCGAGAGTTAGACATTGAATACAAACAACCTGGATTCTTTGATTGATATGAAGCTGACAGATATACTGAACGGCCAACTTAATGCGGCAGAGTGGGAGCAGAAAGGCTATGAGCTTCCCAAGTTTAATATTAAGGCGGTGCGCGAGCGGACTGCTAAGGAGCCTACATGGGTACATTTCGGAGGTGGCAACATCTTCCGTGCTTTTCCCGCCGCTATGCTCAACGACGCACTGAACTCTGGCCAATACGACCGAGGTGTCATTGTTGCTGAAACCTTCGATTTCGAAGTTGTTGACAAGGCCTATACACCTTATAACAATCTTTCGTTGCTGGTTAGCTTGCAGAGCGATGGCAATATTGAGAAGAAGGTCATTGCCAGCGTTACTGAAGCGTTGAAGGCCGACTATCAGTTCAGCGATTGGAGCCGTCTTGTGGATATATTCCGCAATCCCTCGCTCCAGATGGTATCTTTCACCATAACGGAGAAAGGTTACGGTTTCTGTGATGCCGACCTCAGTCGCGGTCTTCAGCCCGCCTTTGCCTTAGGCAAGGTGACAGCCTTGCTCTATGAGCGTTTCGAGGCAGGATGTCTGCCCCTCACCATCCAGTCTATGGACAATTGCTCACACAATGGTGATAAAGTAAAGGCGGGTGTCATGGCCTATGCCGAGCGTTGGGTGGCAGACGGATTAGTACCGCAAGGTTTCCTCGACTACCTCCGCGACGAGACGAAGATAACCTTCCCCTGGTCAATGATAGACAAGATAACCCCTCGTCCGCATGAAAAGGTCAAAGAACTGCTGATGCAGGATGGCTTTGAGGATAACGACTATATAGAGACGGAGAAACATACTTTTACCGCTCCCTTTGTCAATGCCGAGGAGGTACAGTATCTGGTCATAGAGGACCATTATACTAACGGTCGACCACCCCTCCATTTGGGTGGCGCTCTCTATACCACCCGTGAGACTGTCGATAAGGTTGAGACGATGAAAGTGACCACCTGCCTCAATCCCTTGCACACCGCCATGAGCATTTACGGTTGCATGCTGGGCTATACGCTTATCTCCGCAGAGATGCAAGATGCCGATTTGCGTGCTTTCATTCAGAAGATAGGCTATATTGAGGCCATGCCTGTAGTTACCGACCCAGGCGTGCTGAACCCCTACGAGTTCATTGGTGCCGTCATCAATCGCCGCTTGCCCAATCCTTTCATGCCCGATGCTCCCCAGCGTATTGCAATGGATACCTCACAAAAGTTGCCTATCCGTTTTGGCGAGACCATCAAGAAGTACCTTGACCGCCAACTTGATATGCAGAACCTTGTGCTCATTCCTTTGGTATTGGCTGGCTATGCCCGCTACCTGAAAGGAGTCCTTGACGATGGTACACCCTTTGAGCCTTCCCCAGACCCCCTGCTTCAAGAGTTGCAAGCTATTGTTGCACCTTTGGAAGTGGGAAGGGGCGACCAAGACTATTCGTGTCTGCGCCAACTATACAGCCGTAAGGATGTCTTTGGCCTCGACCTTTACGAGGCAGGCTTGGGCGAGCAGATAGAAGGCATGGTGCGCGAACTGTTTGCTGGCAAGGGTGCCGTCAGAGCTACATTGCATAAATACGTGCAGGCTCGTTAGCCCATAAAAAAGAGAAGTATGCGCGTCCGTAGTGTGTATAGTCCGCACTACTGGCGCGCATACTCCGCACTATCGGTGCGGATAGTCCGCACTCCAAGTGTGCATAGTCCTCACTTCACTACAATCTTGTTGCCATTTATGATGTATAATCCCTTGGTAGGATGTGCAACACGCTGACCAGCGATATTGTAATATTCGTGGTCTGTTCTTTGCTCACTATTCATAAACGTCTCGCTAATTCCTGTTGTTGCTTCGGTGACGGTCAGTACGCCTGCTATGAAAGTTAGCTCATAGCTTTCTGCCATAGCCGTAACAGTAATGGGATATTCCCCAGGCTTTGATGTCTCGTCAGCCTCTACGGTGAAGACTGGCTCTTCAATCCATACGGGTACTGTCTCGTCGTTTACCAATCCGCTGAAACTTAAAGTGAACTCTGGGTTAGGTTGTCCTTGCT
The DNA here is from genome assembly GCA_022511045.1 of Prevotella sp. Classification (GTDB taxonomy): domain Bacteria; phylum Bacteroidota; class Bacteroidia; order Bacteroidales; family Bacteroidaceae; genus Prevotella. The sequence continues at coordinate 16,515 of JAFLSF010000011.1, forward strand.
CGCGTGTGGCATCTTCTACGGTGGCGGTAGCTTTCACCTTCTGCACTACGAGATAACCGTCCTCAAAGTCTACATTTTCATCGGTAATGGTGCCACGACTGATAGTTATGGGATAACGGCCAGCGGGCGATAGAGGTGTTGCCTCACAGTTGATTTCGGGCTTTCCCGTCACGTAGTCGCCAATCATCTGGTAGGTAAACTCGGGGTTCTCTTCGCCATAGTAACGGATGGTATTGCGCACTTTCACGGTAGTACCGAACTCCACTACGTCAGCAAAGTTGTTCCACTGAGCCACTTGAGCATACTTACTCTTGGTGCCACTGGGTATATAGAGCGTACAGGTTAGAACGCTCACGCCCGTAAATACATCGGTTCCACTCAGTGTTGGTACGTTCTTGGCACCTACGCGAAGTTCCTGCATGGCCGATGCGTTGTGGAAAGCCTCTCGTCCGATGGTCGTTATACTGGCAGGCAGTACTACCTTCGATAAGCGGCTGCATCCAGCCAATGCATAGTTGTGTAGAGTGACCGTACCAGAAGGAATGGTCAGCTCACCTTCCGTGCTGGATAGCACACAGATGAGGTCTGTGGTATTAGCAGCGTTCCATACCATGCCTTGCTCATCAATGATGAAGTCAGCATCAGCTGCTGGTGTTCCTATCTCTATATCACCTAACAAAGAACAGAGTGCCAAGGCACCATCGCCAAAGTGCTTAAGTCCTGCAGGTAACTTCAGTGTGCGTAGTTGCCTACATCCGTAGAAAGCGCGCTCAGGTAACTCGTCGTTAGCGGTGGTTAGTTGGCGACTACCGTCAATGAGATATGGGCTACCACCTTTCACGAAAGTCGCACCCGACAGGTCAAGTTCATGTAGATAGCCGTCTGTCCGTTCGTTACGTTCGTTCACGCCTGCCATCTTACGTAGGAAGAGCAGGTCGCTTGAGTTGATGTTGCCGCTTAGTTTTAGGCTACCCACATAGCCCATTTCTGCTGGAGAAATAAGGGAACTCAGTGTTCCTGCCTGTGTCAGAGTGATGTCTCTCTCTGTTAGATCACGACGTTCACCCCTAATGCCAATAATCATATCCTGTCCGATGCTAAACTTATAGTAGCCAGGATTGAGCAGCGAAATGTCGTAGTAGCCATCGTCCTCACCGCTCCAGCCCCAGTTCACATACACCATGCCCGTAGCATTATAGCCATGTAACACAAAAGCATGGCCGCCATTCCACGAGTCTGCACCGCCATAATAGATGGGACCGTCTTCGCTGAGGGCGGTAAACACCATGTCCATCCACTCCTCATCAGAATAATATTTTGTGCCATAATAGTTATCACGCTCATAGCATACGGCCTCAGCAAAACCGAAGTACTTGCGCATGCCGTCTGCCGCATCTGTCGAGTATGCACCGCTGCCATCATAACCGTAGTCCATATTGGAAGCTACACCACAGTCGCGCATCAGTACTGCTACGGCATTTGCCTCTGCGTCGCTATACTGTCCGTAGTTATAGGTATCGCGCATGTTATCCCAATCATAGTGGTTCTGCTCGAAGTTAGCCGTCACTGGTGTGCTGTTATAATAGATAGTGCGCTGGCCAATGCCGTGCTCTGGCACCTTAAAGTAGTTAAGCACCTGTGCCAATGCCGTAGCCACACAACCCGTTAATACATGTCTGCTACCACTGCCTGGCAACAGGATGTTGTAAGGTCCTTCCTGATCCCACTTCGTAGTCACCAGCGGTCCCACTTGCATGGGATATTTACTGGGGTTGGGGGCTATAGATGCCAGTGCCACATTGTTGGTTACGGCATATTCTACAGCACCTTCAATGGCTTTAAGCCACCACTGGAAATTGGTGTTTTTGCCGTTGGAGTAGGGCGACATGGATACACCGAGCACCTCGGGTACAAGGTCATCGGTAGACACTACGGCAAAGCCACCGTTCTCAAAGCCCATGATTTCATACGCCGTTGCCGTCTTTAGCGTCTTTAGCTCTGTTGCCTGTCGCGGAGCCATGCGTTTCATCATGCGCTGCTCGTTGATGGCTTTTGCTGCCGACTCTTTCATCTGCGCTTTCTGGCGCGGTGCAGCTACAACTGCTAATGCCGTAAAGGCCACCGCCACAGTCATCAATATCCGATTTGTTCTCATCTTCTTTTATTTAGCTAAGTTTTAATTATTACTGTCATTAACTACAGCCCAGTCAAGCAGTCCCTTCCCAAGATCTTCCAACTCTATGGCGAGGGCTACAATCTGCTTACCGTCAGCTTTAAATGGTTCAATATATTGGTTTTCCTTTATTTGTTGCTCTGCCGCCTTTAGTCCGCCATTCTTTGTCAGCTTTAACTCTATTACATAAGTATAGCGGGAGGTGCGTGCAATCACATCAATGCGCCCATTACCCATCATGCGTTCCACCTCTACGCCTAATCCTACAGCATGGAACAGGCTGCTGATAATCAAGCGATAGCGCTCCTCCATATCCATGCTTGCCAGTTTCTTGTTGCTATAGGGAACGTCAGAAATCAAGGCTTTCAACGTCTGCATAGCTTCGGGCAACATGCAGTTGTTCATATACCTCAGCAATTTTGCTTGGGCAGACACGACTATGCTCTGACTGCTCATCGTCAAGGCAGGAATGACAACATGGTACAATGCCTGTCGTACCTCTGCATTGGGGAAACCGAGCGTATAGCCGCTTTCATCGCAGCCCTTTATCGTGAGGTAGCCCGACTGGTACATAAATAGTTCTGCACCACCACCAGTCACATCAGACGACTCAAGAATATTGCGGAGAATATATGTGTTCTCGAAATCTTTCATTCTCAGTTCCATGTCATCCACAAACTTGGGCAGCATTGACGTGGCTCCCGATGCAATCCAGAAATTGCTAACCTCACCTTGCGCCAAAGCATTTATGAGGCTGAACGGATTAAACACATCAACCATGTTTTTTCTACTGAAGTGATAGCCGTCGTAGTTGGCTTTCAGCAGGTCGACGGCTCCATCGAATGTCAGGCCGTTTTGCTTTGCCATATTCTCTATTTCGGGCTGAAAGTTATCTATCGTTTCTTGTACCGTGATGCCACAAACGGGCGCATATTCGGCAGGATAGAAACTAATGTTGTTAAGATTATTGAGAACGGAGAATAGCGAAATCTGCGTAAACTTCGTAATGCCCGTGATGAACACGAACTTCTCTGACTGTGTAGCTGCCTTGAGAACCGAAAACACCTCTCTATACATTGCCGTACATATCTCATGTTCGGGCGTATGCCAAGAGTGTTGCAGCGGCGAGTCGTATTCATCTATCAATATAACCGTTGGCTGCCCTGTTTTTGTACAGGCTGTTTCTATGATGTTGTTGAAGCGTGTCGCAAAACTAGCTTCGGGGGCTTTGTTGATGTCATACGTCCTCTCATACTTGCTAAAAGCGTCATCAAGATAACTTCTCAAAGACTTTTCAGATGCTCCGCCACAACTCATGTCAAGCCTTATGACAGGATATTGCACCCAGTCCTTTTCAAGCTCCATTATCTTTAGACCCTCAAAGAGGTCCTTTCTGCCCTCAAAGTAGCAACGTAGGGTGTCTACTAACAGCGACTTGCCGAAACGGCGAGGACGACTCAGATAGTTGAACTTGCCACCATTGGCAATCTTCCACACCAAGTCAGTCTTATCTACATAAAGATAACCATCTTTTATTATCTCCTCAAATGACTGTATGCCTAATGGCAAGCGACGCCGTTTCTGTTCCATTATTCGCCTACGTTTTGATTGATGGTGCAAAGATACAGAATTTCAAAGAAATAGCCAAGAGATTAAAAGAAAAAGCGGGGACGGCTTGTGCCGCCCCCGCAATTTAGTATAGTAGGAATACTGATTATTTCAGTAAGACCTTGAACTTTTACTTAATCACAACCTTCTTGCCATCTACGATGTAGACACCCTTCAGACCGCTCAGTGAGGTGGTCTGCTGGCGAACCAGCTTACCTTCTACTGAGTAGACATCAACCGGCTTGGTAACGACAGTGATGTTCTGGATGCCAGTAGCTGCTGATACGTGAACGGTAGTTTCAACGGGTTTCGACTCTTGACCGTTAGTGTAAACAACCGATACGGCAACAGTGTGATTACCATTCTCAACATCTGCAATCGTTGTCAATGACTGGTTAGCAGCAGCGGTTGTTGCAACCTCGCCATCAAGATAGATATTGAAGTGGTCAATCTCCATTACACCACTACCAGCAAGGTAGGTAATATCGTCAACTACGAGTACGAACTCGTCGGTTACGTTGAAGTGACGAATTGCAATCCAACCTGCTTGACCAGCGTAGCTACTCAAGTCTGCGGTATATTCCTTATACTCAGCTGTAGCAACGTACTCTGGACTTACAGGCACAAAGGTAGAGACATCCGTAGCGCTTGTGGTAGAAACGTATACCTGGAAGTGCTCTTTACAATAGTCTTCATCCTGTCCTACAGCCCAGAACTTGAATGTGCCATCAAGAATAGCATTTGGAGATACAAGCCAGTTGTCAGGTGTTAATGCGGTGTAAGTATCATTGTGGTAGCTTTCAGAAGCGACAACACCTTCTCCACTGTGAGCAGTAAATTTCTTACCATCTTCACCAGCACCAAACTGGTAGTACCAGTTGAATCCGTCACCATCTGCATCAATGAACGTCCAGCCGCCATTGCCTTCCTCGAAGTCTTCAGTTACCTCCTCAGCAGCTGGCGTTGAATCGATAACGGGAGCTACCCAATAGGTCATGATGCGGTCGTCATTTGACCAAGCGGTAACGTTGGTTACACCAGGAGCAGTCAATTCTTGAACGGAGATGATAGTCTCAGCGGTGTCGTTATCGGGATTCAAGTCGTTACCATAAGTTACGGTAGCTACGACGTTCAAGTCGGCATTGTCGTCAAATACGGTAGTCTTCAACTCAACTGTGATAACGTTGGTCTGGAACATCAAGAGTTCGCTGTTAACTGCCTCGTCCATCAGAATCTCGTTACCAGCAGTAATCTTCACATTGTAACCGCTGGCGGCAAACTCACCCTCGTTCTTCACAGTAGCTGTGATAGTTGCTGTCTCACCAGCCTTTACAGACTTAGGAGCAGAAACGGCGATAGAGAGATCGTACTCGTAGAGGTCGAGAACCTTGATATTGTCAATCAAGACATTTGCCTCTGCCTCCAGCTCAGCCTTGAAGCCCAAACGTATCCAGCGCTCGTTCTTCAACTCTGCAGGAACAGCAACCTTGAATGTCTGATATTCGTTAGTCAATGTTACAGTCTCAATGTCAGTTGTTGTAAAGTCAGGTGCAATAGCATAGACCGTAATCTTGTTCGTTGCGCTGGTGCCCTTCTTAGCATCGAATACCATTGTAGGTCTTGCGGCAGCAGCCATATCCAGCTTGAATGTCTCGAATGTAGCCTCACCGTTTTCGTATGCTGTAAGTGCCAGAGCAACATCACCGTCAGAGCCGTCTTGAGAAACAGCCAACCCTGTGTTTTCGTTGTAATCCCATATATAGTGTAGAGTACTGTTTGTGAAATGTTCCTCGATAGGCAACTCATAAGGAGCACCAATCAGAGCGTATGCAAACCAAGAACAAGGATCGCTCTCATCGCCTTCTACTTTAGCCTTTACACCGAAGTATTCATAGCGTGCCTCACCTTCGTCAACAGGATAGTCTACGGTAGCAGCGGTCTCGCCAGTAACAGAACCGATGGTTTCGCCTTCCATTGGGAATTGCATACCAAAGATTTCCATTATTTCAATAGTTGTAACGTCGTACTGTACAGTAGCAGGATCAAGATAGCCGCCGTTCAATGCCTTAACTTCATCCCAAGCCATGCTGAGTTTATCTGCTGCAGGCATACCTGTAACTTGAACGTTCTCTACATCAGCAGGAGCATCCGGACCAATCCAGATTCTAACCTTATTAGACTTCGCACCAATGCCGCTTGCATTGTAAGGAACAGCCTGATAGGTGTGCCAGCCGCGAGTCTGAGGTTTGTCGAGGATAATCTTTTCTGCACCTGGCTTAACGTCAGCATAGCTGATGAGAACTGCGTCGTCACACAAAATGTCAATGCGCTCAATGTTCTCTGTCAAAGCATCGCCATTGATAGCCTTTGCAGGAGCAGTCAGCGTACCCGATGCACTCAAGTCGCCATTCTCGCCTGGCTCAATAGCCAAAACGGGAGCAGCAGGAGCAGTAGGCTCTGCACCAAGCTCAATCTTCAGAGACTTGATATACAAATTCCACATGTTTCTATCAGATATAGCATGGATAGCCACGTACCATACGCCAGTCTCGTCAGCAGTGAAGTCGCCTTCAAATTCAACAGCGTTATTGCTGGCCACAGTGGTCGTACCAATAGCTGTCATATTAAGACCAGCAGCTGTAGCCGTCTTACCAACCACTACTTCAAACTTCTCGGGATATCTATCGCTATATGATGCAGCACTAACCGTCACTTTATAGTTCATGCCAGCTATCAGTTCAACAGGCAAAATCAAATAGTCGTCTGCTCCTGTGCTTGTGCTATAGCCATAATAGGTGCCATAAGTTGAACTCCAACCCCATGTCTTTCCATCCTTATTATTGTCAAGAACTTTGTATTTCTTGAACTCAGCCTGATTAGTCAAATCAGAGGTGTAAGGAACTTGAACACCTTCAACTTTGGGTTCGTTAGCACTGAGCATCAACTCGGTGTAATAATCCAAAGCATACCATTTTGTATTATCTGCAGTTGCAACATACGCTTGATTGTCATCCAATGTCAATGTCTGGGCTGCCTCATCATAAGTAAATGTTACTTCATCCAGCAAGTAATAACCAGTACTAGTAGGTATTGTACCTGTCCAAGTCCAGATGTTATATTGTCCGTAAGTGCCAAGATACTGCAATTTCGGGAAAGCAACAGAGTTGCCATCCTTCGTACCCTTTACCCAAGCATTGGGGAGCTGAGTGAAGAGCCCCTGAACGTATACCTCTTCACCAACGAAAGCAACTTTTGCTGTAGCGGGAACGTTGCCAGAGTTGGTCGTACCTGTAACAAACCAATCCTGAGTAGTAGCGCCAGCAGGCAACTCAATCAACTCCATAGAAGGACCTTCTGGCTCCGTCTTCGAGAATACAGGATTTTGCCAATATTCATAAATAGATGTCGAGTTGGGGGCAATAGCACCCATTACAAGTGGTGTAACTGCCGTCAAGGTTCCTTCTGTAGCATCGTATGTAAATACAATGTTCTCAGTTACCTGTTCTCCTGTCTCTGAACCGACGATATATTCTGGGTCAACATCATCAATCTGCTGTCCGCTGGCAAAAGTAGCCGTCGTACCACTAATAGTACCCTTAATATATGCATCTGGACACCAATAAGACAAACCTGCCAAATAGATGTCAGTACCGTCAATAATTACCTTAACTGTTGACATATTACTTGTGTAGTCTACCCAACTGCTACTACCATACACCTTGAATATACCACCTACGGTGTACCAAGTTTCTGCTTCAACTCCAGCAGGTGGGGTAACTAAAGCACGGCGTGGAACAGACTTTTTGGCGCGTACCACACCAGCAGTCGTTATCTTGCCTGCCACGTCTAAAGAAACGAATTGACCTCCATTCTGTGGAACATAAGGCTTTGGTGCATGTGCAGCCCAATCCCATTGGTCAAGCGTGTAGCCATTGGCTTCGGCCTCCTCGGCAGCCTTGGTCAACGCCAACTTCTTCTGCTGAGCCATTTCAGCAGGATTTGTCTTCAGAGCCTGTGGCAACTGGCGCATCTCCATGACACCTTTAGCATCGGAAGTGACGCGCTTGGCCTTCTGGACCTGAGCATGAGTCGGTAATGTGAGCAGCATCACTGCCAACAAAACCAAGAAAGAAGTAATTTTCTTACTCATTGTCTTAAATTGTTTTTTGTGAATAAATAATGTTAACTAATAATACAATCGTTTTAAAACTGCGCCAAAGGTACGCATAATTTGTTAACTATGCAAGAAAAAGTGAAGAAAATATTATGAAATGCGCGAAAAACTGACAAATCGCAATTTGTGTGCGATACCTCCGTAACGCCCTGAAAGAAATTGGCACTTATACAACCAAAAAATGAGGCCTATTCTCGCAGTCGATGAGAATAGGCCTCAAAGGGCACGAGGATAGGCCTCGTCATGGGTGAGAATAGTCCTCGTTTTTGGTGTCTGTAACTATCTTAAAACCAGTTTCTTGCCGTTGACGATGAAAATGCCTTTCAGACCGCTGAATGTAGTAGTCTGTCGGCGGACGAGGGTGCCGTCAAGGGCATAGACGTCTACGGCATTAGGAACTGTGGTGACGGTTTGTATGCCAGTCTCGCTAGTAGTGTCAATAGCGATGCGGCTTACATAGAATTTCCACATGTCGGGGTCGGAAATAGCGTGAACGGCTATGTGATAGACGCCATTCTCGGGGACGGTGAACTCGTCCGAGTAGTCTTTAAATGACTCGTTAGTGACTTTGGTTGCACCGATAAGGGTTTGGCTGAGGCCTACAACGGTAGCTTCCTTGCCTGCTTTCACTTCGAAGCGCTCGGGGGAGTTGCTGCTGTGGCATTTTGCCGTTACGGTAACTTTGTATTTCTGGCCAGCCACTAACTGGATGCCCGGACTGATGAGGTAGTCGTCGGCGGCAACTGCGCTTTCAAAATAATAGGCTCCATTTTCGCCGCCCCAATCCCATACGCCAGAGGTGTCGCCGTTGGCATTGATGGTTTGGAAAGTATCATACACATCCTGCTTGGTGAGGTCGAACGAGGTGGGCGCAGTGAGGATGGCCGAAAGGAATACCGTAACGACCTCGCTCTTGCCGCCAATGCCTGTGGTGCCATAGCTGATGACTTGGTATTGGTGGTTGCCAATGGTGAGGTCGGCGGCTTCGTCGGTATAAGTCAATGGCGCACCAATGGCTGGTGTCTCGAAAATGTTGATGACATTACCGTCGCGGAGCACCTCGATTTTAGTGATGTCGCCGGCCGAAAGGGTAGCTCCGCCAAGTGTCTTAGTAGGTGCTGTGAAAGTGATGGTGGCACCTAACGTCTCGGTGAACGGAGTGACGGTCAGCCCGTCAACGGCGGCGGGAGCTGACTCGTCGGGACCAGCCTCAACGAGGAAGTTGGCCACATACAGATAGTTAAAGCTCCCCTCTGGGGTAATGGCATGAACGCCAAAGTGGTAATAACCAGTCTCGTTGACGGTGAAATCGCTGTTCTCATAAGTCGTAAAAGAGGTGGCGGTTACATCGGTGGAAGGTATAATCTCGATGCCTTCTGCCAAAACGGAAGCCTTGGCCTCGCCATTAGTCGCCTTTACCTCGAAACGCTCGGAGCCGCCAGTAGCTCGGGCATCAATGGCAAAACGGTAGTGCTTGCCTGCCTCTAACTTAATAGCGGGAGAAATGAGCCAGTCGTCGGCTTCCTTACGATAGTTGAAAGAATAGCGAGTACCCACGCCATAAAAGTTGTCGTTTTCCCATGTCCATGTATTTTCGTCCTCGTTAGCATCCAATACGCCGAAATCATTAAATTCTTCAGCGGTAGTCAGTGTGTTGCTGTAAGGCAAAGTGTCAACGTTGGGACCTGTGGTGGCAACGGGATCCTCTGCGGCGGGCTGTTCCTTGGAAATAATAAAGGTGGTGTAAGCTTCGATGAAGTTGACATAGTCGTCACCAGCATTGGCTAACAGGGAATTGACAGATGTGAGTGTCTGGGTCTCGACGTCGTAAGTCATCTGGAAGTTCTGCAGCGGGTTAGTGATTTCAAAACCATCTACCCCAAAGGCGAAGTGGCTGTTGCCTTGATAGTTTCCAAGATACTGAGGGCATACGAAAGTAACAGTGGTACCATCAATAGTACCTTTTATCCATGTATCAAAACCATCAAAGAGATTAAGATAAACGTCGTTGCTGACAAAAGCGACCTCTATTTCTTTGTTCTTTATGGGGAATTGGTCAATCCAACCGTCATTGTTGGTGACGGTTTGGCCATTTAAGTACCAAGTCTGAACCTCTGCGCCATCGGGTAACGAGACCAATTCTGTTGAAGGAGGCGTATAACCTTCATCCAGTGTCCACATAGTGTTGTAGTTGGCATAGCCTGTAAAGCCGTCTTCTTCGATGTAATAAACACCAATATAGTGGAAGTCGTTAGAATCACCGTCAAGCGTGATAGTATTGCCGTTGATGGTAAAGGTGATGTCGCCATCCTCGCGGTTGAAGTGATGGTCGCTATTATAATCAATATTGCCCCAATATACGCCAACGGTCGTATCTTCAAGATAGTTGTAAGATACGGGCTGTCCCGCAGGTATGGTGAGCGTGTTGCCAGACTTGGTGCCTTTTACCCAAGTGCCCTGGGCAAAGGTTGAAATGATGTCTTTGATGTAGACGGTGCCGTCCGTAGCCTCTACTATCTCCACACGGCCAGCTTGAGGAATGGGAGTAGGATAGCCTTCGTTGTAATAATAGGCATTACCTGTGCGGATGTAGAACTTGTGCTCACCCTCGCCCGGGTCAGTGATAATGCCATGACTTTCGGTAACTTGTGCGTAAGAAGGTAATGATAGCAGCATGGCGGCTAATATCACCAAAAAAGAAGTGAATTGTTTGCTCATAGTCTTATATCTATTAAATAGTATTTGCTAAAAGTGAGAAACCTCAGGTCCCAAATGGATAGTGTCGTCGCAAAGGTTAGTGACAGAGGGGCGGTGGGTGATGAAAATCATTGTCTTGTCCTTGCAGTAGGCAAAGAGTCGGGTGAAAAGTTCGTGCTCTGTCTGCTCGTCAAGTGAGGAACTGATTTCGTCGAGGAGAAGGATGCTGCCAGGACGAAGAAGTCCCCGGGCAATGGCGATGCGTTGTGCCTGTCCCTCGCTGAGACCGATGCCTCGCTCACCTAACGGGGTGTCAAGGCCTTCGGGCAGTTGATACACGAAATCAGCCATAGCGACATGAAGCACTTTGCGCAACTCGTCATCGGTGGCTTCTGGACGTGCCAATTGCAGGTTGTAACGAACGGAACCGCTCATTAGCGTATTGCCCTGTGGCACAAAGACAAAGTGGCAGCGGGTGGACTCGCTGATTGGCTGATGTTGCCCTTGACGGCTGACCAATTCGATGTTACCTGCGGAGGGACGGATGAAAGCTAACATCAGACGGAAAAGAGTCGTCTTGCCGATGCCCGTAGCCCCCATGATGGCTGTTTTGCTACAGGGGTGAAAATGGTGGGTAAAGGCGCTAAGGACGGGACGGTCGCCAGTAGCATAGCGGAAGGTGACGGCATGAAGGCTGATACCCAAAGGCGCGGTTGTATCTGCTATCGTTGTCAAATCTGTTGCGACGGGTCCTCCTAATGCGATTTTAGTGTCTGCGGGGGCACTATCTATAGGAGCTTGTACGTGTTTCTCCAGTTCCTCTAAGCGGTCAATGCTGGCCGTAGCGTAGAAGAAACTCGGCATCATGTTCAGCAAGGTCAGTATGGGGTGCTGAATTTGCCCTACCAGTTGTAAGAAAGAGGTCATGACACCAAAGGTGATGATGCCGCTTCGTAGTTGCAGTCCACCCCAGATAAAGGCAAAGAGATAGCCGAAACTGAATGTGAAGGCTAATAGCAGACGGCTGATAACGGTGAATCGGGTGCGTCGCAGGACGCTGTTCATCAGTTGGTCTTGCCTGTCGCTCAAGCGTGAAGTCACCCATTGCTCGCTGCCCAATGAGCGCAACACAGCGTTGTGCTCCATCCCTTCCTGTATCTGCATCTGGATGAGGCTTTCCTTTTCCCGAATGTCCAGCGTCATAGTGCGCAAGCGATGAGCAAACAATTTGCCGAATCCAACGATGAGGGGTGTGAGCAACAGCAGTGACAAGGCCAATCGTCGGTCCATAGAATACATGAGCAAAAAGGCTCCTGTCAGTTGTACGCCTGTTACTATAAACTGGGGCAACAGCGTCGTTGTAACGTCAGCAACGGTGTCTATATCCTTTGACAAACGGGAGGTTACGTCGCCCGAGTGTAATTCGTCCTCGAACATCTGTCGACGAAACAGGCTGCTGAATACTCGCAGGCGAATGGTGTTCGATTGGTAAGTATTGGCCTTGGTGGTCATGAAATAGTAAAGTTGTCGGAGCAAGATGCCGCCAGCCACCGTACCCGTCAGCATCAACACCATGTGCAGGATGTCGTTTGCGTCGTCCGTGCGGATGGTGACATCGATAAATTGCTTGCTGAGCCACACCATGAGCAAACCTAACATCACCTGCGTGATGCCTGCTACGATACGGACAATGGTGTTCAACCTGATGCCCGCCATATTGCGCCATATCCAGATGACGTATTTCAAAGCTTACGGAATATAGGAGTTGATAGTTAGCCTACGATGCCCAGCTCCTGCCATTGGGCAACCATCTTTTGCACGTCCTTGCGGGCAGCGTCCTCCGCCACATCGTATTCCTTGCAGAGAGCAACCGTCAGACTTTCAATGTCGAAATCACCCATCTCGCCTGCCTTTCTCCAAAGCCATGTGGCAGTCTCGTTCAGACTGATGAGTTTTCCAAAGTCGATGGTTCCTAACCCCTCGCCAACTATTACGTGTTCTCCGCAAATGTCGCGCAGCACAAATCCTTCTTTCTGTTTCATGTGTCTTATATATAATATAGTATAATCTTTAAGTATGTCCGCCGGTATAGGGCTAAAATCCAACGACGAACGGGTAGTAGTTTCCACCACAGGCGGCTGGCTCGTACTCGCCAAGGGCAATAGAGTGGATGATGCTTGCCCTTAGCCGTCACCACATTGATGGCCAATGCCGCCACTTCGTCTTGTCGACAATGCTCAACGCCAGCTATGTTGCCATCGCCCATTAGTGTCACTTGGTCGCCTTCTATGCGTATGATGCGGTGAATCACATAGCGGCATCCTTCTACCCAAGCTAACACCACGTGTCCTACCTGTAAGTCCTTAGGCTTCACTAAGTCCACACTCTCCTTATCGCCAATGATGAAAGGTAGCATGCTATAACCTTTGACTGGAAAAGTGACGCGCAGGCCCTCGTTGACCAACGCGATGGCGTTGCCTATGATTTCTTTGTCGCTTGCGTGACTCATTGCTTAATGGTTTCCGAACATACTTTTGCTGCTTCTTCATCTGGCAGACACTCCAAATGCCAAACGGCTGTCTGGCTTGCCAGCAGGCTTTCCGTCTCGTGCAGACCATCGGCTACAGCCTTGTCCCAGCGCTTTCCTGAGATGGATGGCACCAAGGCGGCATAGGCTGACAAAGGGCGCAGGCGGCGGATTTTATTATAGGGCGCTTGGCTTAATTGTACGATACCTCCGATAGGAAAACTAACATTGCGATAGCAAGGTGTCTTTCCGCTCCAAGGCGAACCGAAGACACGAAATCCGTCAGGCATCAGTCGAACCACAGGGTTGTCGTCGTTCACTAATTCCGCGCCATTGATGTGTTTTAGCCATAAAGAAGAGTGGGTGCTCTTACCCGTTCCACTCTTGCCGAGGAACATGTATGCGTAGCCCTCGCAACTGACGACGGAGGAGTGGAAAAGAGCCGTTTGCCGATTGGCCGTAGCCAAAGCATACATCACCATCAGGGCGTTGTTAATACCAAATAGGGGTTCATCCACCAAAAGAACGGTAGCTTCAGAATATTGTTCGTTCGTCACCATGCGGGCGGCACAACGGCCTCGGAGTTGGAACTCGAAATAGGGTCGTCCGTCCGCCCGTCCTGCCAAGATTTGTGAGCCGTCATCATCCTGTTCCATTTCTACGGTGAGGTCGTTGATGAGCGGAAATTCCTCTTTTCCAACCATCTTGAGGCGGAACACCACTTCGTCCGTTTCGGAGGCAGCGAAAGGTGCATATTGCCCCATTTCATCAATAATTCGCTCTCCTTGCGGAAGTTCCATCGAGAACGTATGCTCTGCTACCTTATAGTAGTATTTCGTAGTCATTGTTCTGCCTTAGGCTTATAGATGATTCGATTGGCACCAGAGGTGATAGTTATTTCGTCGCGGTGGTCTTGGATGAAAGAGTCGATGTGACGTTTGCGCTTGTCCTCCAAAATCTCGTCTACGGCAATGAGTATGCCCGTTTCCTCCACGTCTCCGAAACCATTGTTGATGGCTGTCCCAAAGAGTTTCATGGTGGGTGAGAGGCTCATATATGCGTTCACCAATGGCGGGATATTATAACCTAACTTACGAATTTCCGTGTTCAAAATCTTATAATCTTCCTTGAAGTCCTCCTTGCAGAACAGCGTCTTGAGTTCTTCCTCGGGTGTTTCGATTTTTAGCGGTTTCATCGGGATGATGAGACACTCCTTATCGTCGAAGTGCTTCCGCAGGAAATAGAGTATCATGTCGCGGCCCTTACGGATGTAGGAGGGGTACATAGTCATCTTTCCAAAATAGTATTTGATGTTAGGTCGAATGACGGTGAGTGCTCCTAATCCGTCCCACAAGTTGTCTAAAGCAAAGAGGCTCTTGGCACCCATCCGCGACGACTGGTAGGGCAGCGATACGAACGACCGCCCCAACTCTACTGTCTGGTGGGCATAGTCCTTGAGGAACTTGTCCGAAAAGTGGAACATGTGGCTTGTTGCCAGTATGGGTTGTCCCTGCTCGTCATACTCCCAGTCGGTGCCTAAGAGGTAACGGTATCCGCCAATGATTTCTTCGTGTTCGGGGTTCCAAACAATGAGCTGCTTATAGCAGTTCTCGCACGTGTCGAACTCGTCAATATCTGTCGCCTTACCCGTTCCACCCCCAGCTTCGCGAAAAGCTATCTCGCGTAGCCGTCCAATTTCTTGCATCACATTGGGAGCATTGTGCGCCGTAATGACGTATATCTCGTTATTACTCTTATTCGTCATTCTCAACTGCTTGTCTGGCGTGAGTTCGCTTTTGAGAACTTCTTTGGGTATTGGTGCGATAATCGGCTGTTCCATGCTTTTTGTAGGTGGGTTTTGGTGGTTATCAGGGTTTTATGGATTGTCAAAGGGAATAGACGGTGTCTTGGACGAATTGTGCCCATTGGGCGGGTGTCCTGCTCTTGTCGAATGTTTGCCAGGGGATTGGTTTACCGAATGTTATGCGAAATGTCTTGCCAACATTCTTGTACATCTCGTCAACGAGGAAGAGCATCGCCAAGTTGAAAGGTAGGCAACGGTCGGAAAAATTGGCCAGACGATAGAAGAAATCAGAGTTCTGTCCTTCGAAGTGGATGGGCACTATATCGCGCTGATACTCCACGCTTTTCGATACGAACGTCTTCGACCAGGGGATGTCGCGTATTACGCCTTTATGGCGGCGCGAGCAAAGGCCGGCGGGGAACATGAGCATGTGGTTTTGGCTCTCGAATCCCGCCTTGACCATAGCGGGGAAGTTGCGTCCCTGATGGCCTGTCTTGTTAATAGGGATGCAGAGTGGAGCCAATCCTGGCAAATACATCAGCAGGTCGTTCACCAAATAGCGGAAACGGCTGTCATAGTGCCGTCCGATGATGGCCCCTAACGCTACGCCATCAACCCCACCCAAAGGATGGTTCGACACAAAGGTGTAAAGTCGACCGTCGTCCTTGTTGGGCAGGTTCTCCATCCCTCTCGTTTCCAAAGTCATCTGGAGATACTTCACGCAAGCCTCCAGCCAGGGGGTTCCTACCTTGTCATGCGAGTCGCTAAGAAAGGCGTTCACCTGGTCTTGATGAGCTATCTTCTTCAGCCACGACACAAGGAACGGGGGCACCCACTTTGCTTTGGCACCCATTTTGTTCTTGAGAATGTTATCAATGTCAATCGTATTCCCTGTAGCTTGTCCCATTTCTCTCGCATTTCGCTAACAGCCTGCAAATATAATAAAAATAGCTGAAATCTAGCGCGTTCTTTAAGAAAATTTGTGCAAAAAGCAACCTTTCTCCATCGTTTGTCCATTTTCTGTAGGATGTGTGAGCGGCTTTCGCCCTCAACGAGACCTATTCTCGTCAAGGGTGAGGCCTATTCTCGAAAGCAACGAGGCCTATCCTCAAAAATGACAGAGTCTATCCTTGTCACATACGAGTCAAATTCTCCTTGTAAACGAGTAAATGCCCCACTTGATTGAAAAATTGTAATTGATTGATTTATAGTGGTGTTTTGAAAGTCAAGAAGCCTTTTAAATTTTATTCACACAAAAAAGTGGAGAAAAGTGGGGGAATATTCAGAAAATTGACTACCTTTGCAGACGAATCCACTTTTTATGTTCAAGAACACATGCGACTCTTAGGAAACATAGAGGCAAAGATAGATGCGAAGGGGCGTGCTTTCCTTCCCGCCACTTTCCGCAAAGTATTGCAGGCGGGCGGTGAGGAGCGCCTTGTTATGCGCAAGGATGTTTTTCAGCCCTGTCTGGTGCTCTATCCCGAGTCGGTATGGAATGAACAGATGGATGCACTTCGGCAACGGCTGAATCGTTGGAACAAACAGCAACAACAGGTGTTCCGTCAGTTTGTTAGCGGTCTGGAAATAGTGACGCTGGACGGAAACGGGCGTTTCCTGATACCGAAACGCTATCAGCGAATGGCTGAGATAGAGCAGGATATTAAGTTTGTAGGTATGGGAGACACCATAGAAATATGGAGCAGTCCGAAAGCCGAACAACAACAGATGGCCCCAGAGGACTTTGAGACACTGCTGGAGGAACTGATGGGCGACGACACAAGCAGCACGGAATAGAGAACTGAAAAAACAATGACAACGGCAGAGACATACCACGTTCCAGTTCTTCTCCATGAGAGCATCGACGGGTTAGAAATCTTGCCCGAAGGCATCTACGTGGACGTGACGTTCGGTGGCGGCGGTCATAGTAAGGAAATCCTATCACGGTTAGGCTCGAAGGGGCACCTATACAGTTTTGACCAAGATGCTGACGCAGAGCGAAACATCATGGCGGATAGCAGGTTCACTTTTGTTCGAAGTAACTTTAGGTATCTGAGCAACTGGATGCAGTACTACGGTGTGGAGCAGATAGACGGTCTGTTGGCCGACCTCGGCGTTTCGAGCCACCATTTTGACGACGAGTCGCGCGGGTTTTCCTTCCGTTTCGACGATGCTCCGCTGGATATGCGAATGAATAAACGAGCAGGTCAGACAGCCGCCGACATCTTAAATAACTATACGGAGGAGCGACTGGCCGACGTGTTCTACCTTTATGGAGAACTAAAGAGCGCCCGCAGGCTGGCTAAGGCCATCGTGGAGAGCCGTTGTCGTCAAGCCGTTAAAAGCACGGCCGATTTCTCGCGTATAATCGAACCGCTACTAAATGTTGAGCGCGAGAAAAAGGATATGGCCAAAGTCTATCAAGCCTTGCGTATTGAGGTGAACCGTGAGATGGAGGCCTTGCGCGACTTGTTGAGGGGAGCGACCCAACTCCTAAGAAAGGGTGGGAGGCTGAGTGTTATTACTTACCACTCGTTGGAGGACCGCATCGTAAAGAATGTCATGAAGGCTGGCAACGTGGAAGGACGGGTGGAACAAGACTTCTTCGGGCGCATCAACAGTCCCTATCGGCTGGTGAACAAAGTGACAACACCCTCGGATGAGGAAATGCGGCGCAACCCGCGAAGCCGTAGCGCCAAGTTGAGAATAGCAGAAAGAATATAAAGCATATATGGCAAAAGACGAATATCAAGAAGACGTGCTCCAGTCACAAACGGACCTCAACCAGCAGGAAGAACAGAACGAACTGCAGGAAGAACGGCTGGCGGCTGAGCAGAGATTGAAGGAGACGCTGAAGAAGATAGAGGAGACGGCTCGCGAAGAAGCTCCCAAACCTTCGCAGCACCTGTCCCTCCGTACTATTCTAGGTGGCGATTTGCTCAGTACGCAAATGGTGCGCTCGCAAATATGGCTCTTTGTCCTCATCGTCGTTTTCACTATTGTCTATGTTGCTTTCCGTTATCAGTGCCAGCAGGACCTGTTGACTATCGCCAAGTTGGAAGAACAACTGAAAGATGCTAAGTTCAAGGCGCTATCGTCGTCAAGCATGCTGACGGAGAAATGCCGCGAGAGTCGTGTGCTTGACATCTTGAAGCAGAGCCACGATTCATTGCTTCATCAGGCTGACCAGCCGCCATATATTATAAAGGTACCCGAATAATCGAGCGAAACGAGTATGTTCAACAGAGATAAAGTAATGCCCCGCTACATGTTCGTCGCCATTGTGCTGACGTTAGTTTCTATTACCGTCATTTGCAAGGCTATGTATACTATGACTGCCAAAAAGCAATATTGGATGGAAGTAGCTGACCGTCTGAAACGTGATAGCGTGATGGTAAAGCCCAACCGAGGCAACATTCTCAGTTGTGACGGACAACTTATGGCGACTACTATTCCCGAATATAAGATTTTTATGGACTACCAGGCGGCAGCCTTTGAAAAGAACGATTCGCTCTGGCAGGACAAACTTGACTCCATTTGTGAAGGATTGGCAACTATCTTCCCTACGAAGACGGCGGCAGAGTTCAGAAAACATCTGGAGGATGGAAGACATAAGATAAACAAGAATGGCAAGGTGGGAGCCCGTCACTGGCCCATTTGGAAGCGCCGCATCAACTATAATACTTATAAGGAGGTGCAAAGACTTCCCTTCTTCAATATGCCGAAATACAAGAGTGGTTTCCATGAGGAGGAGTATGTGTCGCGTAACCGCCCTTTCGGAACGTTAGCCCAACGGCTTATTGGAGGCCTATATGGAGCAAAGGATTCTGCCTATTTCGGATTTGAACTTTCCTATGATTCCATCTTGCGAGGCACTCCTGGCATTAAAGGAAGACGCAAGATTCTGAACAAGTATATGGATATTCTCGTCAAGGAACCAATTGACGGGGCAGATATAGTGACGACTATCGACGTTAATATGCAAGACTTGGCAGAGCGTGCTCTGGTGGATGAACTGCGGCTGATAAACGGTGAAATGGGTGTTGCCATATTGATGGAGGTAGCCACAGGCGACGTAAAGGCAATGGTAAATATGACGCGATTCTACGATGCCGACGGTAATCCCTACTATGCTGAGGCTGTCAATTCGGCTATCAGTTATCGTTGCGAGCCTGGTTCAGTGTTTAAAGTCGCCTCTTTCCTCGTAGCCTTAGACGATGGTGTGGTGGACACCTCTTACGTGATTCATACGGCTAATGGCGTACGACAAATGCACGGACGGCTGATGAAAGACCACAATTGGCGGCGTGGAGGCTATGGTGACATCAATGTGGCTCGTACGTTGGAGGTTAGCTCAAATGTTGGCGTGAGCCACGTTATAGACGAGAAATATGGTAAGGAACCAGAATGCTATGTCAAGGGACTTTATCGCGTAGGTATTGGTGAAGACTTGAAATTGCCGTTGGTAGGTTACCAAAAACCCTATATCCGTATGCCAGACACCAAGACCAGCGACCGTTCAAAGTATTGGAGCAAGACGACGCTACCTTGGATGTCTATCGGTTATGAAACCCAGATAGCGCCTATCAATACGGTAACTTTCTACAACGCTATTGCCAATAACGGAAAGATGATGCGGCCGCGCTTTGTCAAGAGTGTGGTTAAGAATGGCGAGACCATTCAGGAGTTTGAGCCCGAAGTCATCAAGGAGCGTATTGCCAAGCCCGAAGCTATCAAGACGATGCAAACCATCCTACACCATGTGGTCAGTCAAGGTTTGGGAAAACCAGCAGGCTCGCTCCTCTTTCCTGTGGCAGGTAAGACGGGTACGGCCCAAGTAGCCGACCAATATGGCGGCTATCACGCTGGCGTAACTCGTTATTGGCTATCATTTGCTGGCTATTTCCCTGCCAATGACCCACAATACACTTGTCTCGTCTGCTTGAAGAAAACTGGGTTGCCCGCATCTGGCGGTAGTATGAGTGGTGTCGTCTTCCGCCAGATAGCCGAGGGCGTGATGGCTCGTCGCGTAAAGATGAGTGTTGATGATGCCCACGATGAGCAGTCCATCGTCGTGCCAGACGTAAAGGATGGTAATATTGTTGCTGCCAGTCAAGTGCTGTCAGAGTTAGGCATTGCCACAAATAACCAATGGGGTAAATCGTTGGCTTATGCGACTCCTGTTTGGGGAACTGCTGAGCGCAGGTCGGATAATGTGTCATTAAGGAGAAAGCCTGTAGACAGCAAAATTGTGCCTGACGTGACAGGAATGGGAGCCCGTGATGCTGTTTATCTGTTGGAGAGTTGTGGACTGCGTGTAAAACTACATGGTCGTGGAAAGGTAAAGAAGCAGAGCTATCCTGCTGGTAAGGTGGCCCAGAAAGGCGTAGTATGTGTATTAAATTTAGAGTAATCTTATAATAACAATGTATATGAAACTTACTGAACTGCTGAAATATGTTACTCCTCTCACTATTATAGGTGATAGGGACGCTGACATCGCTGGCGTGAACATTGACTCGCGTCGAGTGGAAAACGGCCATCTCTTTGTTGCCATTAGGGGAACACAGACCGACGGGCATCGTTTCATTCCAAAGGCTTTAGAGTTAGGCGCTAAGGCGGTGTTGTGCGAAGACTTGCCCGAAGAACTTCAGCAGGACATTACCTATATTCAAGTGGCTTCTACCGAGGAAGCTGTAGGTCCAGTGGCCACAGTTTTCTATGGGGAGCCGTCGCTGAGACTAAAACTCGTCGGTGTGACGGGAACAAATGGCAAGACCACTATCGCCACCTTATTATATAATATGTTCCGCAAGTTTGGCCATAAGTGTGGTTTGCTCTCTACCGTCTGCAACTATATTGAGGATAAGGCAATACCTGCCGTCCATACTACCCCAGACCCCATCGAATTGAATAGGTTGCTGGCTATGATGGTGGAGGCTGGCTGCGAATATGCCTTTATGGAGTGCTCCAGTCATGCTATAGACCAGAAACGAATCGGTGGACTCCATTTTGCAGGCGGGTTGTTTACCAATTTGACCCGTGACCATCTGGACTATCATAAAACGTTTGAGAATTATCGTGATGCCAAGAAAGCGTTTTTCGACGGCCTTCCCAAAGATGCTTTCGTTATAACTAACGCTGATGACAAAAATGGTAGCGTGATGGTACAAAATACGAAGGCTAAGGTAAAGACTTATTCCGTGCGCCAGATGGCTGATTTCCATGCTCGTATCATTGAGTGTCACTTCGAGGGAATGTATCTTGAAATAGATGGTCGTGAGGTCGGCGTGCAGTTCATCGGAAAGTTTAATGTGTCCAATCTTCTGGCAGTCTATGGAGCCGCCGTGATGTTAGGCAAGAAGCCCGAAGATATTCTCGTCGTGTTAAGTACGCTGAAGAGTGTGGCGGGTCGTTTGGAACCTATCCGTTCGAAGGATGGTGTGACGGCTATTGTTGACTATGCTCATACCCCCGATGCTTTGGAGAATGTGCTTAACGCCATCCATGAGGTATTGGATGGAAAGCAGGGAAAGGTTATCACTGTCTGTGGTGCTGGCGGCAATCGCGACAAGGGCAAACGTCCACTTATGGCCCAGGAGGCTGTGAAGCAAAGCGACCGAGTTATCATCACAAGTGACAATCCCCGTTTTGAGGAGCCTCAAGACATTATCAACGATATGTTGGCAGGGCTTGACCAAAAGCAGATGAAAAAGGTTGTCAGCATTGTCGACCGCAGGGAAGCTATTAAGACAGCCGTTATGTTGGCTGAAAAGGGTGATGTTATCCTTATTGCTGGCAAGGGGCACGAAGATTACCAAGAAATTAAAGGTGTAAAGCATCACTTTGATGATTGCGAGGTAGTGAGAGAGATATTTAACGCATAACGTTTACCAAACCCAATTATATCCCTAACGTCCATTAAATATGCTATATTATATCTTCCGATTCTTAGAGCAGTACAACATCCCAGGAGCACACATCTGGTCGTATATATCCTTCCGCTCCTTGTTGGCACTCATCTTATCGCTCCTTATATCGGCGTGGTTTGGCGAGTACTTTATCAAGTGGATGAAGCGTCGTAATATTGCTGAGACGGCTCGAGATGTCAGCATTGATCCTTTTGGTGTAGAGAAAAAAGGTGTTCCCACTATGGGTGGTATTATCATTATCGTCAGCATATTGATTCCCGTACTGCTCTTAGGACGTATGCGTAATATCTATTTGTTGCTGATGATTATTACTACGCTATGGCTGGGATTCTTAGGCTTTGCCGATGATTACATTAAGATATTTCGCAAGAATAAGGATGGACTGAAGGGTCGCTACAAGATTATCGGACAGGTGTCTATAGGTTTCATAGTAGGACTAACGCTTTGGCTAAGTCCTGATGCTGTGGTTCGTGAGAACGTCTCCGAAATGAAACAGAATAGTGAGGTAGTTATAAAACACAAGACCGAGCCTGTTAAGTCGTTGCAGACCACTATTCCGTTTATCAAGAACCACAATCTGAACTACTCCGATATAATGTCATTCTGTGGCAAATACAAGGTGGCAGCAGGTTGGGTGCTTTTTGTCATTATGACCATTATCGTGGTGACGGCTGTGTCGAACGGTGCCAATTTGAATGATGGTATGGATGGCATGTGTGCTGGAAATTCTGCTATAGTGGGAGTAACATTGCTTATTTTTGCTTATGTTTCGTCGCATATAGTCTATGCTGCTTATTTTGATATTATGTATATCCCAGGTTCTCAAGAGTTGGTCGTGTTCCTCAGTGCCTTTGTGGGCGCTATGATAGGTTTCCTTTGGTATAATGCCTATCCAGCACAAATATTTATGGGCGACACGGGATCCTTGACTATTGGCGGCATTATCGGTGTTTGTGCTGTTATTATCCATAAGGAATTGATGTTGCCTCTCCTCTGTAGTATTTTCTTTATAGAGAGTTTGAGCGTCATCATTCAGACCCAGTGGTTCAAATTGCAAAAACGTAAAGGCAAGCGAGTCCGCGTGTTCCGTGCAACTCCTATACACGACACTTTCCGCAAGCTTGATTCTCAGTTGGACCCAACCAGCATTTATCTCTTGAAGGGATGGCCGCATCGTCCTTTTCATGAGTCGAAGATAACTATCCGTTTCTGGATTACTACTATTATATTGGCAGCATTAACAATTATAACTTTGAAGATACGATGAGTAAGATAGCTATATTAGGGGCAGGCGAGAGCGGTACAGGAGCCGCAGTTTTGGCCAAAAAGCAAGGCTTTGAAGTGTTTGTCAGCGATATGTGCAAAATTGCCGACAAATACAAAAAGATGATGAATGACCGCCAGATTGCTTGGGAGGAAGGGCACCATAGTGAGGAAAAAATTCTCAATGCCGATGAAGTGATCAAGAGTCCTGGTATTCCCGATACTGCTCCAATAGTAATCAAGATAAAGGAAAAAGGTATTCATATCATAAGCGAGATAGAATTTGCGGGACGTTATACAGATTCGAAGATGATTTGTATCACAGGGTCTAATGGCAAGACGACGACAACTTCACTTATCTACCATATCTTTAAGGAAGCGGGTTACGATGCAGGACTGGCAGGAAATATTGGCAATTCGTTAGCTTTACAAGTGGCAGAGGATCCTCATGCCTACTATATTATTGAGTTGAGTTCTTTCCAACTGGATAATATGTACGACTTCCACGCTAATGTTGCGATTTTGTTGAACATCACACCCGACCATCTGGATCGTTATGATTTCGAGATGCAGAATTATGTTGATGCTAAGATGCGCATTATCCAGAATCAGACAGCACAGGATGCCTTTATCTATTGGAATGATGACCCCATAATCAAGTATGAATTGGAAAAATACGACATCCGCGCCATCCAATATCCTTTTTCAGAGTTAAAGAAGAAAGGCTCGATTGGATATATGGAGGAGGGACAGTACACCATAGAGCAACCTACACCATTTAACATGGAGCAGGAGGAACTAAGCCTGACGGGTAAACATAATATCTATAACTCTTTGGCGGCAGGAATTGCTACAAACATTGCTGGTATCAAGAAGGATATTATACGCCAGTCACTCGGCAATTTCCCAGGTGTGGAGCATCGGTTGGAAAAAGTGTGTACCGTTCGTGGTGTTCAATATATCAATGACTCGAAGGCTACCAATGTTGATGCCTGCTGGTATGCACTGGAGTCGATGAAGACAAAGACCATTCTCATTATTGGTGGTAAGGATAAGGGTAACGATTACGACCCTATTAAGCCACTTGTCAGGGAGAAATGTGCTGGATTGGTATATTTGGGTGCTGACAACCAAAAGTTGCACGACAAC
The DNA here is from genome assembly GCA_022511045.1 of Prevotella sp. Taxonomy (GTDB): domain Bacteria; phylum Bacteroidota; class Bacteroidia; order Bacteroidales; family Bacteroidaceae; genus Prevotella. Next base: position 40,842 of record JAFLSF010000011.1, read on the forward strand.
TTTGATAGTTTAGGTATTCCCGTCCGTGATACACATTCTATGAAGGAGTGTGTAGAGGCGTGTTATGAGATGGCAGAGCCAGGTATGACGGTACTGCTCAGCCCGTGCTGTGCTTCTTTCGACCTTTTTAAGAATATGGAAGACCGAGGCGAGCAATTTAAGGAATTAGCAAGAAATCTCTAAATGAACAAGAAAATAGGTAACATCTTCAAAGGAGATAAGGTCATCTGGATGGTGTTCTTTTTCCTATGTATGGTTAGTATCGTGGAGGTTTTCTCGGCTTCTAGCGGTCTGACGTATAAGAGTCAGAACTACGTTGGCCCTATTGCTTATCATGCTGGTACAATCTTTATCGGAATGTTGGTGGCAATTGTTACGTTAAACATCCCCTGTCGTTACTTTAAGTTGATAACCATACCCTTATTAGTCGTTACGGCATTGATGCTGTTTATAGTCTTATGTGGAGGAGGTGAGAAAGAGAATGATGCTACTCGCTGGATCAAAATCTTTGGATTTACTATCCAGCCATCAGAAATAGCTAAAGGTACTATAGTATTGGCTGTTGCCCAGATATTAGCAGCTATGCAACGGGAAAATGGTGCAGACCGCCAAGCGTTTAAATGGATATTGTGGATTACCGTTCCTACTTGTTTTCTAATAGGTACGGAGAACCTTTCTACAGCAGCGCTTCTTTTTGCTGTCGTAGTTCTGATGATGTTTTTTGGCCGAGTGCCCAATCGTCAGTTACTCAAGCTGGTGGGTGTCATTTCTTTTATCGTTCTCTTTACATTTGCTATGGTAATGATTGTCGGTAAAACTACTACTGAGGAAGATCCGAAACAAGTGGCTCAAACAGAAATGGTGGAAAAATCGACACAAAAAACTACTTGGATAGAGAAAATACTCCATCGTGCTGACACTTGGAAGAACCGTATTGAGAATTTTATTCATAAAAAAGATGTGTCTCCACAGGATTATGATCTTGATAAGGATGCCCAGGTGGCACATGCAAATATTGCAATTGTCTCAAGCAGTATAATCGGTAAGGGTCCTGGTCGTTCGGTAGAGCGTGACTTTCTGGCACAAGCGTTTTCCGATTTTATCTATGCTATTATTATAGAAGAGTTAGGTATCATTGGTGCTGGCTTCGTGGCTTTCTTGTATATCGTTTTGCTTTATCGTTGTGCCCGTATTGCCAGCCGCTGTGAAAACAACTTTCCTGCTTTTCTGGCGATGGGGTTAGGGTTGTTGTTGGTTATGCAGGCCATGTTTAACATGATGGTTGCGGTAGGATTGGCACCTGTCACGGGTCAGCCACTGCCACTTATTTCCAAAGGTGGCACTTCAACTATTATCAATTGTGCCTATATTGGGGTTATTCTGAGTATCAGCCGTTCTGCAAAACAGAGAAGAGACAGAGAAAATGCGTTAAAGATGTCCGAAGTTTAATAGAAAATGCGTATCTTTGCAAACTATTATATATAATAAGGTATATGAGTAAGGAGTTGAGAGTTATTATCAGTGGTGGCGGAACAGGAGGACACATTTTCCCTGCTGTGGCAATAGCCAATGCTATCAAGGCTCTATGTCCTGATGTTAAAATTCTATTCGTGGGAGCTTTGGGACGTATGGAGATGCAACGCGTTCCTGCCGCTGGCTATGAAATCAAGGGCCTGCCCATACAGGGATTTGATCGTAAAAATCCCCTGAAAAACCTGAAAGTGCTCTACAAGATATGGAAAAGTCAACGTATGGCTCGCCAGATTATTAAAGAGTTCTGTCCGCAGGTGGCTGTTGGAGTAGGTGGCTATGCCAGCGGTCCTACGCTGAATATGGCTGCTGCCAAGGGTATTCCTTGTCTTTTGCAGGAACAAAACTCGTATGCTGGTGTTACTAATAAGTTGTTGGCTAAGAAAGCTTCAAAGATATGCGTGGCTTACGAGGGTATGGAGCGTTTCTTCCCTGCTGAGAAGATAATGCTGACAGGCAATCCTGTACGTCGGCAATTACTTGAGAATATGATTAGCCGTGAAGATGCTATCCGTTCTTTCGGCCTTGATCCTCAAAAGAAGACTATTCTTTTGGTAGGAGGAAGTCTTGGTGCCCGTACCATTAACGAAAGTGTTCTGAAACATATAAATGAGATAAAAACGAATAATGTACAGTTTATTTGGCAGACGGGAAAGTACTATAGTGCAAAGATAAACGAGCAATTAGAGAAACTTTCCCATCCAGATAACCTGGTCGTTACCGATTTTATCAGCGATATGGGCCTTGCCTATAAGGCCGCTGACCTCGTCATTAGTCGTGCAGGTGCGGGCTCTATCAGCGAGTTCTGTCTTTTGGGTAAACCTGTCATTTTGGTGCCATCGCCCAATGTAGCAGAAGATCACCAGACTAAAAATGCATTGGCGCTGGTCAACAGGCAGGCCGCCCTTTACGTGAAAGACGCTGAGGCAAAGGATCGATTATTAACCTTAGCTTTTGAAACGGTCAATGACGATGCTAAGCTAAAAAGTTTGAGTACTCATATCTTAGAGATGGCGTTGCCTAATTCTGCTGAGATAATAGCTAAAGAGGTTATTACCCTTGCTCAGAATTCTTATTATTCCCATTAGTTCTTTACGCTCATGAATATTCAAGACATTAAAACCGTATATTTTGTAGGAGTAGGTGGTATTGGTATGAGTGCCATTGCCCGTTATTTCCTATATAGGGGACTTGTAGTGGGAGGTTATGATAGGGTTCCAAGCATGTTAACTCGCCAGCTAGAACAGGAAGGTATGCTTATCCATTATGACGAAAATGTGGAAAAGATTCCTGTTGCCTGTCGCCAGCCTGAGAGTTGTTTAGTTATTTATACCCCAGCCATCCCTCTAGAGCATCAGGAATTACAGTATTTTCACCAACATGGTTTTGAAATAAAAAAGCGCGCCCAAGTGCTGGGTACGCTGACTCGTAATCATAAGGGACTTTGTGTAGCAGGAACTCACGGAAAGACTACTACATCGGCTATGTGTGCACACATTATGCATCAGAGCCATTTGGACTGTAATGCTTTCTTAGGTGGTATTTCCAAAAATTACGGCACGAACTATATTCTTTCTGATAGTGATTATGTTGTTATAGAGGCTGATGAGTTTGACCGTTCTTTCCATTGGCTTTCACCCTATATGACTGTTATTACCAGCACAGACCCAGACCATCTGGATATCTATGGCACCAAGGAGGCCTATTTGGAGAGTTTCCGTCATTACACAGAGCTCATCCAATATGATGGCGCACTAATTATTCATCGCGGTTTAGAGATGCGCCCCCATTTGTCTGAGGGAGTGCGTTGTTATGACTATGCTTTGGAGGAAGGCGATTTTCATGCTGAGAATATCTGTATTGAGGATGGCGAGATAACGTTTGACTTTATTTCACCAGTAGAGTCTGTCAAGAACGTGGAACTAGGTCAGCCTGTCTTCATCAATATAGAAAATGGCATTGCCGCTATGGCAATGGCTCAGTTGGCAGGATGTACTGCTGACGAACTACGCCAGGGGATGAAAACCTATGGAGGTGTAGACCGTCGTTTCGACTTTAAGATTAAGACAAAACAATTAGTATTCCTCAGTGACTATGCTCATCATCCTAAGGAAATCTATCAAAGTGCCCGAAGTATCCGTGAATTGTATAAAGACCGTAAAATTACCGTCATCTTCCAGCCTCATCTTTATACTCGTACCCGCGATTTCTACAAAGAGTTTGCCGATGCACTAAGTCTGTTGGATGAGGTTGTGCTTACAGAGATATATCCTGCTCGAGAGTTGCCCATTGAGGGGGTTACATCGCAACTTATCTATGATAATCTACGACGGGGCGTTGAGAAAACTATCATCCGTAAGGATGATGTTCAGAGCTTTGTTCGTCAGCGCGACTTCGATGTACTCATCATTTTAGGTGCTGGTGATTTGGATGACCAAGTACCTAAGATAACTGAAATATTAAAAAGTAAACAATAAGACACCTTATGACGTTTAATTGGAGCAAGACAGCATTCATACTTATAGATAGCTTGTTGGCCGTCTACCTGTTTTTGGCCGTTACGGCGTTCAATCGCCCAGATGAGACAAGTGATGTATGCAAGAATGTAGAAATATATATTGAGGAGAGTGCTGTTATGGGATTTCTTAATAAAGATGAGGTGAAGTCACTGTTACTCAAAACTCATCTCTATCCGTTGGGTGACCCTATGAATCAAGTAAACGTCCGAAAAATAGAAGAAGCACTCCTCCAGAATCCTTTTATAGAGTCTGCTCAGTGTTATAAGACACAAACAGGTCGGGTGCATATCAACATCTCGCAGCGTTTCCCAATTATTCGTGTTAAGGCTGATAATGGTGATGATTATTATGTTGACAATGAGGGAAATATCATGCCCAACACACATTTTGTAAGTAACCTTGTTGTTGCTACAGGGCATATTCAACGCCCGTATGCACAAAAAGTATTAACAAGCATTGGTCGTTATTTGTCCCAGCAACCGTTGTGGGGAAACCAGATAGAGCAGATAAATGTGCTGTCAGACGGTTCTATCGAAATGGTGCCGAGAGTTGGTGACCATGTAGTTTATCTAGGTCATCCTACAAACCTGGAGCATAAGTTAGCCCGTTTGGAGAAATTTTATAAGTATGGCCTTTCGAAGGCGGGCTGGAACAAGTACTCCTACATCAATATGGAGTTTGATAACCAAATTATATGCAAAAAGAATAAAAAGTAAAAACAATATAAAAGAAACAAAGAGATGCCAAAGGATTTTATCGTAGCTATCGAACTGGGTTCATCTAAGATGACCGGTATTGCCGGACGTAAGAACCTTGACGGCAGCATTCAAGTGCTGGCTTGTGTCAAGGAGGACTCTTCGACGTTCATTCGTAAAGGCGCTGTTTACAACATTGACAAGACCGCCCTTTGTCTGACCAGCATCATCAATAAGCTGGAGAAGCAACTCAAGACTACTATCACACAGGTATACGTCGGTGTTGGTGGACAGTCTATCCGCTCCATTCGTAATGTGATTGCCAAGGATTTACCTGGCGAGACAGTTGTTACTCAAGATATGGTGGTCGAACTGATGGATGCCAACCGTAGTGTGATATATCCAGACCAGGAGATTATTGATGCCGCTGTTGAAGAGTATAAAGTTGATTCGCAATATCAACTTGAACCTGTTGGTATTCAGTGTTCACGTATTGAGGGCAATTTCCTCAACATCCTTCAGCGCAAGGCGTTCTATAAGAATCTAAACAAATGCTTCGAGAGTGCTGGCATCAACATCGCCGAACTTTATCTGGCTCCATTAGCTTTGGCTGACAGTGTGCTGACAGAGGCCGAGAAACGTTCTGGTTGCGCTTTAGTTGATTTGGGTGCAGATACGACAACAGTTAGCGTCTATTCAAAAAACATTCTGCGCCATTTGGCTGTCATTCCTTTGGGCAGCAATAACATCACTAAGGACATTGCCACATTGAATATGGAGGAGAGTGATGCTGAACACATGAAACTCAAGTATGCTACGGCCTATACCGAGAACAATGATATAGACAATACTATGAAGTATTCCATCGATAGCGAGCGTCAGGTAGAGACACGCAAGTTTATTGAGATTGTTGAGGGTCGTCTGGAAGAAATCATCGCTAATGTCTGGTGTCAAATTCCCGATGAATATTGCGATAAACTTTTAGGTGGTATCATTTTGACGGGCGGTGGTTCAAACATGAGTGGCATAGAGAAGGCTTTTCAGAATTATACGCATGTTGATAAGGTACGTATTGCAAAGTTCGTTACGCAGACTATCACTTCAACTATTAACGAAATCAATGCACACGATGGTAAGATGAATACCGTATTGGGCTTATTAGCTAAAGGCGATATTAACTGCGCTGGAAAAGATTACGACCCCACAGGTGATCTTTTTGGTTCGCCGAAGACTCCAGCAGAGACAGCTGAACAGCGTCGTGCTCGTACCGCAGTAGAGACCCCTGCGGGTGTCATCCGTACTGCTGAGGAGAAGCGACAAGCCGAGGAAGAAGCTCGTCTAAAGCGCGAGGAGGAGGAACGCGCTGCCCGCGAGGAAGCTGAACAGAAAGCTCGTGAGGAGGACGAGCGCCGTAGAGAGAATAGTCTTTTGCATAAGGCTTGGAAAGGTATTAAAGACTTCGGCAAAAAAATGGTTGCAGAAGAAGAATAAGTAGGTAAATGAATAATTTGTAAATAATATGGCAGACAACAATAACATACTGCTCGATTTCGGTGAGCCCGCAAAGGAAAACAGCATTATAAAAGTGATTGGTGTTGGTGGTGGAGGCGGCAATGCCGTTAACCACATGTACCGCGAAGGAATACACGATGTGTCCTTTGTGCTCTGTAATACAGATAATCAAGCACTTAACGACTCCCCTGTTCCCGTCCACTTGCAGTTAGGTAGGGAAGGATTGGGAGCTGGTAACCGTCCCGAGAAAGCTCGTGCAGCCGCCGAGGAGAGCATGGAAGATATTAAGCAAATGCTGAATGATGGCACGCGTATGGCTTTTATTACCGCTGGTATGGGTGGCGGTACGGGTACGGGTGCTGCTCCTGTTATTGCCCGTATTTCCAAAGAGATGGGCATCCTTACCGTAGGTATTGTCACTATTCCTTTCCGCTTTGAAGGTGACCGTAAGATAGATCAAGCGCTTGATGGTGTAGAGGAAATGGCAAAGCATGTAGATGCGCTATTAGTTATCAACAATGAACGCCTACGTGAGATCTATCCCGAACTGACAGTGCTTGATGCTTTTGGTCGTGCAGATGATACGTTGAGTGTAGCAGCGAAGTCTATAGCTGAAATTATTACCGTTCACGGACTGATGAACCTTGACTTCAACGACGTAAAGACTGTATTAAAAGATGGTGGCGTGGCCATTATGTCTACAGGTTACGGCGAGGGTGAAGACCGTGTGCAGAAAGCTATTGACGATGCGCTCAATTCGCCGCTACTTAACGAGAATGACGTCTTTAATTCTAAGAAAATCCTGCTCAATATTTCTTTCGCTGGCAACAAGGACGGCTCTGGTACGCTTATGATGGAGGAGATGAATTATGTGAATGACTTTATGGCCAGATTCGGAAATGACTTTGAGAGCAAGTGGGGATTAGCTTTAGACCCCGAGTTAGGTAAGAAAGTCAAAGTCACGATTCTGGCTACAGGCTTCGGCATAGAGCGTGTAGACGGAATGGCGGACCACCGACAGCGCCATAATACGCAGGAGGAGGCTACCCGCATAGCGGCTGAGCGGGAGGCAGAGGCCAAACGACAAGACCGTCGTAACCGTTTCTATGGAAGTGACGGCCAGTCAAAACGTTACAAGCGTCGCCCACATATCTACCTTTTCCGTGCCGCAGACCTTGATAACGACTTTGTTATCTCTGCCGTTGAATCAACACCCACCTATAAGCGAACTCGCGAGATTCTGGACAGCATCTATATGCAGGCTAGTGGTGATGACCCTACGCAGAGAAGTAGTGATGCGCCCGCTCAAGAAGTTATCCAAGGAACTATCAAGTTCTGATAGTTCTTGGCGAGGGCAAAGCAAGTAACTCGCTTATATATAATAGCCGCTGAAGTAATTTTTATTTCAGCGGCTATTGTGTTTGAAGATAGTAGCCCATTGCAAATATAGAAGGAAAACATCGGAAAAGTTTGCAGGTCTCACAGAAAATGTATAATTTTGCAGCCACTTTCAAAAATAAGCATTGTGAGTAGCTAAAAATCCATCTCAGAAGTAGTGTAACAATGGGGCTTTGCCCTTTAAACATCAGTATTTGATACTGGTGCAAAGTGTTCTTTTATATTGTTACATTAAAATCAAACACTTATGAGAAGAAGAATTCCGTATCGGGTGTGTAGTTGCATGCCCAGTGGAGTAATAACTCATCTTGAAGCACGCCTGCTCAAGGATTTGGTAAATCGGGAAATTCACCCTATCCGATGTGCAGGAAGTTGTAAGAGAAAGTTCATGAAAGGAATGAGGCTGGGTGACCTCTGTGCTGAAACAGGGCATTTTTGGTGGGCCATGAAAGTGTGGGAGTTAACAGAAAGTCTGATTGCAGATAAAGACTGGGCTGACTGGCGATATGTCTGCTTTGATAACAAGAGGGTGTGTCTGAGTGATGTTGTCTCAGAAGCAGAGTGCGAGTTGCTCTCTCGTCGGAGGAGTGACCTATGGCGCGCACTCGGATTTCCAGAACATGCATGGTGGACCGCAGAATGGGAACATATAGCCGCCAATACCAATGGTTCCTATTACTACGATTTATGGGCAGACAAATACAACGCCTATCCTGCTTTATGGTTCGTAGAGCATGAAAATGAAATGAAAGAAATAAGGGCTTGGCAAGAAACGGAGCAACTGTTCCTACAGCCTTAGCCCCTTCCTTATCCCTCACGAGTAGGTTGTATACCACTCGTCTCTAAAGCCTATACAGTTTGTATACCCCTGATATACAAACTGTATACTCCTAGTATACAAGTTGTATACACGGCGTATACAAATAGCGAGCCTACCCCTCGTTAGTTGTAATGCCTATCCTTGTTGTTCATGGGCCAAATCCTCGTGAATAACGAGGCGTTCTGTAATGCAGTACAAGTTTGTCTGCTTCCTGCTTGATAAGGGAATCTTCTCTAAACTTCAATTTAGATGTGAGGTCAACATTTTGTTAAAAATGTGCTGAATTTGGCGATATTGCAAATTTCAGGATTTTGACGATTTGGAGGTTTGAAGTTCTACAGGTTATCTGTAAAACACTGAAAAATCATCGTTTTAGAGGTATAAAAATCCCAAGATTATTCTTGGGATTTTGCGCTTCAGGATGGGCTTGAACCAACGACCCCCTGATTAACAGTCAGGTGC
>JAFLSF010000012.1 GCA_022511045.1 Prevotella sp.
TGTTTGCCTGCAGGTCCTTGTGTGACGGATGATGATGTGAGATACATCGTCGAAACGATCAAAGAAAACATTAGATAATTTGTACTAAACATTTTGCGTGCTCTGTAAAAAACGCTTTTTTTTGCGCTAACTATTGCATAAAAGAAAAAAATGGTGTATCTTTGCATACCAAATAATAAACACAGATTTTAATTGTAATAATACACTAAAGAACTATGAGCCAAAAAAGAGTTTATACCTTTGGTAATGGTAAGGCTGAAGGTAACGCAAAGATGCGTGAGGAGCTGGGTGGCAAGGGTGCCAACCTGGCCGAGATGAACCACATTGGAGTGCCCGTTCCTCCAGGATTCACTATTACCACCGATTGCTGTAATGAGTATTACAAGGTTGGTCAGGAGAAAATCATGGAGTTGCTAAACGATGACGTGATGGCTGCCGTGAAGCATATTGAGGACTTGATGAATTGCAAGTTTGGTGATGCTACGAATCCCTTGTTAGTATCTGTTCGTTCGGGTGCACGTGCCTCAATGCCTGGTATGATGGACACTATCCTAAATCTGGGTTTGAACGACGAGGTGGCTGAGGGCATGGCCAAGAAGACTAATAATCCTCATTTCGTATATGACAGCTATCGCCGTTTCGTACAGATGTACGGTGACGTAGTACTGGAAATGAAACCAGTGAATAAGGAAGATATTGACCCGTTTGAGGAAATCATCGAAAAGGTGAAGAAGGAAAGCGGCGTCGTACTTGATAAGGATCTTAGCGTTGATGATTTGAAGCGTCTAGTAACGTTGTTTAAGGATGCTATCAAGGAACGTACTGGCAAGGACTTCCCCAATGACCCGATTGAGCAATTGTGGGGTGCTATTTGTGCAGTGTTCCGTTCTTGGATGAACGAGCGTGCTATTTTGTACCGCAAGATGGAGGGTATACCCGATGAGTGGGGTACAGCCGTTTCTGTTATGGCTATGGTATTCGGCAACATGGGTGACACTAGTGCAACGGGTGTATGCTTCAGCCGCGATGCCGCTAACGGTGAGAATGTGTTTAACGGTGAGTATCTGGTTAATGCTCAAGGTGAGGATGTTGTTGCCGGTATTCGTACTCCGCAGCAGATTACCAAATTAGGTTCGCAGCGTTGGGCTGAGCGTGCTGGTATTTCTGAGGAAGAGCGCATTGCTAAATATCCTTCAATGGAGGAGGCTATGCCCGAGATTTATGCTCAGCTGAATGCCATTCAAGAGAAACTTGAGGAACACTATCGCGATATGCAGGACATGGAGTTCACCGTTCAAGAAGGTAAGCTCTGGTTCTTGCAGACCCGTAATGGTAAGCGTACAGGTGCCGCTATGGTAAAAATTGCCATAGACTTGTTGCATGAGGGTAAGATTGACGAGAAGACTGCCATTATGCGTTGTGAGCCTCAGAAGTTGGACGAATTATTGCATCCTGTCTTTGACAAGAAGGCTTTATCAACTGCCAAGGTTATTGCACAGGGTCTTCCTGCTTCTCCTGGTGCTGCTTGCGGACAGATTGTATTCCATGCAGATGACGCAAAGGCTTGGCACGAGGATGGTCACAAGGTTGTACTTGTCCGTATTGAGACTTCACCTGAGGACCTCGCAGGTATGGCTGCAGCCGAAGGTATTCTGACTGCTCGTGGTGGTATGACTTCACACGCTGCTGTTGTTGCTCGTGGTATGGGTAAGTGCTGTGTATCAGGTGTAGGTTCACTGAACGTAGATTATTATAAGAAGACCGTTGAAATTGACGGCATAGTATATAAAGAGGGTGACTATATTTCACTGAATGGTACTACTGGTCAGGTATATGCTGGCGAGGTTCCCACCAAGGCTGCAGAGCTTAGCGGTGACTTCAAGGAGTTGATGGATTTGTGTGACAAGTATACCAAATTGCAGGTTCGTACCAATGCAGACACACCTCACGATGCCCGTGTAGCCCGCCAATTCGGAGCTAAGGGTATTGGCTTGACTCGTACAGAGCACATGTTCTTCGAGGACAAGAAGATTATCGCTATGCGTGAGATGATTCTTGCTGACAGCGTTGCTGGACGTGAGAAGGCTCTGGCCAAGTTGCTGCCTTATCAGAAGGCCGACTTCAAGGGTATTCTTGAGGCTATGGATGGCCTGCCTGTAAATATCCGCCTGCTTGACCCGCCTCTCCATGAGTTTGTACCCCACGATATTGCTGGACAAGAGACGATGGCTAAGGAGATGGGTGTCTCGCTTGAAACCATCCAGCGTCGTGTTGCCTCTCTCGCTGAGAACAATCCTATGTTGGGTCATCGTGGTTGCCGTCTGGGTATTACTTTCCCCGAAATTACCGCTATGCAGACCAAGGCTATCCTCGGTGCTGCCTGTGAGTTGAAGAAGGAAGGTAAGAATCCGATGCCCGAGATTATGGTTCCGCTGATTGGTACACTCTATGAGTTGAAGCAACAGAAGGAAATTATCCAGTATGCCGCTAAGGAGACATTTGCAGCTGAGGGCATTGAGGTTGAGTTTGAGATTGGTACGATGATAGAGATACCTCGTGCTGCTTTGACTGCCGACCGTATTGCTACGGAAGCTCAGTACTTCTCATTCGGTACGAATGACTTGACACAGATGACCTTCGGCTACAGCCGCGATGACATCGCCAGCTTCTTGCCTGTTTATCTGAACAAGAAGATTCTGAAGGTTGACCCATTCCAAGTTCTTGACCAGAAGGGTGTAGGTAAACTCATTAAGTATGCTGTGAAGAATGGTCGTGAGGTTCGTCCCGACTTGCGTTGCGGTATCTGTGGTGAGCATGGTGGTGAGCCCTGCTCTGTGAAGTTCTGTGCCAAGATTGGTATGAACTATGCTTCATGCTCTCCATTCCGTGTACCCATTGCACGCCTTGCTGCGGCGCAGGCTGCTGTTGAGGAATAAGTTTTTAAAACAAAGCGTCAAAATAAAGGGGATAGCAATTGGCTATCCCCTTTATTTTATTTATTACCTATAATCTTTATTCTTTGATTTTCGTTTTCACCTTATCGACGTAGGCATCGATACAGGCGACTGCTACGATGTTCACTACGTCGCGCACGGAAGCACCAAAGTCTACAAAGTGTATAGGCTTATTCAGACCCATCTGAATCGGGCCGATAATTTCCACGTCAGCATCTAGCATTTGTAACATTTTATACGAAGAACGGGCACTAGTCAGATTGGGGAATACCAGCGTATTCACGTCTTTTCCGTTAAGGCGAGTAAACGGATATTGTGCATCGCGTTGTTCACGATCCAGTGCAAATCCAATCTGCATCTCGCCGTCAATAAGCAGGTCGGGATAGTGCTCTTGCATATAGCTTACTGCGTGTTTTACTTTCTTGGCTCCGTCATCTTGATTACTGCCGAAATTAGAGTGGCTAATCATACTTACTACAGGAGTCTCATTGAAGAAACGTACAGCATCTGTGGCTATTCTGGCAATATCGATAAGTGTCTCCGTATCTGGATTCTCATTTACCAGCGTATCGCCGATATAAATTGTACCCTTTGGCGAATTGATAATGTGCATGGCACCAAAGTGCTTGTATTCTGGGCGAATACCAATGACTTCATTCACAACCTTGATGGTATTTGAGTATTTCGTATATAGACCTGTGATGAAAGCATCAGCATCCCCTGTCTCAACCATCATCATGCCAAAGTAGTTGCGCTCGAACATCTTATCGTTAGCTTCTTGAAAAGTATAGCCCTCGCGCTTGCGTTTATCAGTGAGAATACGGGCATAGCGTTCGCGGCGCTCTTGTTCGCCTGGATGGCGCAGGTTAACGATTTCGATACCTTCCAAATTGAGGTCCAGTTCAGATGCCAACTTTCTGAGGGCTTCGTCATTGCCCAGCAAAACAGGAATACAGATACCTTCAGCCTTGGCTTGTACAGCAGCTTTCAGCATGGTGGGATGGATAGCCTCAGCAAAAACCACGCGTTGCGGATGGGCGGCAGCCGTAGAGTAGAATTTTTGTGTCAGCTTTGTCTCTTGACCTAATAGCACACTTAACGAACGCTTGTAAGCATCCCAATCGTCTATCGTGCGGCGAGCCACACCGCTATCAATGGCGGCTTTGGCAACAGCAGCACTGACTTCGGAAATCAATCGTGGGTCAACGGGCTTTGGAATGAAATAATGACGGCCAAAGTGTAAATTGTTAACCTTATAGACGTCATTTACCACGTCGGGAACAGGCTGCTTGGCAAGGTCGGCAATAGCATAGACGGCAGCCAGTTTCATTTCTTCATTGATAGCTGTTGCATGAACATCCAGCGCTCCACGGAAAATGTAAGGGAAGCCGATAACGTTGTTTATTTGGTTGGGATAGTCCGTACGACCAGTAGACATCAGCACGTCAGGGCGAGCTTCTGTTGCGTCTTCGTAACTGATTTCTGGTACGGGATTAGCCAATGCAAATATAATTGGGTCTTTGGCCATCGTTTTTACCATTTCCTTTGACAGCACATTCCCCTTTGATAAACCTACAAAAACGTCAGCACCATTGACGGCTTCCGCTAATGTGTGAATGTCCGTACGATTAGTAGCAAAGAAACGTTTTTGCTCATTTAAATCAGTGCGCTCAGTAGAGATGACGCCTTTGGAATCAAGCATGACGATGTTTTCTTTCTGCGCACCGATGGCCATATATAACTTGGTACATGAAATTGCAGCGGCACCTGCACCATTAACTACTATCTTTACTTTCTGAATATCCTTCTTAATTACTTCCAAGGCATTCTTCAAACCTGCTGCGGAAATGATAGCCGTACCATGTTGGTCGTCGTGCATGACAGGAATGTCCAGTGTGCGCTTCAGACGTTCCTCAATGTAGAAACACTCTGGAGCCTTAATGTCTTCCAGATTGATACCGCCAAAAGTAGGAGCAATGCGCTCTACCGCTTCACAGAACTTTTCGGGGTCTTTTTCGTTTACTTCGATGTCAAACACATCAATGCCACCGTAAATCTTGAACAACAGTCCCTTACCTTCCATTACAGGTTTTCCGCTCATGGCGCCAATATCGCCTAAACCAAGTACGGCAGTACCGTTAGAGATAACAGCCACCAAGTTGCCTTTGTCCGTATACTTATAGGCATCATCGGGGTTCTGCTGGATTTCCAGACAGGGGTAGGCAACACCTGGCGAATAGGCCAGCGAGAGATCTGTTTGTGTACGATAAGCCTTCGTAGGCTTTACTTCAATTTTGCCTGGACGGCCTGCCTCATGGTATTGTAAGGCAGCTTCTTTGGAAATCTTGACCATATATGACTAATTTGCTGTTAGAATTAGGTTTTATGGCACAAAATTACGAAAAAAGTGAGAAAAAACACTAAGTTTCGCATCTTTTTATTAACTTTGCCACAAAAACTATTGATGTTATGTCAGTTTCAAAGGAAACAAATACTTACCGGCAGCAATTAAGAGTGTGCATTATGGAGACAGCACTCAAAAAATTCACCCAATACGGAATTCGTGCCGTGAAAATGGATGACATTGCATCCGAATTGTCTATCTCAAAGCGTACCCTATACGAAATCTTTAAAGACAAGGAAGAGGTATTATACGAAAGCATCAATATATATAATAAGCGTCGGTGGCAATATATGGCAGAATACGTCAGTCATGGAAAGCACAATGTTATTGACATCATCATGGAGTTTTACCGTATGAAAATCAATGAAGTGCGTTCTGTCAATCCCGTGTTCTATACCGATATTGTAAAATATCCTACGCTGGTACAGCTTATAAAAGATAATAAGGAACGCGCGCGAGTAGAATATCTCACTTTTATGCAACGTGGAGTGCGTGAAGGATTCCTGCGCCCCGATGTTAATTATGAGATGATTCCTCACATGATGGATGCTATGGGACTCTATATCGTCAATAGCAAACTGCTGGACAACTATACTTTTGAGGAATTGTTCTCTAATTACTTTCTGGTGTCGCTTCGGGGCTTATGCACGGAAGCAGGCTTAAAAGTAATAGAGGAGACTGTTATTTAGCCATTCTCTCCGACATACCCGAAATCTCAGTGAATGATAACGGCATCAGTTGTTTGATACCATCCATGATGTATGTATGTTTTGTGCCATAAAGGAGGATGCGTACAGGCTGTTTGAAACGCGTCTCCGTTTCGATGATGACTTGACGGCATGCGCCACATGGACTGGTCGGCTCTTCCAGAAATTCACCATTGCAGTTACGGACAGCAATAGCCAGCATAATGACAGGCTGGTCTGGATATTGTGCACCTGCGGCATAAATGGCAGAACGTTCAGCACAAAGGCCGGACGGGAAAGCAACATTCTCTTGGTTGCATCCAGGAACTATCGTGCCGTTCTTTAACAGAATGGCCGCACCCACATAGAATTGGGAATAAGGAGCATAAGAGTTATAGGTCGATTCCTTGGCCACATCAATGAGTTGACGTTCTATGTCAGTGAGTTCCGATAGCTGTGCTACGTGCAACGTAGATTTCAAAACCAGTTCTTCCATAATATTAGTATTTTTGTTGCAAATATAATTATTTTTCCTTATTTTTGCAGCATAATTCGAAAGAAAATACATGCAACGGTTTATTTTTACGCTTTTTGCACTCCTCGGAGTCTATATAAATGTCTGTTCTCAGTCTATTTCTCGGAATAAGGCATATCAAGATTATTTCGATACGTACGTTGATATTGCTATCGAGCAAATGCAGAAATATGGTATTCCTGCCAGCATCACTTTGGCACAAGGTGTTTTGGAGTCGGGAGCAGGAAAAAGCGAGTTGGCTCGTAAGGGGAACAATCATTTTGGCATCAAGTGTAACGGATGGACGGGAAGAAAGACCTATCACGATGATGATGCCCGTCAGGAATGTTTCCGAGCCTACAAAAATGTCTATCATAGCTACGTTGACCATTCCGTGTTCCTTAAGAACAGCCCTCGCTATGCTCGCCTGTTTCAATTGAAAAAGACCGATTACAAGGGATGGGCTCGCGGACTAAAGGCCTGCGGCTATGCTACCAGTCCGACTTATGCAGAGCGGTTGATTAGTATCATTGAACTCTATCAATTGTATCGGTACGACAAGAAAGGGGGCTTCGACCGTTTCCAAGTGCAGCAGATGGAATTGGGCGATTTACGTCATGTGCGAGCTTTCAACGACAACTATTACGTGATAGCGCGTAAGGGCGATACTTTCCGCACGATAGGCCGCGATGCTAATATTTCTTATAAGAAACTGGCCAGTTACAACGAGCGTGATAAAGACGACACACTTGACGAGGGCGATATTGTATGGCTAAAGAAGAAACGCCGCAAAGCCCCCAAGGAGTTTAAAAACCGTCCCCACATTGTGCAGGCGGGTGAGTCGATGTACACTATCTCGCAAAAGTATGGAATTCGTTTAAAGAATCTCTATAAGATGAACGAATTGCCGCCCGAGTATGTCATTAAGGTAGGTGATAGGTTGCGTGTTAGGTAGTTAGTTAAAAACTGCAAATTTATATCTTTATATCATAAATAATAACTATCTTTGCAAATTGTAACACCGTATAGCCTATTAGTATGAGAAACAACATATCGCATTCGGGGGTTATTGAGAGCATTGAAGATGGGTGTATTCATGTGCGCATCATCCAGACCTCTGCCTGTGCTGCTTGTAAGGTAGCGGGTTACTGCAATGCCGCCGAATCGAAAGAAAAGCTAATTGACATTTATTCTGCCGATACTAAGGCTTATAGCATTGGCCAGTCTGTTACGGTGATGGCCTCCCGTCAAGTCGCAGCCAATGCGCTCTTGCTGGGTTTTGGTATTCCTTTCATCATCCTTGTGGGCGTGCTTGTCGTAGTGTTGATGCTGACACATAACGAAGCGTGGGCAGCCCTCGGTGGACTGATAGCTTTAGTGCCTTATTACGGAGTGTTATACCTGATGAGAGAGCGCTTGCGAGATAAACTCTCTTTCTGGATAGAATAGCCGATATATCATCTAAAAACAAATAAACAAAACAAGTAACTTTATGAATTTCATTTTGATTGCAGTAGCAGTGTTGGGCGCCATCGGTTTGATAGCCGCCCTTGTGCTGTATGTCTGCTCCAAGAAGTTCGCAGTCTACGAAGACCCGCGCATCGCGCAGGTTCAAGAGGTGCTACCTGGTGCCAACTGCGGTGGCTGCGGCTTTGCTGGATGTGGTGGTCTGGCTGATGCTCTTGTTAAGGGAGCCGATGCTGGCAGCCTTGACGGACTGATGTGTCCTGTCGGCGGACAAGATGTGATGGGTAAGGTGGCCGACCTTTTAGGTATGGCTATTGCCAACGGCGACCCTATGGTGGCCGTTGTGCGTTGTAACGGAACATGTGCTTTGCGCCCGAAGATTGCAGAGTATAGTGGTTTGCGTACTTGCGCAGCCATGAATGCTTGTGGTGCTGGCGAGACGGCTTGTGGCTTTGGCTGTCTGGGCTGTGGCGATTGTGTCGCTGCTTGTCAGTTCGATGCCATCCGCATGAATCCAGAAACAGGCTTGCCCGAGGTAGATGAGGAGAAGTGTACCTCTTGTGGTGCCTGTGTCAAGGCTTGTCCTCGTCACATTATCGAATTGCGCAAGAAAGGCCCGAAGGGTAGGAGAGTGTTTGTCTCCTGCGTCAACCGCGACAAGGGCCCTGTGGCTATGAAGGCTTGTAAGGCCGCATGTATCGGCTGTGGCAAGTGTGAGAAGGAATGTAGCTTTGGTGCAATCACCATTGAGGGCAATGCCTCTTACATTGATTTCAACAAGTGTCGTCTGTGTAAGAAGTGCGTGGCCGTTTGTCCTACCAATGCCATCCACGCAGTGAATTTCCCGGCTCCAAAGCCGAAACCGGAGGCTCCGGCATCCCAACCGCAAGAAGCTCTGGCTCAACCTAAAGCAGAAAAGGAGGAACAAGCATGAACGTAAGAACATTCCGTATAGGTGGTGTACACCCCGAAGAGAATAAGCTGACTCACGAAGTAGCGACACAAGTTGCAGCCCTTCCCAAGCAGGCTATTTTCCCGCTTAGCCAGCACATTGGTGCTCCTGCCAAGCCCGTTGTTGCCAAAGGTGACAAGGTAAAGGTTGGTACGCTGATTGCTGAGGCTGGCGGCTTTGTTTCTGCTCCTATTTACAGCAGTGTCAGCGGTACTGTTTTCAAGATTGATACGGCTATTGATGCCACAGGTTATCGCAAGCCCGTGATTATCATCAATGTTGAGGGTGACGAATGGGAAGAGACGATTGACCGCTCTGATAAGTTAGAGACCGTCAAGGCTCACCCAGAGTTGACTCCCGAGGAGATTGTAGAGCGCATCAAGACTGCTGGTGTCGTGGGTATGGGTGGTGCCTGTTTCCCCACATTCATCAAGCTTTGTCCTCCTCCAACGGCCAAAGCCGAGTGCGTTATCATCAATGCCGTTGAGTGCGAGCCTTATATCACCGCCGACTTCCGTCTGATGATGGAACATGCTGACGAGATTATCGTTGGTCTGGAGTTGCTGATGAAGGCCGCTAAAGTTACAAAGGGCTATATCGGTATTGAGACAAACAAGATGCCAGCTATTGACTTGCTGACCAAGAAATGTGCCGATGCCTTTGCTGGTTCAGCATACAGTGTAGAGGTAGTACCCTTGAAGCAGCGCTATCCGCAGGGTGGTGAGAAGCAGTTGGTCGACGCCGTGATTCGCCGTCAAGTACCTGCTCCCCCTGCTATCCCCGTCAATGTCGGTGCCATTGTGCAGAACGTAGGTACGGCTTATGCCGTCTACGAGGCAGTCATGAAGCGCAAGCCTTTGTTCGAGCGTTATACCACAGTTACTGGCAAGCAGGTGAAAAATCCTGGCAACTTCCTCGTTCGCATGGGAACGCCCATGAAAGACCTCATCGAGGCCTGCGGAGGTATGCCCGAGGGCGACAACAAACTGTTGGCTGGTGGCCCGATGATGGGTAAGGCTTTGACTTCTGTCGAAGTGCCCATCTGTAAGGGTACCAACTCGGTAACCATTATCTCTGGTGAGGAGGCTCTCCGCAAGGAACCCAACCCCTGTATTCGTTGTGCCAAGTGTGTCAGCGCATGCCCGATGGGATTGGAGCCCTATTTGCTGGCTAAACTCGCAGCCGTCAAGAACTGGGAGCGTGCCGAGCATGAGGAGGTCGTCAGCTGTATCGAGTGTGGCTCGTGCCAGTTCACGTGTCCTGCCCACCGTCCGTTGCTCGACAACATCCGTCAGGCCAAGACCACCGTTATGGGGATTATTCGTGCTCGCGCAGCAGCCGCAGCCCCAAAGAAGTAAATCGGTAAATTGTAAATCAGTAAATCCGTAAATAAAATTATGGGAAAGTTAATAGTATCATTATCACCTCATGCACACGGAACTGACACCGTCGAGCGCAACATGTATGGCGTTATCATCGCCTTGCTGCCCGCCCTGCTCGTGTCGTTCTACTTCTTCGGCATTGGTTCAGCCATTGTCTGTGCTACGAGTGTAGTAGCCTGCGTATTCTTCGAGTGGGCTATCAATAAGTTTATGCTCAAGAACGAGCGCAACACCGTTTGCGATGGTTCAGCCATTCTTACGGGTCTGTTGCTCGGATTCAACTTGCCGTCCAATCTCCCCATCTGGATTATCATCATCGGTGCCCTGTTTGCCATCGGTGTTGCCAAGATGACTTTCGGAGGTTTGGGCAATAACCTCTTTAATCCCGCTCTGGTGGGTCGTGCTGCTCTGCTGGTAGCCTTCCCCGCACAGATGACCACATGGCCAGCCATTGGCCAGCACACCAGCTACCTCGATGCCGCGACTGGTGCCACTCCGCTGGCTATCATGCAAGAGGCCATCAAGACTGGCGATGCTTCATTGCTCGAGAAACTGCCCTCTGCGCTTGACCTCCTCATCGGTAATCATCCCGAGGGTGCTGGTGCTGTGGGTGAGATTTGTGCTTTCGCCCTGCTGTTAGGCTTGGCCTACATGCTGTGGAAGAAGATTGTCACATGGCACATCCCCGTCAGCATCATTGGTACAGTGTTTGTCTTTGCAGGCATCATGCACCTTGTACACCCCGCATACGCCGACCCGTTCAGCGTCATCTTCTCTGGTGGTCTGATGTTAGGTGCCATCTTTATGGCTACCGACTATGTTACGTCGCCCATGACGGCCAAGGGCCAACTTATCTATGGTGTTTGCATCGGCTTCCTCACCGTTGTCATCCGCTACTGGGGTGCTTATCCCGAGGGTATGTCGTTCGCCATTCTGATAATGAACGCCTTTACGCCGCTCATCAATTCTTATGTAAAGCCCAAGCGCTTCGGTGAAGTGCCTGCCAAGTAAATTAAAGATGAACAACTAAACATTAGAGATTATGAAGAAATTAGAATCATCTTTGACGAATATGGTGCTGGTACTCACATTAGTAGCAGTCATCATGGGTGGCATCCTCGCTTTTGTTAATCACCTTACCGAGGAGCCCATCAACGAACAGAAAAAGATGGCACTGGACAATGGTATCAAAACCGTCATGGTGTCTGAAATGATAGAAGTTGCCGAGCCCGTTGTGGTGACGCAGAACGACGAGAATGGCAAGGAGATTTCTTTCACCATCTATCAGGTGAAGGATGCTCAAGGCCAAGACCTCGGTGCCGCCGTCGAGTCTACTACGGGTGGTTTCGGCGGAGACTTGAAAGTGCTCGTAGGTTTCGACCCCGAGGGCAAGATTTTAGGTTATACGCTGTTGGAACACGCCGAGACCCCGGGATTGGGTGCAAAGGCTGACCAGTGGTTCCAGAAGGGAGAGAAGGGCGACATCATCGGAAAGATACCCGCTGAGCCCCTCACCGTCTCTAAGGATGGCGGACAGGTTGACGCTATCACTGCCTCGACCATTACCAGCCGTGCCTTCCTCAAGGCAGTCAACAATGCTTACAACGCTTACAAGGCTACACCCGCCAATGCCGATACAGACGCAGAGAGCGGAGCCACACAACAAAACAAAGAGGAGGAATAAGCTATGAATTACATGGATATTATAAAGAATGGCATCGTCAAGGATAACCCGACTTTCGTCCTGATGCTGGGTATGTGTCCCACGCTGGCCACTACCACCTCTGCCATGAATGGTATGTCTATGGGTCTGGCTACTATGGCCGTGCTCATTTGCACCAATGTTGTTATCTCGTGTCTCAAGTCTGTAACCCCAGACAAGGTGCGCATCCCAGTCTTTATCGTGGTAATTGCCGCCTTCGTTACACTCTTGCAGATGATAATCAAAGCCTATCTGCCTGACATCGACGCCGCCCTGGGCCTGTTCATTCCGCTTATCGTGGTGAACTGTATTATCTTGGGTCGCGCAGAGTCTTTTGCGGCTAAGAATTCACCCGTAGCCTCGCTGTTCGACGGCATTGGCATCGGCTTAGGCTTCACGTTAGGCCTCACCCTGCTGGGCATCTGCCGTGAGCTGTTGGGCTCTGGCTCAGTATTCGGACTCGTCCTGCTGCCCGAGGAGTACAACATCCTGCTCTTTGTGTTGCCTCCGGGAGCCTTCATCATGCTGGGCTTCCTCATCGCTATTGTGAACAAACTCCGTAAATCGTAAATCAAACAATTAGGAAATTATGGAATACATATTGATTTTCATTAGCGCAATATTCGTCAATAATATCATCCTGTCGCAGTTCCTCGGCATCTGTCCCTTCCTCGGCGTGTCCAAGAAAGTAGATACCTCGCTCGGAATGTCGGCAGCCGTAGCCTTCGTTATGACGCTGGCAACCATCGTCACATGGCTCGTGCAAAAGTTTGTGCTCGACCCCAACGGCCTGCAATATCTTCAGACCATTGCGTTTATCTTGGTCATCGCCTCACTGGTGCAGATGGTAGAGATTATTCTGAAGAAGGTGTCGCCCGCTCTCTATCAAGCCTTAGGCATCTTCCTGCCCCTCATCACCACCAACTGCGCAGTGCTCGGCGTCGCCATTCTGGTCATCCAGAAAGACTTCGACCTCATCCAGAGCGTCGTCTATGCCTTCTCCACAGCCATCGGCTTTGGCTTGGCACTGACCGTCTTTGCTGGTATGCGCGAGCAGTTAGAGCTGGTCACCGTCCCTAAGGGCATGCGCGGCATGGCTATCGTCATGCTCTCCGCAGGCCTCCTGTCGCTGGCCTTCATGGGCTTCTCAGGCGTTGACGGTGGACTCCGCGTCCTCTTTGGACTGAACTAACAACCGTCCAACCATATCACGAGAGCCGCCGACATCCCTCCAGAGTCGGCGGCTCTTCTTTTGTGTCCCTACTGCATACAAGTAGCGCGGACTATCCGCACTGTGACTGCGGAGTAAGCACACTCATAGTGCGGACTATCCGCACTCGTGGTGTGGACTATCCCCGTTCCTGTTGAGGCCTATCCTCACGGGCAACGAGGCCTATTCTCGTCGTAACAAATCTTGACACACGAAAAAGTCCAAAAAAGTTTTGGCTTTTTGCTTGCTTATTCGTACCTTTGCAAGTAACTCAATCCTATGTATATTAAGACCGAGGAATCCATCTGACCCAATCCATGTAGACTGACAAACAATGAATTATCCGCTTATATCCGAATACGTAGAATCCATCAAGCTGGCGGAGGACAACTTTGCCGAACTGACTGCGTTACGCCCCGTCTTGGATGCTGACGGCACGCCTGTGATGAGTAGTGGCAACTTTGCGGTGGTGTTTAAGATGCGAGACGTAGAGACAGGCAAACTCTATGCCGTGCGTTGTTTCCACCGCGAACAGGCTGGCCGTGCTGAGAGTTACAAGCTGATTGCGGAGGAGTTGCGCGACACGTCCTTTCCCTATTTGGTGTCGTTCCGCTACATGGAGGGCGAACTGTTTGTAGACAGCGAGCAGTCGCAAGAAACGGAGTTTCCCGTGTTGCTCATGGACTGGGTGGAGGGTGTCACCCTTGACAAATACCTCCGCGAGCATCTTGCCGACCAGCGTTCGCTCGACTTGTTGGTCTATCGTTTCAGCCAGTTGGCCGTATGGCTCATGCAGCAGTCCTTTGCTCACGGCGACTTGAAGCCCGACAATATTCTGGTGCGTGCTGACGGCTCGCTCGTATTGGTAGACTACGACGGTATGTTTGTTCCCGCCATGCAAGGGCAGCAGGCTCGCGAGTTGGGCAGTCCCGACTTTCGCCATCCACAACGGACGGAGGATGACTTTGGCGAGCGCATTGACGACTTCTCCATTGTTTCCATGCTCCTTTCGCTGAAACTTATTGCACTGCATCCCGAATACTTAGAAGAATATGGCGCATCAGACCGCCTGCTCTTTTCCGCCAATGATTATGCCGACCTTTCTGCCTGCCGATTACTCAAGGATGTCTTGCCGTCGGCTGATGCAGAACTGAACCGCCTGTCCGCCCTGTTCCTGTTGTGCCATTCCACCAAGAACCTTGCCCACGCCTCTTTTATGTTGCTTGAGGTTGAGAAACCGAAAGCGCAGTTATCTACAAAGGTGACGGATGAGGATTTAGCAAATGCTTGGACGGATGAATATGATGTAATATACAGCAAAGATAAAAAGCGATTGTTGGAATATCCATACTGGAGTCTTCCAAATTATAGAATCTTAGGAGGAACGGAGGTTATTTGTGATAGTGCTTTTTATAATTGTGAATGTCTCCATGAGATTATTGTTCCCGCTTCTGTGACTTCAATTGGTTGGGGAGCTTTTAGGGATTGCATCTCTCTCCGAGAGATTTTCCTTCCCGCTTCTGTGACCTTGATTGGTGATATTGCTTTTATGGGCTGTTCCTCCCTCCGTGAGATTATTATTCCCGATTCTGTGGCTTCAATTGGTTGGGGAGCTTTTAGGGATTGTTCCTCTCTCCGTGAGATTATTATTCCGCAGTTTGTGACTTCAATCGGTTGGGGGGCTTTTGAATGTTGCTCCTCTCTTCAAAAGATAACTCTTCCTGCTTCTGTTACCTTTATTGACAGTAATGCTTTTTTGGGTTGTTCCTCTCTCCAAAAGATAATCATTCCCCGCCAAACAAGAGAGAAATTTGAGAAACTATTACCAGAGTATAAGGATAAACTCGTAGAGCAATGATACTTATAGCAAGCAAAAGAAGAAAGCGGGAGACGCTGATGAAGCAATACCCCGATGCGATACTGGCCGATGTGACGAGCAGTGCAACGGACGGACTGGTGAGGCTCAGCCCGTTCTATCCGCACGGCGGCATACCCGTGCCATTCAGCGAGGGTTACACGGCAACGTGTGTGGAGGCGATATGGCAGGGGCTGAAAGTGTTTGAGGGGTGCGACGTAGACACTTCGCTGTTTGACAACAACACGATGAAAGGACTGAAGCGCACGGTGCGGAGGTATGGTCGACCATTGGGACACAGGAAAGGGGTGTTCGGCACGGAACTATTAGGATATGTGGAGGCACGGAAGCAGATATACATTCCGACCTACAAATGGGTGTTGGAGAACAGGGTGGCGGACATCATAGAGCGGTTGCGCAAGGCAAGCCAGACGAAGACGATAGTGCTGCTGGACTACGACACAAACGCCGATGTGGAGGAGGCGAAGAAGCCGCTATCGCACGCATCGCTGGTAAAGGCTTATGTGGAGGGAATATATCCTTACGGAGATAAGGTGGCGGATAATATGCAAGGGAAAGGATGTACGGAAATGGAAATTCCGTTTGCAGAATAGAAAGCAATGAACAAACTAAATAATGGGCATACAGACGATGAACAAGAAAAGGAACTGGGAGGCATTTAAGACTCTGCTGGACAAGCACGGAATAAAGAAATTATATCATTTTACGGACAGGGATAATCTGGAGTCAATCATCAGGCACGGAGGGTTATACTCGTGGGGTGACTGCGAGGACAAGGGTATAAAAATAGCCAAGCCTGGCGGTGGAATGTTGTCGCGCGAACTTGACAGCCGCGACAGGTTGCAGCACTACGTCAGAGTGAGTTTTACAACGCAGCACCCGATGATGTACGTCGCCATGCAAGACGGGCGGCTGTCGAATCCTGTGATACTGGAGATAGACCCCGAAGTCATCTACTGGCAGGACACGAAGTTTTCGGATATGAACGCTACGCGCACTGGTGCCAGTAAGGGCAGCGACTTGAAGCATTTTGAGAAGATACACTTTTCTGCAGTGAAAGCACGGAGGCAGTTCGACCTATCGGAGGAGGAACAGCCTTATTTTCAAGCGGAGGTATTGGTGAAAAACTTTATCCCGTTGGAGCGCATTATGAATATCGGCAACTTTGGCATACCGATGCCTGCGCAGCCAACGGTACTGCAGAGCAAGGATGCCTACACAGCACAGATAACGAGGAATACGCCTACGGCATTTATATTCTTGGTAGACCAATCGGTATCAATGAAACGGCATGTGACACTTAATGGTGAGCAGATGACACTGGCGGAGTGTGTTGCGAGAATAGTGAACAACCAGATAAATGAACTGGTGCTGCGGTGTATTAAGACCAGTGAGGTGCGCCACTATTACGACATAGCCATGATAGGCTATGGGCACGAGGCCTATAGCGGATGGGGAGGAAAACTTGAGGGGCGCGACTTTGTTTCGCCAGAAGAATTGAAGAACAACCCTTATAAGAGAATAACGGTGAGAGAGGAAAAGCATACGCGTAAGGGGGTAGTGATTAAAGAGGTAGAGAAAGTGCAATGGCTGGAGGCACGGCATGACGGACACTGGACGCATCTGCACCTTGCATTTAAACGTGCTGAAGAGTTGCTGCACCAGTGGTTGGAGAAGCATAAAGAAACGGACTGTTACCCGCCCACCATCATTCATATCACCGACGGAGAGTTTAACCATGCGACCCGTGAAGAACTGGTGCAACAGGCTAATGAGCTGAAATCGCTATTTACAAACGACGGTAATGTCCTGCTATGGAACATTCACGTTACACCTAATGGTACAGAACAAGTGCTGCTGCCTACGGAGAAAGGCGAGTTAAGTGGTGATAGATATGCAGAGTTACTTTATGATATGTCAAGTCTGTTGCCAACGAGATATAATGCTCCTATCTCTGATATTCGTGGTGACCAAACAGATGCAAGGCATGTGGCTATGTCAATGAACGTGGAGATGGCAACCTTGATACAACTTATGGATATAGGTACTCCCACAAACATTAGCAAGGTATGAATAAATTTGCATGCGTGTCGGTGTCGAAAGACTTTGGCACAATGGAGGTCAATGAAGATGCGGCGTTGGCAAAAGCCAACATAATAGCTGTGTCTGATGGAGCAGGTGGCGGGGGCGTGTTTGCAGAGCGCTGGTCGCGCTATTTGCTTGATAATCTTCCAGAGACTCCTATCGCGAGTTTTATAATGCTTGATGAATGGATAGATGGCATTTGGGAGAGTTTCTACAAAGAGTGTGAAGAAAAGGCGCGGCAACAAGGCGGGATGTTTCTTGACAAATTCTATGATGAAGGCTCGTTTGCTACGCTGGCTGCCGTGTGGCGCGTCTCGGATGTGGAATGTCGTTGGATGTCCTATGGCGATAGCGTTGTATTTAATTACGATACGGAGACAGGTATTTTGCAACATTCATTTGCGCAGTTGGCCGACTTTAATAATCCTCCTTATCTGATTAGCAGTAAAGACCCACTGGACAATAAAGGGTTTAGGTGTGGTAGTTTCCATACTTCACCCTCCAGTATTGTCTTTGCTGCAAGCGATGCTTTGTCGCATGCAATCTTGGCGCTTTACAAAGTGGATAAGCAGATAGCAGGCTGCAAAGATTATGATGAGGAATTGGCTACTGCTGCCAATTTGCATACAAGGAATAGTATGTATATAAAGTCAGTGCTTGCCTTACATCCTGTCAATTTTCATAAGAAAATAATTGACTTAACATCCGCCTGTACAGACGAAAACCAATTTAAGAACATTATAAAACAGATGAAAGCAGATGTGATTATTGCTACTGACGATTATTCGTTGGCAATGATGACAGGTTCTTAGCGTGCCGAGATTTATAGGGCACTGAAACGTTCGGTGAACTGTTTGCGGAACGTGCGGCCAACCTTGACGGTGCTGAGGTTGTCGAAAGGAGGATAGAAGTGGCAGATGCCGTTGTTTACCTCCATCAGATAGTTGATGTTGATGATGTGGCGCAGGCTCACTTGAACGAAGCGCGAATCCATAGCTAACAGCGAATCGTTGGTAGTGGCGCGTTTTAGGCGAACAGGCTCTTCGCGTCCTGCTACTAACACCTCCCAGATACGCAGTTCGTGGTTGTATTGAAAGAGACCTACGTCGCGAATATTGACTACGCGGAAGTCTTGGGCATTGACGTAGAGCAGCAGTTTTTCGGGGTCTTTGTGTTCATCAGTAGCAGATTGGTGGGGGGAGGCTTCGACGTAGTAGCGTCGCATCACGTTCTGTAATTCTGAGGGATCGACAGGTTTTAGGAGGAAATCGAAAGCACGACCCCGAAAGGCGGGCAGCATGTAGCGGTCGTGGGCGGTATATATCACTACGCGGCAAGGATGTGGGCAGATGCTCTGCATTTGGTCGAGAAACTCCAGTCCTGTCATGTCGGGCATTTCTACGTCAAGGAACAGTAGGTCGGGCTGTTGCTCCTTGACCAGACGGATGCCATGAAGGCCATTTGAAGCAGTGCCTAAGAGGGTGATGTCGTCGTACTTGTTTAGTTGACTGGTGAGTGTTTCTATGGATGTTGCGTCGTCGTCAATGATGATTACTTTCATTTTGGGCGTTTGGTTTTAGGGTTATTGTTTAGGTAATAGTGTATTTGATGTGTCGTGGAATGGTGAGTATGGCATGACAGCCGTTGTCGTTGCGGATGTCGAAGTGCACCTTGTGACGTGGGTTTTCTTGGTTGATGACGTTAACAGTGGTGCGTATGATGTTTAATCCAGTACGCGAGCGCTTGCCGTTGTAATGGCGAATATCGAAACCTGGACCGTTGTCACTCACGGTGATGCGTGCTTTCTCATTGTCTATCTCCACAAGGATGGTGAGTTGTTTCTGTCCCTCTTTGTTCTTTAGTCCGTGCAGAATCGCATTTTCTGTAAGTATCTGAACAAGCATAGAGGGCATCTTTATCTGCTCCAGTTCGTCAGATTCTGGAACGTTGATACGGAAGGTAAAGTCTTCACCCAAAAGTTGGCGCTCAATGCAGATATACTGCTTAACGAAGTCAAGCTCCTCTGCCAGTGTGACAATGTTCTGGCGTGTCAAGTCCAGATTGGTGCGTATAAGTTTGGCAAGCATCATTAGCTGGTCTTTCTCTTGACAGTCGGGGCCTTTCATACGCGAGTTGAGGACGTTGAACACAAAGTGGGGTGATATGCGTTGGCGGGCATTGGCCATGCGTAGTGTCAACATGTCAAGCCGTAACTGTAGGCGGCGCTTGCGTTCGTAGTTATACCATAGGGCAAAAGCAAGGGTGATGATGACAAGCAAACCGAAGATAGCCCAAGCCGCCCTGCTCATCTTGACATAGCGAGTCTCACGCCTTTGCAACTCTAATTGGTGGTGCAGTCGGATAGTATCTTCGGTCAGTCGCATCATGATGTCAGACGAGCGCAGACTGGTGCGCCGGCGGTCGGAAGTCTCGTGGTCTTGCAGATTACCCTGCAACCCAGTATAAGCCCGTTTGTAGTCGCCGATGGCAGCATAATAGCGGCTTAGGTACTTGCGGAGAATGTCGTATATGTCGCCTTGCAGATTGACCATCTCTGGAGCCTCGTTAAGGATGCTCTCTATCTCGGCATATTGCTTTTCCTCAAGGGCAATGCCGAGGCGTATCGTCTTGGCATAATGTACGCCGATTTCCACCTGATGAGCCTTGAAATACTCCTCTGCCTCACGGACGTAGAGGCGGGCTGAGTCTAACTGATGGAGGTTGAGAAATACGTCGGCCATATTGACCTTGCAGAGGAACATGTCGAAGTTCTGCTCTGCATGATAGCTCTCTATGTGCGCTTTCAATCGGCGGAAGGTGGTCAGTGCTTGACGGTAGTCTTTGCGAAAATAATAGTAATTGCCATAGTTGTTGAGAAAGTATGACTGCATGTTAGGCTTTAATTCGCCGAAACGGCGGTCGGTCATTTCGTAGAAGTCTCTGGCTTGGTCAAAGTCGCCTAACGAGGTGTAGATGCGGCCTAACCCCATGTAGAAACTCAACGTCTGTTGGGAGGGAAGTGCCAATGAGTCATTTAGATAAAGGGCACGACGATACCACTTTGAGGCCTCTGTCAAGTTGTCTTTTTCCACGTAAGCATCGGCCAGGTTGGCACTGAGGTCGGGCAGGTTTTCCATAAGGTCGCTCTGCATCATAAGGCGATAGGCCTTATGGTAGAGGTTGATGGCGGTGTCGGGATGATGGTGTAACAGATAGTGATAGGAGGCTTTGGCGCTGGTTGCCATAGCCGCTAACCCTCGGGTGCGTGGCGTCTGTTCCTCCAAATGATTGACGAAACGTAGCGTGCGTTCAGCATAGAACAGCAGCGAGTCTGGACATTCGTCAATCAGATAGTGCCGACCATACATGAGATAATAATCATAGAAAGTCAGCGAGTCATGCGATGCGAGCATCTGTTGGCGTATCAATTCGAGGGCATGGGGCGTCTTATGCTGCATGGAGTCATAAAGCGACAGGTAGCACTGCTTCTCCTCGGGAGTCCGCATATCGTTATAGCGGCCGTCTGTCTGGCATGAATATAACCAGCATAGGGTAGTAAGTAGGGCAAAAAGTCGTAATATATGGAGCATCTTGTCTCAGTAGCGTTAGTAATTGCGTTGCAAATTTAATAAAATTTTCGGCAATTATATGACTTTTATCAATTAAATTATGTAATTTTGCAGCATTAAAACAAGAATTCTTATTTTATGGCACGAAATATCTTCAGGGGATTGGGCATAGCACTGATAACTCCCTTCATGGAAGACGGCTCGGTGGATTACAAGTCACTGATTCGGCTGGTGGAGTATCAGATGGCTAATGGCGCAGATTTCTTCTGCATCCTTGCCACAACCGGAGAGACTCCTACGCTGACGGCAGAGGAGAAACTGAAAATCAAGGACTTGGTGGTGAGTCTCGTGGGGGGACGCGTACCAATTCTGATGGGTTGTGGCGGTTATAATACGGCAGCCATTGTGGAGGAACTGAAGACGGGTAATATGAAGGGAATAGACGGTCTGCTGAGTGTCTGTCCCTATTATAACAAGCCGTCGCAAGAGGGACTCTACCAACATTTCAAGGCTATTGCTGCTGCCACCAAATTACCTGTGGTGTTGTATAATGTGCCTGGGCGTACAGGAGTGAACTTGAAGGCTGAGACAACGGTTCGACTGGCACACGACTGTACGAACATTGTGGCCATCAAAGAGGCTTCGGGCAATCTGGAGCAAGTGGATGAAATCATCAAGAATAAGCCACGAACTTTCGATGTGCTTTCTGGTGACGACGCACTGACATTTCCTATGATTTCGTGTGGAGCGGTAGGTGCTATCAGCGTCATAGGCAATGCACTGCCTAAGGAGTTTTCAAAGATGATACGGTTGCAGATGAAAGGCGAGTATGACTCGGCGCGTAAAATTCACCACCGTTTTATTGACCTTTTCTCGCTGCTTTTCGTTGATGGTAATCCTGCTGGTGTTAAGGCTATGTTGCACGAAATGGGATATATTCAGAATGTGCTGCGACTGCCATTAGTGCCTACCCGTATCTCAACATTGCAGCGCATGAGTGAGATTATGAAAGAACTGAAAATATGAACTTATAATCGCCAATAGCTGACATGAGTAAGGAAATCATTATCAAAAATCAGTTAGATGAGTTGGAACGAATCAATCAATTCATCGAAGAAATAGGCGAAGAACTGGGGCTTGATATGGAGCTGCAGATGAATTTGAACTTAGTCATCGAGGAGATGGTAGTCAATGTTATTTCCTATGCTTATCCGGAAGGGACAGAGAACAACATAGGACTGACAGTAAATAGTAACGGCATGGAGCTGACTTTTGTGTTAAGCGATAACGGCAAAGAGTTTGACCCCACCTTGATGGAAGATACCGATACGGACGTCAATCCCGCAGACCGTAGAATTGGGGGTATGGGCATCTATATCGTCAAGCATATCATGGACACGGTGAGTTATCAGCGGCAACAAGGCAAGAACCTGCTGACCATGACCAAAAAGATTGTAGTCTCTTAATGATAGTACAAGGCAGAGACAAGAAAACAAAATAACAAATATAAATAAAAGTAGTATTATGACACAAATTATCAAAGAAGGTGGAAAGACCATCATTAAGACAGGAGCACGTATTGACACCATGAACGCCTCCCAGTTTGAACAAGATATTCAGCCAGCGCTGGCTGACGGAGGTGTAAATTTAGAAATGGATTGCACAGACTTGACCTACATCGCATCTTCGGGATTGCGCATCATACAGAAGACAATGCGCGTTGTCATGCAGCAGAAAGGAGAATTCAAGATGGTTAATGTAAGTCCCGAGGTCTACAAAGTGTTGGCAATGACAGGATTTACTAAGTTTATGAAAGTTGAGAAGAAAGCATAAGCCAATCTTATTAGACCATAACCAGACAAATAGTATTTTCACCAATTAACACATCAATCAATATGACCATAGCACTTATCATTGCAATCGCTTTAGTAGTCATTTTGGCTGTAGCCCTCTATTTCCAGATAGATAAGGGAAAGCAGCAAGCCATTAGTCAGGAACAACTGCTGAAAGATTACCAGCGTCGTGTAAACGAGCAGCAACAATTGTTGGACGACTATCGTGCCTTACAGAAGAATTTCAATAGTGTAGGCGAGGGGTATGAGCAGGCTCTGCTGGCTTTCGATAAGATGGACGAAGAAATACAAAAAGCCCTGCAAGCCAACGAAGCCTTGAAAAAGCGTTGTGCAGACTTGCAGGAATTGCTCAGCCAAAAGTAATTTAATCCTCCCGTTGTTTATTCTGTAGCGGGCTTATCAGAGATTCCGGATTCTCCAGCATTATTGGGTAATCCGGAATTTCCTGTTTCTACAGGGATGATGCCCTCTACGTCTGGAATATCAATACTGATGGAGTCCGAATCGCTTGGAGCCTTAAAGTAGCCGCTACATCCGTAGTCGTTTGGAGAAATGCCTTCGGGCTTCTGGAACTTAGCATGATATTGTTTAAAGGCAGGGTCTTTCAATACGCTTTGCAAAAAATAACCACAGATAGGCAGTGCCGTGCGGTTGCCTTGCCCTAACTCACCTGTGCGAAAGTGAATACAACGATATTCACCTCCGACCCATGCACCAACCACCAATCGTGGTGTAGTTCCAATGAACCACGCATCGGAGTGGTTGTTCGATGTGCCCGTTTTTCCGCCGAAGTCTGTACCTGTGTCGTAACCTACATAACTGCGCAGACGTGACGACGTACCACTCATACCGCCTATCAATAGTTGCTGTACGAGATAGGCTGAACGCTGGCTTATCGCTTGAGTTTCTTCTTCGGGGGCTTTGTATATTTCATTACCGTCACGGTCCAGAATACGCGTGATAAGTATGGGTGCCCGATGCTTGCCATTGTTGACAGGCGTACAATAGGCATTGACCAGTTCTTCTAACGTCACATCACTCGAACCTAATGCCAAAGCTGGTGTTGGGTCAAGTTTTGAGCGGATGCCCATGTCGTGGGCAGTCTTGGCGATGCGGTCGATGCCGCACTCTTGGCCTAAGCGGACGGCTACGGAGTTGATGCTCATCGCAAAGGCCTGCTTTAGGGTGATGTCCATGTCTGAGAAAACACCATCGGCATTGGTAGGGGCCCACGTTACTTCTTTGCCTTTATCCATTACCTTCATTGAGAAGTAAGAGTCGTTGCGGGTATCGCATGGCATTATGCCTTGATTGATAGCCTCAGTATAAACAAAGAGCTTAAAGGTGGATCCTGGCTGACGCATGGCCGTCACTTTGTCGTATTTCCATGTCTTAAAGTCTATATCACCCACCCATGCTTTAACATGGCCAGTCTGTGGCTCCATAGCTAAAAAACTGCAATGCATAAAGTGCTCCATATAGCGGATGCTATCCATCGTTGACATCTCCTTTTCGATGGTGCCCTTCTCGTAGTCAAATAGCTTGACGGTATGCGGCAGGTTAAGGTAGTAGTCTATGGAGTCCTGCTGACCGTCGAACTTTTGACGGAGATATTTATAATAAGGTGTCTTCTTTGCCAAGTCCTCAATAAAGTGTGGCATCTCTTGGTGACGTTCGTCGCGCCAGGGTGGGGTAGAGCCCCAGTGATTATTGAACGTCTGCTGTACCTGCTTCATTTGCTTGATGGCAGCCTCCTCAGCATAGCGTTGCATACGCGTGTCAATAGTGGTGTAAATCTTCAGTCCGTCCTTATACAAATCAATGCCATTCTCACGACACCAGTCCTGTAGCTCGTTCTTCACTGCCTCGCGGAAATAGAGTGCCTGTCCATCGTAATTGTTTTCTACGCTGTAATCCAAGTTGATAGGCTTCACTTTCAGCGTGTCATAGGCCTCTTGTGTCAGGTCTTTGTGGAGCAGCATCTTGTGGAGAACCACGTTACGGCGCTCAAAGGAATTTTTGGGATTGATGCGAGGGTTATAATAGGTAGTAGCCTTCAGCAGTCCCACAAGGATGGCGGCTTGGTCAGTGGTCAGATTCTTGGGTGTGGTGCCGAAATAGGTTTTGGCTGCGGTCTTGATACCATAGGCATTGGAGCCAAAGTCTACGGTATTGGCATACATGGTGAGAATTTCCTTTTTTGAAAAGAATAACTCAATTTTGACAGCCGTTATCCATTCCTTGCTTTTCATGATGAGTATCTTGACTCCGGGTATGTGTCCTAACAGTCCTGTAGAATATTCAGTGCGTACACGGAACATGTTCTTGACTAACTGTTGTGTGATGGTAGATGCTCCACGCGCATCACGATGAACAATATAATCTTTTAGGGCTGCGAACACTGCTTGAATGTCAATGCCGAAGTGATGATAGAAACGCTCGTCCTCAGTAGCGATAAGTGCTTGCCAAAAGACGGGATTGATTTCGTCATATTCCACAGGCGTACGGTTCTCGCTGAAATATTTGCCTATGAGTACGCCGTCTGCGCTATATAACTCAGATGCCTCTACGGTTTTAGGATTCATGATAGCGCTCATCCCTGGCGACTTGCCAAAGAGCCAAAGAAAGTTGACGTCTACCATGATGAGATAAAGTAGAAACGCAATGATAAACGTTGTAAAGGCTAAACAAGTTTTCGTATACCACTTGCTCCCTTTGTAGAGCCCTTTATACCAAGGCCAGATGCCTTTCAGCTTTTGCCAGTATTTATTGATGATTTCTTTCATAGTCTGATAGATAGTTTAGTATTTCCTGTTTCTGGTCGGGATGGAACCACCGCATCTCGGCATCGCGCTTGAACCAAGTCAGTTGCTTTCGGGCATAACGACGGGTATTCCCCTTAATGCGCTCTACTGCTTCATCTAATGGCCAGCGTCCGTCAAGATAGTCGAATAGTTCTTTATATCCTACGGTGTTCAAGGCGTTCGCCTGTCGATGATTATAGAGCTCCTTAACCTCGTCTAATAAACCATCAGCCATCATTTGGTCCACCCTCTGGTTAATACGCTGATAGAGTTCCTCGCGGTCACGGTTCAGTCCGATTTTAATGATTTGGAATGGACGTTTCTTTTTTTGCTGGGTACGGAAAGAGGTATAGGTACGCCCTGTCTGGTAGCAGATTTCCAATGCGTGAATGACACGTCGGTAGTTCTGGCGGTCGACCACCTCATAATGTGCTGGGTCTAATCGTTGCAGGTCTTTGCAAAGTGCATCCAGTCCTTCTGCTTCGTAGCGGCGTTTCATCTCCTTGCGAATGTCGTCACGAATGGTAGGAATGTCGTCAATGCCGTTGCACACGGCATCAATGTACATCATCGAACCGCCCGATAAGATGTTGATGGCTGAAGGGGACTCCTTCAGCCGCTGCAATACCTCTTGCTCAAACATCGAGGCATTATAGTAGTCATTTATGCTCTTGGAACCAACGAAATAGTGTTTTACCAACCGTTGTTCTTCCTCCGTAGGTGCTGCTGTGCCTATCTTCAGTTCACGATAAATCTGTCGCGAGTCAGCGTTGAGTACGGGTACGCCATAATGGCGAGCTAACTCTAAGGTGAGTGCCGTTTTTCCTACGGCTGTAGGTCCCGTGATGACGATAAGCGTTTGCATGATATACCGATTGACGGAACTAACGATAGAGACTTGATAGCGTGTTCTTATCTGATGACACCACGCTTGGAAGACTCAATGAATGAGCAGATATATTCCACCTCCTTAGAGTCGGGATATTTAGCACGAGCCTCAGCAACACCTTCTTTCAATACCCCTTTTGAATAGATGATGCGGTAGGCGTCGTGTATGGCCTCAATGACGTCGTTGGCAAATCCGCGACGACGCAGGCCGATGAGATTGACACCAGCATAACGAATGGGTTCCTTGCCTGCAATGACGTAGGGTGGTATGTCCTGCGATGTGCGTGAACCACCCTGGAACATCACGTAGCTGCCTACATGACAGAACTGGTGGAACAGGCAGGTGGCGGATATGATGGCATAGTCGTCCACTTCCACTTCGCCAGCAAACTTTGTTGAGTTGCCAATGATACAGCCATTGCCAACCACACAGTCGTGGGCAATATGCATGTTTTCCATCAGCAGGTTGCCATTACCTACTACGGTCTTTCCTTTCGAGGCCGTTCCGCGACTGATGGTTACGTTCTCACGGATGCTGTTGTTGTCGCCTATCTCACATGTTGTCTCCTCGCCTTGAAACTTCAGGTCTTGGGGCTTGGTGGAAATAGACGCGCCCGGGAAGAACTCGTTGTTGTTGCCGATGCGAGCACCAAAGTGAATTGTAACGTTGTTCAGCAACTTATTGTTGTCGCCGATGACTACGTTCTTGTCAATGACGCAGAAGGGACCGATGACGTTGTTGTCACCGAGTTTTGCCTCGGGGTCTACCACTGCTAAAGGATGTATCTGATTCATTTGTCGACTTGCTGATTTACGTTTGGCCAATTGTTATTATTTGTTCTTGACGATTTGAGCGGTAAAGGTTGCTTCAGCCACCACATGGTCGCCCACGAAGATGTAGCCCTTCATTGATGAAATGCCGTGACGGACGGGAGCCAAAAGGTCTACTTTGAACAGCAGAGTGTCGCCTGGCACCACCTTTTGGCGGAACTTTACGCCGTCTATCTTCATAAAGTATGTTGACCAACGTTCTGGCTCCTCCAATGAGTTCAGCACCAGCAGGCCGCCGCACTGAGCCATAGCCTCAATCTGCAAGACCCCTGGCATAACGGGCTCCTCGGGGAAGTGCCCCTGGAAGAAAGGCTCGTTAGCCGTTACGTTCTTGATGCCTACAATGGTGTTTCCGCCTAAAGCTATTACCTTGTCAACCAGTTGCATGGGATAGCGGTGGGGCAGCAGTTTGCGGATGCGGTTTACGTCCATCAGCGGCTCCTCGTTAGGGTCGTAGATGGGAGCCTGTATCTCATGTTTGCGGATTTCTTTGCGCATCTGGCGGGCAAACTTGTTGTTGATGGTATGTCCGGGACGGGTGGCAATGATGCGTCCTTTAATGGGCTTGCCGATGAGTGCCATATCACCTATGATGTCAAGCAACTTATGACGAGTGCACTCGTTCTCCCATGCCAACGGCTTGGTTTGTATATAGCCTAACTCCGTAGCGTCACGATGCTCAACATGCAGCATGTCAGCCAGCATGTCGAGGCGTTCTTGAGTCGTCTGACGCTCGTAGATGACGATGGCATTGTCCAAGTCACCACCTTTGATAAGGTTGGCCTGCAAAAGAGGCTCAATGTCACGCACAAAGACAAAGGTACGGGCGGCAGCGATGTCTGTGGCGAACTTGTCAATCTTGTCAAGGGTGGCAAACTGCGAATTGATGAACTTCGAGTCAAACGAGCACATGGCCGTCAGCGAGAAGTCTTCATCGGGCAGCAAGGTAATGCACGAGCCAGTCTTCTCGTCCTTCACCTCTATCTTCTTGCGAATGACATAGTAGTCTTTGGGAGCATTTTGCTCAGCGAGACCGACCTCGTTGATGCGCTGCACGTACTGGATAGCAGAACCGTCAAGAATCGGGAATTCTGGGCCGTTGACTTGTATGAGACAATTATCAATACCCAGTGCGTAAAGTGCTGCCAGACCATGCTCTACGGTCGATACGCGTGCTTCGCCTTTAGCCAAGACGGTGCCACGTTGGGTGTCTATTACGTTTTCCGCTATGGCATCAATAATTGGCTCACCCTCTAAGTCTATACGTTGTATCTTATATCCAGTATTCTCTGGAGCAGGATTGAAGGTCACGGTCAGGTGTAGTCCCGTGTGCAGTCCCTTTCCATAAAGTGAAAAACTGCCTTTCAGTGTTTGTTGTTTCATAGCTTATTTAGATTTCTTAAGTTCTTCCAATTCTTTGCGCAGTGCGTTCAGTTCGCGATACATATCGGGCAGTCGCTTGACGACAGCCTGTGCCTTGAAAAATAGCTTCGGGTCAATGGCAGGAGCACCGATGAGCTGCTCGCCGTTGCCCTTCGTGTTGCTGATGACACCACTTTGGGCACCAATGAAGGTACGGTCGGCAATCTTGATGTGGCCGGCAAAGCCTGCCTGTCCGCCTACCATGCACCACGCGCCTATCTTCGTCGAGCCAGCCATTCCCACTTGGGCTGACATGACGGTGTTCTCGCCGATTTCACAGTTGTGGGCCACTTGGATGAGGTTGTCCAGCTTCACTCCCTTATGGATAATGGTCTGTCCCATAGTAGAGCGGTCTATACAGGTGTTGGCACCTATCTCCACATCGTCCTCTATAACGACTGTGCCCAACTGGGGTATCTTCTCATAGCCTTCGGTATTGGGAGCGAAGCCGAAGCCGTCTGCTCCGATGACCGAACCGGCATGAATGGTCACATTGTTACCTATCTTACATCCGTCGTACACTACAACGTGCGGATAGATGGCCGTACCGTCGCCAATGGTAACATTTTCGCCGATGCAGGCAAAAGGACCAATATAGACATCTTTTCCGATTTTAGCCGATTTGGCCACAAAAGCCAGCGAGTCAATGCCCTTTTTCTTAGGCATCATCTGGGCGTACATTTGCATCAGCTTAGCCACGCACTCGTACGCGTTCTCCACGCGAATTAGCGTACACGCTACGGGATGCTCCAGTTCGAGGTCGTTGTTCACAAGGACGACGCTCGACTTGGTTTCGTAGATATAAGGCGTGTATTTGGGGTTCGACAGGAAAGAAATGGCTCCCTCCTTGCCTTCTTCGATTTTTGCAAAGGTATTGATTTTGGCATTCTCGTTGCCTTCCACTCGGCCGCCTATTAGGTCGGCTATTTGTTTGGCTGTAAATTCCATTATGCAGTACTCATTTTAATATAGCCCTGCAAAGTTACGAAAAAAAACTTAGAAACGTTGATAACAGAGGTAATATTTACGTATTTTTTTCGAAAGAAGTTGTACGTTGAGTATCTCAGAGGCTTCAGCAATATCTTTTACTGTGCCGTCCTTGTAAAGAATTCCTATGCTGTCGTCCTCTGGATTGTACATATCTTTGCCGATTTCCGTCAGGCTCATCAGATAGCGCGTGTCGTCCTCCGCAATGCCCATACTCTGGGCTATCTGCTGGCGAATATTGTTTAAATACTCTTCAGTGGGAGGCTCCTCCGTCACCTCTACCTTGAAGAGTCGCCTGTCTAACAAGTCTGTGGCCAACGTGGAGAGTATCAAGTCGTCGTCATGTCGCCACACTTTCATAGCGCTCCAAATGTCGCTGTCATCCAACTCAGCATACATCCGCAAAGCCTCCTCATGTTCTGCAAACCACTGCGCATCAACGTCATGCTCCAAAAAGTAGGCGAGGGCAGGCGTCGCAAAGGGACGGCGACCTTGACGCACCAGCCACTTGGCACGCATCAAGGCATTGACTAAAATCTTCTCGTAACCTACGGTGGTTTTGTGCAAATATACCTGCCAATACATGAGCCGGCGGCTCGTCAAGTAGTTCTCTATGGAATAAATCCCCTTTGCGTCAATCACCAATCGGTCGTCGGCTACGTTGAGCATCTTGATGATGCGCGCCGAACCGATGTTTCCCTCGGTGACACCCGTGAAGAACGAGTCGCGCCGCAGGTAGTCCAGACGGTCCATATCCAGCTGGCTACTGATGAGCTGGTGGAAAATCTTATTGGGATATTCGTCTTTGAAAATGCTGATGGCCAAGTTTAACTCTCCCCGTAGGTCGCGGTTGATTTGTTCCATCATCAGCAGCGAGATGTCCTCGTGCGACACATTGTTCATCAGCGTATGCTCCAGCACATGCGAGAACGGCCCGTGACCGATGTCGTGCATTAAGATGGCAGCTTGTACGGCCTCTGCCTCCGAGTCGAAGATATAGACACCCTTTTCCCTTAATGACTTCACGGCCTCCGACATGAGGTGAAAGGCACCTAACGAATGTTGGAAACGAGTATGGCGGGCACCAGGGTAGACTACGCAGGTCAACCCTAACTGACTGATGCGGTTAAGACGCTGGAACAGCGGATGGCTGACGACGTCGTACAAAATTCCTCGCCGAATCTTGATAAACCCGAAGACGGGGTCGTTGATAATCTTGTGCTCGTTCATACTCAAAGGCATTGGTAACTATTCTCGCCTGTAGCGCGGACTATCCGCACCCTTAGTGTGCTTACTCCGCACCCTCGGTGCGGACTATCCGGACTCATAGTGCGGACTATGCGCACTATTGGCGTGGACTATCCGCGTGGGTCGTGAGGCCTATACTCGAAACGAGCGAGGCCTATACACGTTCTGAGGGGCTAACAGAGTCGGCGGGCACCGTCGCCTATGACGACGTCGATGACCTTAGGTTCGTGACCGTACTTCTCGGCAAAACGCTTCTTGGCATCAGCAATGAATGACTGGTAAAGGTCGTTGCGCACCAGATTGATGGTGCAACCTCCAAAGCCGCCACCCATGATGCGCGAACCAGTGACACCGTTGTCGCGGGCTATCTGGTTGAGGAAGTCCAGTTCTTCGCAAGAAACCTCGTACTCTTTGCTGAGGCCCTCGTGGGTCTGATACATCATTTCGCCCACTTTCTCGTAATCGTCCACTTGCAATGCGGCGCAGACGGTCAGCACGCGTTCCCGCTCGCCCATCACAAAGTGGGCGCGCTTGTAGTCCGTTTCTCCCACCTCGTCCTTGACTTCTTCCAATTGTTTCCACGTGCAGTCACGCAGGGTTTCAATATTGTCATCGGGATAGCGGGCTTGGATGTGCTTCACTACATTCTCGCATGAATTACGGCGGTCGTTATATGGCGAGCCTGCCAGCTGGTGTTTTACCACGCTGTCAAGCAGCACGAGCCGATAGCCGTCGGGCTTGAAGGGGAAGTATTCGAATTCGCGTGAGCGACAGTCCAGACGCATCAGACAGCCTGCCTTGCCGAAGACGCTGGCAAACTCGTCCATGATGCCGCAGTTTACTCCAATATAGTTATGTTCCGTTGCTTGGCCTGCCAAGACTAAGTCCCATTGGCTTGCCTGATTGTCGCCGAAGAGGTCGTTCAGTCCGTAGGCAAAACAGCTGGTCATAGCGGCAGAGGACGACATGCCTGCTCCCAAAGGAATGTCGCTGGAGAAGGCGATGTTGAAGCCCTTGACGGCCACACCCCGCTTCTTCATTTCGTGGGCTACTCCATAGATGTAGCGGGCCCACGAGGTACGGGGGCCTTCTGAGTCGCTCAGTTTGAAGTCTACGCGGTCTTTGAGGTCGATGGCGTAGGCCATTACAGTGTCCTCTGTTCCGTTGGCGCGCATCTCGGCCACAACTGCCTTGTCTACGGCTCCGGGGAAAACGTAGCCTCCGTTGTAGTCCGTGTGTTCGCCAATGAGGTTGATGCGTCCGGGTGCGGCGTAGACGTTACCCGTCTTGCCGTCGAAGTGCTTTACGAAGCGACTTCTTACTTGTTCAATTTCTATCATAATGGTTGATTTAATTATTCGGTAACACCAAATCGGTATATGGTCTTTTGCTTGTATTGCTCTCCAGGGTTGAGTACCACCGAGGGGAAATAGGGGCGGTTGGGGGAGTCGGGGAAGTGCTGGCACTCGAAACAGATGGCCGAGCGACGGGGGAAGGTGGCCCCGTGAGCACCCTTGTAGCCAGTTGCCCAGTTGTCGGTATATACTTGCATGCCCGGTTCTGTTGTATAGACTTCTAAGGTACGTCCACTTTCTGGCTCCGTCAATCGTGCGGCAAAGCTCAGTTCGCCCTCCTCCTGCTTGTTCAGCACAAAGCAATGGTCGTAGCCGTTGCCGTTTTGTATCTGCTCGTTGTCCGCATCAATGTCCTGCCCGACGGTCTTCGCCGTGCGGAAATCGAAAGGTGTGCCTGCCACTTTGAGGATTTCGCCCGTAGGGATGCACGTGTTATCAATGGGCAGGAAGAAATCGGCATTGATTTCGCAGAGTTGGTCGTTGACGGTGGGTGTGGGATTGCCCAAGCCTGTCAGCGAGAAAAACGCATGGTGAGTCAGATTG
This sequence comes from Prevotella sp., assembly GCA_022511045.1. GTDB lineage: Bacteria > Bacteroidota > Bacteroidia > Bacteroidales > Bacteroidaceae > Prevotella. The sequence continues at coordinate 32,733 of JAFLSF010000012.1, forward strand.
ATGATGGTCTTTTTGTTGGTAGTTGCCAGATACTCAATTACCAGTTCATTGAGGTCGGTAAAGGTATATTCAACGGTGATGCGACACTCGCCTGTAAATCCCTCCTCGCCATAGCTACTGACATAATTTAATGCCAGTGAGCGAGGCCCCATCTGCTTGGCATCCCAGACGCGGGAGTGGAAACCCGTAGGACCGCCATGAAGGGCATTGAGACCGTTGTTTACAGCTAACTGATACTCTTTCCCATTTAGCGTAAATTGTCCTTTGGCAATACGATTGCCATAACGGCCGATAAGCGTGGAGAGATAAGGCTCTGGCGAATTGATAACGTCTTGGATGTTGTCGTGCCCTTGAATAACATTGGCCACTTGTCCATTCTTGTCAGGTACCATCATGGCAACGATAGCACCGCCATAGTTCGTAACTGCCACCTCATAACCCTTGCGGTTTCTGAGAATATATAAGTCCGTCTTCTTTCCATTGATTGTAGTCTGGAAGTCCTTGCGGTTCAGACCGCACAAGTTAGTTGTTTCAGTTTGGTTAGCCATATTGTTGTGATTTTAGTTATATTGTTATTGATGGTTGATAGTATGCTTTCAGAAAGTCGCCCACGACATAACTGCTGCCGCCAACGAATATCACATCATCGGGGGAAGCTATTTTTATAGCTGCTTTATAAGCATCATGCACGGTGGGGAATATCTCGCCTTTCAGTCCGTATAGGGCTGCTTTCTCTTGTAGTGCCTTTTCATTGACAGCACGATGTGAGTTGGCTTTTGTGAAGTAGTAAGTGGCATAGTCGGGCATCAACTTCAGTACGCCGTCAATATCCTTGTCGTCCACCATGCCGAATATGATATGCAGTTGTTTGCAGGCTGTTTGCGCCAATTGCTGACTAATATACTCCCAACCGCCAACGTTATGACCTGTGTCGCAGATAACTTTGGGCGTGTCCTGTACTACTTGCCAACGGCCTGTCAGTCCTGTCTTTTCTGCTACATGTGCTACGGCCTCCGTAACTGCCGTTGTTTGCTGGTCTCCCAAACGGATAGTGCCTTTCTGGCCTAATACCTTGACTGCCTGTAATACGGTGTTGAGGTTGTGCTGCTGATAGATGCCGCTCAAATCACCTTGCAATTCTCCAAAGTGGTGAGTCTGATAATGGACTCCACCTGTCGGAAGCGTTGTGGCACTGATGACCTCAGGGTTTGCTTGTGCAAAAATAATAGGTGCATCCATTTCCCTGGCCTTTGCTTCAAATACAGGACGCGTCTCGTCGTTTACCTCGCCTATGATTACTGGTACGCCTTGTTTGATGATGCCTGCCTTCTCTGCGGCTATCTTGGCCAACGTGTCGCCAAGGAACTGTGTATGGTCAAAGCTGATGTTCGTGATGATACTTATCAGCGGGGTAATAATGTTGGTGCAGTCCAGTCGTCCGCCCAAGCCTACTTCCACGACGGCTATGTCTACCGCCATGTCACGGAAATACTTGAAGGCTAAGGCGGTAGTTACCTCGAAAAATGACGGATGCAAAGGCTCAAAGAATGTGCGCTCCTGTTCCACAAAATCTACCACGTAACTTTCGCTTATTGGAGTGCCGTTGATGCGGATGCGTTCGCGGAAATCGACGAGATGAGGAGAGGTGTAAAGCCCTATGCGATAACCGCATTGTTGAAGAATAGCGGCAAGGGTGTGCGATACACTGCCCTTGCCGTTAGTGCCTGCTACATGGATGGTAGCATACGACTTGTGGGGATGACCAAAATGGACGTCAAGAGCCTGTGTGTTGTCTAATCCTTCCTTATAGCCAGAAGCCCCTTGTCGTTCAAACATGGGCATCTGGTTAAAGAGGTATTCACAGGTTTCTTGGTAGTTCATTTTATTGTGTGTTGCGAAAGTGTCGCAACATACCTGTTACTTTAATTGAAATAGTTCTTGAACTTCTGGAAGATGCTTCGTCTGGTGGCAGCATCTCCCTTGAAGTTATCGCTCTGGCGGAACTGCTCAATAGCAGTCTTTTCTTCTCTGGTGAGTGTCTTTGGTATGTAAACGCTGACATTGACCACCAAGTCGCCGTGACCATGTCCGTAGCCTTGTACGGCGGGTAGTCCCTTTCCACGCAGACGGAGAGTTTTTCCGGGCTGTGTTCCTGGTTCCATCTTTACTTTAAGGCGTGTACCCTCGATGGTGGGAATCTCCACTTCGCCGCCTAAGGCTGCTGTCGGGAAGTCAAGCAGCAGGTTATATATCAGGTCGTCGTTGTCGCGGATGAACGTGTCGTTTTCTTCCTCCTCAACGAATACTTGTATATCGCCATTGATACCCTTATGACGACCAGCATTACCTTTGCCCGGGACATTGACTATCATCCCTTCTGCCACACCAGCCGGAATTTTGATTTCTACCAGTTCCTCGCCTTTCTCAACGCCAGAACCACCGCAGTGTCTGCACTTATTCTTAATCACTGTGCCCTCGCCGCCGCAGGTTGGACATACACCCTGAGTCTGCATCATGCCGAAGAAACTTTGGGTCGTATGAGTGATAACGCCAGAACCGTGACACGTAGGACACTGGTCGTTAGTACTGCCAGCCTCTGCACCAGAGCCGTGACAATGGGTGCAGGTAATATCCTTACGCACTTTAAACTTCTTTGTTACGCCATGAGCAATCTCTCCTAAAGAGAGTTTTACCTTCAAACGAAGGTCGCTACCGCGATGTTTCTGTGGCTGGCGACCGCCGCCACCGCCTCTGAAACCTCCGAAGCCAGCACGCCCTCCAAAGATGTCTCCGAACATGGAGAAGATGTCATCCATATTCATTGATGCACCCTCGAAAGGATTAAAGCCGCCACCACCTGGGGCATTGAAGCCGAATGTGTCATATTGTTGACGCTTCTGCGGGTCGTGCAACACATCGTAAGCCTCTGCCGCCTCCTTGAACTTTTCCTCTGCCTCTTTGTTTCCAGGATTACGGTCTGGGTGGTATTTGATGGCAATGGTGCGGTATGCTTTCTTTATCTGGTCTTCCGTAGCTTTCTTATCTACGCCAAGAACCTCATAGTAATCACGCTTTTGTGCCATTACTTAATCTTGCCTTTCTTCTTAGTTACATTGTTATCTTCTTACTGACCAACTGCTACTTTAGCGTGGCGTATTACCTTGTCGTTCAACTGGTAACCCGTCTGTAAACAATCAATCACTTTGCCTTTCTTGTCGTCGCCCATGCCAGGAACCATAGCTACTGCTTCGTGCATATCGGTATTGAAGTCAGCGTCTGTTGTCTCTATCTTTTTAACGCCCAGTCCTTCCAAAGACTTGATGAATTTCTGATAGATGAGATCCATTCCTTCACGCAATACAGCGGGGTCATCAGTCTTACTGCCATTTTCAATGGCCCTTTCCATGTCGTCAATGACTGGCAGGATGGCAGAGATGGCTTTCTCGCCACCGTTTAGTATAAGCTCTGCTTTCTCTTTTAGAGTACGCTTGCGGTAGTTGTCGAATTCGGCCACCTTGTAGAGCAACTGGTCCTTCAATTGCTTGATTTCCTCCAAAGCAACCTCCAGCGGGTCTTTCTCTTCTGGCGTCTCTGTGTCCTCTGGATTTTCTGTGCCTTCAGTTTCCTCTGAATTCTCAGTGTTCTCCGTATTATCTACGGTCTCTTCTTGTACAGTATCTTCGAGGTTCTCAGTTTCTTCCGTGTTTATCTTCTTTTCTTCTTTCATGATAATCTGATATTTGTTTCTGATTTCATAGCAAATTCCGTGCCATAATTTCAAGCATACAACTCAGCTTTCTTTTCCTTGATGCTCTCGTCGTAAATATAATCATCATAGGTGGCCAATTTGTCAATGGTTCCCTTAGGAGTCAGTTCGATAATGCGGTCGGCCACAGTGTTGATGAATTCGTGGTCATGCGAGGCAAAAAGAACATTACCTTTGAACGAGATGAGATTGTTATTAAAAGCCTGAATAGACTCCAAGTCAAGATGGTTAGTAGGCGTGTCAAGAATAAGGCAATTGGCGTTCTTCAGTTGCATACGGGCAATCATGCAGCGCATTTTCTCACCTCCACTCAGTACGCAGACCTTCTTCTGGATGTCTTCGTCCTTGAAAAGCATCCTTCCGAGGTATGACTTCATCATCACCTCATTACCTGTGCCGTATTGTGATAGCCAGTCAACGAGATTCATCTCTGACTGGAAGAAAGCGGTGTTGTCCAATGGCAAGTAAGCGGTAGTGATAGTGACACCCCATTTGTAGGTGCCTGCATCTGCCTCACGATTACCATTGATAATCTCAAACAAAGCTGTCATGGCCTTGGGGTTGTGTGATAGGAAAACCGTTTTCTGTCCCTTTTCTATAGTGAACGAAACATTGTCAAACAAAACTGTTCCGTCCGCATCAACAGCTTTCAAACCTTCAACCTCCAGAATTTGTGTGCCAGGCTCACGTTCCATAGAGAATATGATGCCTGGATATTTACGTGTAGATGGAGTGATTTCATCAACATTTAGTTTCTCCAGCATCTTCTTGCGCGATGTCGTCTGCTTAGACTTGGCCACGTTGGCAGAGAAACGGCGAATGAACTCTTCCAGTTGTTTTTTCTTCTCCTCAGCTTTCATTTTCTGGTTTTGTGCCTGACGCAATGCCAACTGTGACGACTCGTACCAGAACGAGTAGTTACCCGAGAATAACGTTACCTTGCCGAAGTCAATGTCAACGGTTTGTGTTGATACTGCATCCAGGAAGTGACGGTCGTGGCTGACTACGAGTACGCACTGTTCCAAATTTGACAAATACTCCTCCAACCATTGTACGGTGTCCAAGTCAAGGTCGTTGGTAGGCTCGTCCAGCAGTAAGTTGTCAGGATGTCCAAAAAGTGCTTTGGCCAGCATAACACGCACTTTTTCGTTATTTGAGATTTCTGACATCTGCTTGTAATGCTGGCCTTCTTCCACACCTAAGTGCTGTAGCAGTTGTGCTGCCTCGCTTTCGGCCTCCCAGCCGTTCATCTCTGCAAAAGCCATCTCCAAATCGGCGGCACGCACACCGTCTTCTTCGGTCATCTCGTCTTTAGCATACAGAGCCTCGCGCTCTTTCATATTCTGCCACAGAGGCTGATGCCCCATCAGTACGGTGTTCATTACGCTGAATTCATCATATTTGAAGTGGTCCTGCTCCAATACTGACAGCCGTTCGCCTGGTTGCATCTCAATCGTTCCCTTGTTGGGCTCTAACTCGCCGCTAATAGCCCGCAACAGGGTAGACTTACCAGCACCATTGGCACCTATAATACCATAGATGTTACCACTTGTAAACTTGAGGTTGACGTCCTTGTAAAGCGTCTTCTTTCCAAACTGAATAGCCAGATTTGTGACTGTTATCATCTCTTTCTTTTACCTTATTTATTATTAACGGCTGCAAAGGTACAAAATAATTTTTAATTATTGGTTGTGATTTGTGATTTATTTCCTACCTTTGCACCCATGAAAACGAAAGACATACACATTCGGGACTACAACTATCCGCTTACTGATGAGCGGATTGCCAAGTTCCCGATGTCTGAGCGTGACCACTCGAAACTACTGATATACAACAAGGGTGCAGTAGGGGAGGATGTCTTTTACAATCTTCCCAATTATTTGCCACATGGGGCTTTGATGGTGTTTAACAATACAAAGGTCATTCAAGCCCGCCTTCATTTCCGAAAAACCAATGCGAACGGTGAACTTTTGGGTGCATTGATAGAGATTTTTCTGCTGGAACCTGCCCAGCCTGCCGACTATGAACAGATGTTTCAAACTACAAGCCGTTGCTCTTGGCTTTGCATCATCGGCAACCAGAAGAAATGGAAAGAAGGCCCCCTAATACGGACTATTAAGGTTAAGGATGAGACATTAACTATACAGGCAACTCGAAAGGGCGAACACGGCACCAGCCAATGGATAGATTTTGAGTGGGATAACAATCGTGTGAACTTTGCCGAAATTCTTGATGCGATGGGAGAACTGCCCATCCCTCCTTATTTGAACCGTGAGGCACAGGAGAGTGACAAGTCGACTTATCAAACTGTCTATTCAAAGATAAAAGGCAGTGTAGCGGCTCCTACTGCAGGCCTGCATTTTACACAGCGAGTGTTAGATACTCTTAGTAATAATGGCATAGAGTGTGAAGAGCTGACTTTGCACGTTGGTGCAGGAACTTTTAAGCCAGTCAAAAGTGACGTTATAGGTGAACATGAGATGCACACCGAGTATATTGCCGTGCGCCGTCATACTATCGAACGACTCATCGCCCATGACTGTAAGGCCGTTGCTGTAGGTACCACCAGCGTGCGAACACTGGAGAGCCTATATTACATGGGGTTGAAAGTAATTCGAACCCCAGACATCACAGAAGAAAAATTACATGTAAGTCAGTGGGAGCCGTATGACAGTGAGGTCATTGGCATGGGCTGTGAGATACGAGATGCGTTACAGGCGCTGCTTGATTGGATGATGCGTCGTAAGCTGACTGTATTACATTCGTCAACACAAATCATCATTGCCCCGGGCTATGACTATAAAATAGTCAAGATGCTCGTTACGAACTTCCACCAGCCTCAGTCAACATTACTGCTATTGGTAAGTGCCTTTGTTAAGGGAGATTGGCGTAAGATATACGACTATGCTTTGAATCATGACTTTCGTTTCTTGAGTTACGGTGATTCATCGCTGTTAATACCATAATGATATAAACCTCAAATCTTTAGGATATATGAAGTACGGATTCATCAAAGTGGCTGCTGCCGTTCCCGCTGTACGAGTGGCTGACGTAGAATATAATGTACAAGAGATAGAGAAAATCATGCTACAGGCCGATAGCGAGCACGTGGAGTTGCTTTGCTTCCCCGAACTATCGCTGACGGGCTATACCTGCCAAGACTTGTTCAAAGAACAGCTATTATTGTCAAAAGCTGAAGATGGCTTGCTTCGCCTTTTGGAATTTACTCGTCGATTGGACGTTATCAGTGTGGTTGGACTACCAGTACAAACTGGTGGCTTGTTACTTAACTGTGCTGCTGTTTTACAGGGTGGAACGTTGCTGGGAATTGTGCCCAAAACCTATTTGCCCAATTATAATGAGTTTTATGAGAAGCGTTGGTTTGCCTCGGCACAAGACCTTAATCCTACGGAAATCTATCTGGCTGGCTCACCCGTCATCCTGTCTTCTGAACCAAAAGTATTTAAGACAGTAGACGGTGTACAGTTTGGTGTGGAAATCTGTGAGGATGTATGGGCACCCATCCCACCCAGCAATAATTTGACGATGGCTGGTGCGGAGATTATCCTCAACTGTTCAACCAGCAATGAACTCATCGGTAAGCATAACTATCTGCGCTCACTGCTTGCTCAGCAGAGTGCCAGAACCATGAGCGGTTACGTCTATAGTTCCAGCGGTTTTGGAGAATCTACACAGGACCTTGTATATGGCGGAAATGCTTTGATATTCGAGAACGGAAACTTACTGGTGGAAGGAGAGCGTTATTCTTTCCAGCCTCAGTTGCAGACTGCCCAGATTGATGTTGAGCGCCTACGTACCGAACGTCATACCAATTCGACATTCATCAATGCTCAGCGTCATGCCCATGCGCAGGTAATTCCCGCCAAACCAGTTGGTGACCATCCTTTTGTACTGGAGCGTGCAGTCAATGCCCACCCCTTTATTCCTGCCGACAAGGATATGGCGGAGGTTTGCGAGGAGATACTCAACATCCAGACATCGGGACTGGCTAAACGACTGTTGCACACTAATTGTCAGCATGTTGTTATTGGCATCAGTGGTGGTTTGGACTCTACATTGGCCTTGCTGGTCTGTGTCCGTACGTTCGATAAGTTAGGTTATGACCGAAAGGGTATCGTGGGCGTTACTATGCCAGGGTTTGGCACCAGTGACCGTACCCATGACAATGCAGTGTCGCTCATGCAGTTATTAGGTATTTCACAGATGGAGGTTTCCATCGCTAAGGCTGTCATGCAACATTTTGAGGACATTGGCCATGATGCTGCTATCCATGATGCGACATACGAGAATTCACAGGCCCGTGAGCGTACGCAGATTCTGATGGATCTTGCCAATAAACTCAATGCTTTGGTTGTAGGTACTGGCGACCTGTCCGAGTTGGCTTTGGGCTGGGCTACATATAATGGCGACCACATGTCTATGTATGGGGTCAATGGTGGAGTTCCCAAGACTCTTATCCAGTATGTAGTGCGCTATATTGCCCGTCTGCCTCGATTTGAGGCCGAGCGTGACACGTTGTTGGACATCGTTAATACGCCTATCTCGCCAGAGCTGACTCCCGCAGACGAGAAAGGCAATATTGCTCAGAAGACAGAGGATTTGGTCGGGCCGTATGAGTTGCATGATTTCTTTCTTTATTATATGTTGCGCTTCGGCTTCCGTCCTGCCAAGATTTTCCTGCTGGCACAACGGGCCTTTGGCAATAGCTATGATGCCTTAACCATCAAGAAGTGGCTTACTACGTTCTGCCGCCGTTTCTTCTCCCAGCAGTTCAAGCGCTCCTGTTTGCCTGATGGTCCTAAGGTCGGTAGTATCTCACTGTCACCTCGTGGCGACTGGCGTATGGCCAGCGATGCTTGTTCCACATTGTGGCTCCAAGAGTGTGAGGAGTTATGATGGAGCAAATATCAAGTGCACAAAATCCAAAGATAAAACTGTTGCAGGAGTTGCAGCAGAAATCTGCCGTGCGTCGTAATAAAGGACTTTTTGTCGTTGAGGGACGGCGTGAGATAGAACGCTGTATGGCCAATGGTTATCAAGTTGATACCGTATTTGTTTGCCCTGAGATATTTGGAGGAGAGTGGAAAAGGAAGGGCGATGAGAGGATTGTACAGCTGAGCCCAACCATATATGAAAAGGTGGCCTATCGCGGCGGTACGGAAGGTGTCATTGCGGAGGTCAGAATGAAAGAGCGTAGCCTTGCTGACTTGCATTTGCCTGCCAGCCCGCTTGTGGTTGTGCTGGAGAGTGTAGAGAAGCCTGGCAACCTCGGCGCGGTTTTGCGCTCTGCCGACGCAGCGGGTGTCGATGCCGTTATTGTCTGCGACCCGCTGTGCGACTTGCATAACCCCAACCTCATCCGCTCGTCTACAGGGGCTTTTTTCAGTGTGCCCTGCATTGCTTGTTCTTCGGAGGAGTGTATGTCCTTCCTCAAACAAAAGAATATCCGTATACTGACGGCCCAATTGCAAGATTCCAGTCTGTATTACGATACCGATATGCGTAGCGCTACAGCCCTTGTGATGGGTACTGAAGCAACAGGACTGACCGACCAGTGGCGACAAGTTGCCGATGCCCATATCCGTATTCCTATGCTGGGCATTACTGATTCACTTAATGTTGCCGTTTCTGCTGCCATTCTGATGTACGAGGCGGTGCGTCAGCGCAGAGTGTAAAATCCATATAAATAGGGATTGTGGGTGTAAAGGAACATTGCTACCTTTGCACCCGATTTTTTAAATTAACACAAGTATGAACAAACTGACTATGATGGGAGCTCTGCTCCTAATGCCTCTGTCTGCATGTGCCATTGAGGTAAATGACACTTCTCGTGTTGTCGATATGGACGAGGTTGTTGTCGTTTCACAGCCTAAGGACGGCCGACTGTTGCGTCGGCAACCATTAAGCTCGACAGCTTTTACCCAAGCCGAGATGCAGTCATTGCAAGTACACGACTTGGCAACGCTGTCCAACTACGTGCCATCGTTTGACATGCCTCAATACGGCTCGCGATTGACGTCGTCCATGTATGTTCGCGGCATTGGCTCACGTCTGTACGACCCTGCTGTTGGTGTCTATTACGACAATATACCCCTGCTGGGTAAGTCTGCTTTGAACCATCATTTTTATATGATAGACCGTGTTGACGTGTTGCGTGGTCCGCAAGGTACCCTTTACGGCATGAATACTGAGGGTGGTTTGGTACGCCTTTATTCTAAAGACCCCATGAGTTATCAGGGAACCCATGTCTCATTGGGTATCGGAACAGGGCTGACGCGTCATGCGGAAATAGCCCATTTCCATCGCCCAACCGCCACGTTTGCCTTTTCGGCAGCCGCCTTTTATAATGGCCAGCGAGGTTTCATAAAGAACGACGCACTCGGCAAGTGGAACGACCGTATGGATGAGGCGGGTGGCAAATTGCGTTTTGTGCTGCAAGCCACCGACAAGTTGAAACTGGACCTGACCATCGATTATCAATATACTAATCAGAACGCCTTCCCCTATGGCCTGTACGATGTTGAGACAAACCACGTTGATAATCCTGCTACGACGGAAATGAATACTTACAAACGTCAGATGCTGAACACAGGACTGAACATTAACTACAATGGCGGTCAGTGGCTGCTGTCAAGTGTCACGTCATGGCAATATCTGCGTGACGACATGGAGATGGACCAAGATTATGTAGTAGGCGATTATTTCCATTTGAAGGAATTGCAGAAGCAAAACACATTGACCGAGGAATTGACCATTCGCAGCCATAGTCGCCAACGCTGGCAGTGGACGTTTGGTGCCTTCGGCTTCTACCAGTGGTTGCGCACTGATGCTCCCGTCACCTTTGGTACCGATTTCAATGCCATGACGGCTGGACGCATATTGGAATTGATGCCGCCTGCTGTGGCCTCGATGTTCTCGGTGTGGGAAATTCCCGCTTGTTATGTAGAGGAGACGTTTTGGACACCACGTTCCAATCTTGGCGTGTTCCACCAGTCTACCATTTCCCTTACCGACCGTCTTGATGTTACGCTTGGTCTGCGCTACGAATACAATCATGTGAAAATGGACTATGACACTTACGGACAACTGGCCCTGCACTATGGCATGTCTATCCGTCCTGTCGACCAAACCAACACGCTGACGGCTGCCCTGCAAAACAAAGCCAGCCGCTCGTTCAGCCAGTTGCTGCCAAAGGTGGGATTTACCTACCGAATTGACGATGATGGTTCTAATATTTATGCCACCGTTGCTAAAGGCTACCGTGCTGGTGGTTACAATATACAAATGTTCTCCAATATCTACGAGTCGGAGTTTAAGACAAAGGGGCGTACGTTGAGTAGTGGCGATGTGAACATTACCTATGATGAGGCGACCTACGACCGCATTAACCAAAATCTGAGTTACGAGCCCGAGGAGTCATGGAACTATGAGGCAGGAGCGCATCTGAATCTTTTGGAAGGCAAGCTGAAGGCCGACCTGTCGTTCTTCTACACCCGTCTGCGTAATCAGCAGTTGGCTATACTGTCCGATGATATGAATTTCGGCCGAATCATGGTAAATGCAGGCAAGAGTCACACTATGGGTATGGAGATGGCCCTTCGTGGCAGTGCCTTCGACAACCGCATTGACTGGTTTGCCAATTTGAGTGCTTTGGATGCCGTGTTCGACGAGTACGATACCTACGACGGCAATACCGTGCCGTTTATTCCCCTCTGTCAGTTTGCCATTGGTGCCAACTGGCACGTAGGCAGGTTCACTGTCGGTGCCGACCTTACTGGTAAGGGTGATACGCAATGGGATGAGGCTAACTCCTTTTCGCAGCCCATGTATGTACTTTTAGGAGCCCATGCCGATTACGATTTTGGCCTCTGCAAGGTATCTGTATGGGGACGTAACCTCACTAACACGCACTACAACCTGTTTGCCGTCAAAAGTTCCGTAACGGGCAACTCGCTGGCTTTTGCCCAACGGGGCTTGCCGATACACTTTGGTGCCGATGTTGATATACGATTTTAAATGTATAACAAGAACTAAGCTAAGATAATTTAGTTAAAAACGTTAAAATTAACGGAAATAATTAACTAAAACGACTTCTTCATATCGGGAAAGCACTAACTTTGCGCTTGATATGAAGAAGTCTACTATTTGGACCATAGCCATCATCATGGGATTCTCGTTCCTGGCGCTGCTCGTCCTCCAGTTTTCTTATATAGAAGAAATGGTGAAGATGAAGAAAGAGCAGTTCGACGAGAGTGTCAACCGCTCACTCTATCAGGTGTCACGCAATCTGGAGATGAACGAGACGCTGCGCTATCTGGAAAAAGATGTCAGCGAGACGGAGCGTCGTGCCTTCACGCAAGACTCGATTATCGTTGACGGGCTGGGCTCCATCCAACATTCCCATCAGTTTGCCGTGACAGCCGACGACGGCACCATCTACTCTTCATTTCAAGTAAAGGCACTGAAGATAAAGCCCGCCTCCATTCCAAAGGCCATGATTCTGCGCAAGGACAAGAACTCGATTACTGAGGCGGCCAAGACCATGCAGGAGATTGTTCGTAACCGTTACGTCTACCAGAAAGCCCTGTTGGACGAAGTGGTCTATAACATACTCTATACCGCCAGCGAAAAGCCGCTCAAGGAGCGCATCAACTTCCGCATGCTCGACCAAGACATTCGCTCTGAGCTGATGAATAGCGGTATCAACATACCCTATCATTTCACCGTCTCCACGACCGATGGCCGCGAGGTATACCGCTGTCCTGATTACGAGGAGAAAGGACGCGAGCTGACCTATCAGCAGGTACTGTTTCGCAACGACCCCCAGTCGAAGATGGGCGTGGTCAGAATCCATTTCCCCGAAATGAACAGCTACATCTTCTCGTCTGTGCGTTTTATGATACCCTCACTCATTTTCACCCTCGTGTTGCTTGTCACGTTCCTCTTTACCCTCGTCGTGGTGTTCCGTCAAAAACGCTATTCGGAGATAAAGAACGACTTTATCAACAACATGACGCACGAGCTGAAGACACCTATCGCCAGCATTTCCCTGGCAGCCCAGATGATGAATGACGACAGTGTGCCCAAGACAGAGCAAGTGATACGCCACTTGGGTCGTGTCGTCAGCGATGAGTCCAAGCGTCTGCGCTCCTTGGTAGAGAAAGTGCTACAAATGTCAATGTTCGACAAGCGTAGCGTGGTGTTTAAGAAAAAGGAACTTGACCTAAACGAAATGCTGGAGCAGATAGCCCAGACGTTTACCCTGCGCGTAGAGCACACTGGCGGCAAGATTTATACCGAGATAGAGGCTGTCGACTCTGCCATTTTCGTTGATGAGGTACATTTCCAGAACGCCATCACCAATCTGATGGACAATGCCGTGAAATACCGCAAACCCGACGAGCCGGTGGACATCTACATACGCACGTGGAACGAGGGCAGCAAGCTGAACTTTTCCATCCGCGATACGGGACAGGGTATCAAGAGGGAGAACCTCAAGAAGATTTTCGAAAAGTTCTACCGAGTTCACACAGGCAACAAGCACGACGTTAAAGGCTTTGGCTTGGGACTGGCCTACGTCAAGAAAGTCATCGACCTCCATCAAGGCGACATCCGCGCCGAGAGCGAGGTGGGCAAGGGCACGAAGTTCACCATTTCCCTGCCGGTGCTGGAAATGAGCGGAGAGCAGTAATATTAGAGACAACAACGATAAAATAAATATTAAGTAATCACTAAAAAGAATTGTTATGGACGACAAACTGAAAATCCTTCTTTGCGAAGACGACGAAAACCTCGGCATGCTCCTCCGCGAGTATCTCGCAGCCAAAGGCTATCAGGCCGAGTTGTGTCCCGATGGTGAGGCAGGCTCAAGAGCTTTCCTCAAGACCAAGTTTGACATCTGCGTGCTCGACGTGATGATGCCCAAGAAAGACGGCTTCACGCTGGCACAGGAAATCCGTCAGGCCAATGCCGACATCCCCATTATCTTCCTCACCGCCAAGACGCTGAAGGAAGACATCCTCGAAGGCTTCCGCATTGGTGCCGACGACTACATCACCAAGCCGTTCTCTATGGAAGAGCTCGTGTTCCGTATCGAGGCCATCCTACGCCGTGTACGTGGCAAGAAAAGCAAGGAGAGCTCCGTCTATCATATCGGCAACTTCGTGTTCGACACCCAGAAGCAGCTGCTCACCATCGGCGAGAAGCAGACCAAGCTCACTACAAAGGAAAACGAGCTTCTGGGACTGCTCTGCTCGCACGCTAACGAAATCCTGCAACGCGACTTCGCCTTGAAGACCATCTGGATAGACGACAACTACTTCAACGCCCGCTCTATGGACGTCTACATCACCAAGCTGCGCAAGCACCTCAAGGAAGACCCGCAGATTGAGATTATCAACATTCACGGCAAAGGCTACAAGCTCATCGCCCCCGAGGCAGACTAACCTTTGCGCATACACAGAAAAAGAGCCGTCGACCCATCAGAGAGTCAGCGGCTCTTTCCATTTTACAAGTCCCCGGCAGCCGGCATTAGTCGCCATTAGCCTCAGACCTCACCTCTGCCGATTCGCGCTGCAAGTCCACAGCCCACTTGAAGTTAGCCTTCTGGTACAGCGTTTTTGCCGACAGACTCTTCGACTCCGCCTGCTCAGGCAGGAAACGGATGTGCAGTCCATTGATGTGCTGCCCCACGTTGAACTTCTCCACACTCTCAGCCCCGCCTTTGGCATTGTGCGCCGACAGGTAGAAAGTACCCAGACCGTCCAGCTTCACCTTCTTCGAGTCCAGCAGCTGCTCCAGAATACACCTCTCAGCCTTCTTCAGCACACCGCTCACAATGTCCTCCGTGTAGGGCGAACCATGATCTGCGATGTGACTGGCCAGCGCCTCCGTGTCCAGCGTTTCGGTGTGAACCACACGGCCGAAGAAACGGCCATTAACAGTAGAACGAGTGTTCTTCACTTTGTAAATGTCATACAATACCTTTGCCATAACATTTTCCTTTCTTTGTTTAGAAATTTGACAACAACTTAATTAACACAAAATCTATATTTATCACCCTCCTTTATAGGGCTTTTTAATTACTTTACAAAGGTACGAAATTTCTCCGAATTATCCAAATTTTTCCGCAATTATTTTCACCTAAATCCCCACTTTTTTTCTATAAAAGTTTGCTGTATTGCAGAGAATTGGTTATCTTTGTGCCGTAATCAAATATGTATATGGCAAGAATGTCAACTTGCAGCACGCTTAAATAACATGAGTGAATCACAAAACATAGAGTATAAACAGAATTGGCGTAACGAATATCTGAAGTGGATTTGCGGATTTGCTAACGCACAAGGTGGTACACTCTTTGTCGGTATTGACGATAAGGGAGATGTATGCGGTGTGGAGAATGCTAAACGGCTGATGGAAGATATACCGAATATGGTACGGGATGTAATGGGTGTCATTGTAGATGTGAATCTGCACGAAAAGAATGGAAAAGAATATCTGGAAATTATAACCGAACCATATCCTTACCCTATCAGCTACAAGGGGCAGTATCATTATAGAAGCGGTAGCACCAAGCAGGAACTGAAGGGGGCGGCACTCGACCGCTTTATGCTTCGCAAGCAAGGAAAGACGTGGGACGGAGTGCCTGTTCCTTATCTGAAAGTGGATGATTTAGATGGTGCGACATTCGACCTGTTTCGTAAGTATGCAAAAAAGAGCGGTCGTATAGACGAGGCAGATTTGCAAGATAGCAATGCGGAATTGTTAGACAAACTGAGGCTTTTTGAAGGAGACTATTTGAAAAGGGCGGCAGCCTTAGTCTTTCACCCTGATCCTGAAAAGTATGTATCTGGCGCTTACATTAAGATAGGCTATTTCAAGGAGAATGCCAACTTGATTTTTCAAGACGAAATTCACGGCAATCTTTTCCTACAGGTGAAAGGAACGATGGATTTGCTCACCACCAAATATCTGCGTGCCTTAATCAGTTATGAAGGCATCCAGCGTGTTGAGTCTTTGCCAA
>JAFLSF010000013.1 GCA_022511045.1 Prevotella sp.
CAGAAATACCAGCAGACAGAGCCATAGAGTCAGCACCACCACCAGCAGACAGAGCTTGGAACGAGCCAATCATACCGAGCACAGTACCGAACAGAGCGGTCAGCGTACCCAGAGAAACGATAGTTGCAACCATTGGGAGGTTCATCTGCAGGGTAGGCATCTCCAACTGGGTAGCCTCCTCGTGAGCCTGTTGAATCTTAGCAATCTTAGCTGCCTTCTTCAAAGTGTTATCGCTCTCAACTGTCTGATACATGCTAATAGAAGCTTTTACAACGTTGGCCACAGAGCCCTTCATCTTGTCGCACAAAGCGTCAGCCTCAGCAAACTTTTGCTCCTTAACGAGAGCCTTTACCTGAGCGGTAAACTTAGCGAGATTCATCTTACCAGAAGCGCTCTTGATAGCAAAGAAACGCTCGAAACCAAGGCAGATAACCGTAAACAGAAGGGTCAGAATCAGACCTACTACGAAACCACCTTTGTACACAGTACCCAGCAAGTTAGCGGGATGTCCGTCACGATCGCCACCGATGAAGTTATCGGGGTTACCCATAACGAAATACCATACACTATAACCGAGGATAGCGCAAATCACGAGGATAATCCATGCGTCCTTAACACCTCCGAAGCCCGATTTCTTAGCTGGGGCTGCAGCCTTTGTAGTTGTTGCCATAAATCTTGATTTTAATTTTTAGTTATAAAATAATGTAGTTATAAATATATGTCTTTTTTATAGTAGTTCTTTGTTAACAGAGGAACATAATCAACAGTCTGACTATCTCAATGTCTCGGCAAAGTTACAAATTTAGCTTGTACTTTTAGCCGAATTAAGAACTTTTAACTTGATATTTCTCAATTTCTGCCTCCAGTATCACTTTAAAGCAGCCAATGCTTCACTAATGCGGCGCATAGCTTCTATGATATTCTCATCGCTGGTGGCGTAACTCATGCGAAAACATTCTGGATCGCCAAAAGCATCGCCGCCCACAGTGGCTACATGACCTTTTTCCAACAGATACATTGCCAAATCAGTACTATTCTTAATCGTTGAGCCATCAGGCGTTGTCTTACCATAAAAACTGGAGCACTTAGGGAAAAGATAGAAAGCACCCTCTGGTACATTTACTTCCAACCCGGGAATCTCTTTGGCTAACTTAACAATGAGGTCGCGACGACGCTCGAAAGCCTGCCGCATCTGCTCCACACACTCCTGATTTTGAGTATATGCAAACTCAGCAGCCTTCTGACTGACGGAGCACGGACCGCTAGTGTACTGACCTTGTAACTTGTTACACCCCTTTACAATCCACTCGGGAGCAGCAATGTAACCAATACGCCAGCCCGTCATAGCGTAAGCTTTGCTAACACCGTTGACGATGATGCTACGCTCTTTCATTCCTTCAAATTGAGCAATTGATTCATGGCGACCAATATAATTGATATGTTCGTAAATCTCATCAGCCAATACAAATAAGTCATCATGCTTTTTGATGACATTAGCCAATGCTTCTAGCTCGTCTTTCGAATAAACGCTTCCAGTAGGATTGCTGGGTGAACAAAGAATAAGCATACGGGTACGGGGAGTTATAACTGCCTCCAGTTGCTCTGCGGTCATCTTGAAGTTTTGCTCAAAACCAGCCTCAACAATTACAGGTTTGCCGCCTGCCAAAAGCACCATTTGAGGATAACTCACCCAATAGGGTGCTGGAATGATAACCTCATCACCCGGATTTACTAAAGCCATAACAGTGTTGCAGACACTCTGTTTAGCACCATTAGATACCAAAATTTCCGAAGGCGAGTAGTGCAAGTGGTTTTCTTGCTCCAACTTGTTGGCTATAGCCTGACGTAGGTCAAGATAACCAGGAACGGGTGAATAACGTGAATAGTTCTCGTCGATAGCTCGTTTAGCGGCTTGTTTGATGTGATCGGGCGTATTAAAATCTGGTTCGCCAACGCTCATGTTGATAACATCTATGCCTTGAGTTTTCATTTCAGAACTTTTTTGTGACATTGCCAGCGTAGCTGACGGTGCTAGTCTTTGCAAACGGTCGGATAGTTGTGCCATAATGCCTTTTTTATTTTGTTTTCAATATTTCACCTTAATATATTATATACTCACTTTAAATGCAATGTGTGTCCCATGCGCTCTTTCTTGGTTTGCAAATAGCGCAAATTGTAGGGATTAGGAGTTGTTTCTATGGGCACATTCTCTACGATTTCCAGTCCATAGCCCTCCAGCCCTACACGTTTCACTGGATTATTAGTCATCAGGCGCATTTTCTGGACTCCTAACTGGCGCAGTATCTGAGCACCACAGCCATAGTCGCGTTCATCAGCCTTAAAACCTAAATGCACGTTAGCATCAACCGTATCCATTCCTTGTTCCTGCAACTTATAAGCGGCAATCTTGTTCATCAAACCAATGCCTCGTCCCTCTTGTTGCATATATACGATAACGCCGCGCCCTTCCCTCTCAATCATCTGCATAGCCTTATGCAATTGTTCACCGCAATCGCAACGCTTCGAACCCAGAATATCGCCCGTCATACAAGAAGAATGTACACGTACCAAAATAGCTTCATCCTCACGCCACTCGCCCTTGATAAGTGCCATGTGTTCCAATCCATTCGATTTCTGGCGGAAAGGAATAAGTCGGAAATGTCCCCACTCCATAGGCATATCCACTTCCTCACCCTTCTCGACCAAACTCTCTTTCTTCAGTCGATAGGCTATAAGGTCTTTAATAGTGATAATCTTCAGATTATGTTCTCGGGCAAACGCTACCAACTGAGGCATACGAGCCATCGTTCCATCATCGTTCATAATCTCTATCAACGCTCCAGCGGGACGCAAACCACATAATTTACAGAGGTCAATAGCTGCTTCGGTATGTCCTGAACGGCGTAACACACCATTGTCTTGAGCATATAACGGATTGATGTGACCAGGCCGTCCGAATGTCTGGGGAGTAGAAGCAGGGTCGGCCAAAGCTTGTATGGTAGCAGCACGGTCACGAGCCGACACTCCTGTCGAACAGCCTTCTATCTTATCGACGGTTACCGTAAATGGTGTACCCAATAATGACGTGTTATCTTGCACCTGATGTGGCAATTCCAATTCTTTGGCACGACTGATGGTGATGGGAACACAAAGCACGCCACGAGCATACTTCAGCATGAAGTTCACCATTTCGGGTGTTATCTTTTCAGCTGCACAAATAAGGTCGCCTTCGTTCTCGCGATCCTCGTCGTCAACCACAATAACGAATTTGCCGTCCTTAAAATCGGCCAGCGCCTCCTCAATGCTATCCAGTTTAAAATCTTCCATATCTTTCTCTTTAATATAATGTACGTATAATCTCGTTAATTATTGTCTTTTGTCTCATTATCTTTTAAATAGGGATTTTGTCTGCCTCCCAACTCCTCAATACGAGGAATAAGCTGTTCGTTGATGCGTCGAATCTGCTGCAAATCTTTATACAAGCGGAAACGGAAACGCAACATGCGGAAATAAAAGAACAGACCAAGCGGCAACAACAAGCCTGTTACAGCGTTTAGCCAACGGCGCTGGAAAGGTCGCGTATGCGCTTTGACAGCAATGATGGGATATTGGTTAATACCCATCAAAACGTGCTTATCGCGGGTAGCCGACAAGTCTTCAATAGTAGTCTCCAACCTATTGGAAATCTGCTCAATAGCGTGGTCGTCTCCAGGACGGAAGAACACCATGATAGGATTCGGCCACCGCAATAACTTATGTTCGTTCTGATAGTCAGCAATCTTAGTATCTATGTCACGTAATGTTTGGGCATCCTCGTAATATTTTGGATCCTCGATAATAACCTCTTTACGTGGGATGTGTCGTTTCTGACGCAAGCCAAGAATACGCATCACAAAATCCTTATACAAATCAACGTTGAATACCGTAGAGTCTTTATTGGCTTTATAGGTGAAGAAAATAGCGATGGGTGATAGTACAATAGTACCCAATAACTTGCCAAACCAGACCGTCCACTCATCAGCTCGCGCCATTCGCATACCTGTGTTGTCGAGTATATAGAAGACGATAAAGACTATGACGCTAATGATAACGGGCATTCCCAGTCCGCCTTTGCGAATGATGGCTCCCAAAGGCGCGCCTATGAAGAAGAAAATAATGCACGACAATGACAAAGTGAACTTGTTGATAGCCTCCATCTGGTGCATACGGTCCTCACGATTCAGCCATAAAGAGTATTCGGCCTTAAACTCTATGTTAGAATAGGCTATGTGTGCATCGTTGACTGCCACACGAATAATGTTTTGCTTGCGCTCTTCCGTTAAATGCTGATA
Source organism: Prevotella sp. (assembly GCA_022511045.1). GTDB lineage: Bacteria > Bacteroidota > Bacteroidia > Bacteroidales > Bacteroidaceae > Prevotella. The sequence continues at coordinate 4,332 of JAFLSF010000013.1, forward strand.
GGCTGAGTCAATATCTATTCTCCCCTGTTGCATTTGTTTGGCAACCTTGAGCGAATCGTCTGTCGTCATTACAGGCAATGTGAACACCACCTCTTTGGCTTCGTGATAGTAGGCGTGCCCTACCGAGTCATTAAATTCGCGGATACTATCCAAATCATGCAAGATACGCCCCAACCCTTTCGAACGTGCATCAGAAGCAATGCCACCCACTTCGGCCATATTGAAATCGCCGTCAAAGGGCATCAATATGCGCTTCGTCGAGAAAGTTTCCCTACGATAGGGAACGCTGGCCTGCACATTGATGCCAGACTGGCGCATATTCTCGAACCACTCGCCGCTGTACAATGTCAGCAGCAGATGCTTCTTCTCCGCCGTAGCCTGTATGCGACCCGAGTCAGCCAGAATAACGGCAGCATCCTCATAGCCCCCATTCATACGGTAAATCATAATACCGTAGAGCATACCGCGCTCCATATCCTTTTTCGTTACATAGAGGTTCGAGCCAGGTATTCCGTCATAGAAGATACCCTCTGGAATCTCCACCTCAGGGTTCTTCTGCTTCATGGATAGCAACAACTGCTGGAAGGAAACAAAGGCTCGTGGGCCGACATATTCTTGAAAGAAGAACGACAGGAAAGCTATGGCAACAGCAATGACGATAAGTGAGCGCATAGCCTGCATCAGCGACACACCAGCCGCCTTAATAGCTGTCAATTCCGAGCTCTCACCTAAATTGCCGAAAGCAATAAGTGACGACAACAGGATAGCTAATGGGAAAGCCTGTGGCATCAGCATTAGTCCCATATACCAAAAGAACTGTGCCAACACTTCCATTGATAGTCCCTTGCCTATCAGTTCGTCCACATAGCGCCAAAGGAACTGCATCATCAGCACAAACTGGCAGATGAAGAACGTTGCCACGAACAGCAAACCGAACTGTTTGGCAATGAACAGGTCTAATTTCTTAATGCGAAACATTTTTCAGGCTGCAAAGGTACGAAAAAATTATGAATTTCCTCCTTTTTCCTCCTGTTAAAGTCCGCTAACCCTGTGCAACCGTTCCAAATTGTCGTCCCAAATGCCTCGCAAGTCCGTTTCTTCCTCGTCGTCAGCGGCAAAGTCGGTAATGAGCAACGACAAATGTCCCGTCTCGCTGCTCTCCACGATACGCATCTCCCAATAGGCCTCGGGAGTGTCCTCATGATAATCCCACATCAAGCGGATATGGTCCATCTTCTCTATCTCTAATATGCGCGACTGCTTTGTGTCACGTTCCGTCCAGGGATGCCCCCACGTGAACGTCATCATTTTATTTCCATCCTCTGTCACCTTGTCGGCCAACCATTTCTGGAGACCAGCAGCATTGCTAATCATGTCCCATACGATACGAGGCGAGCGCGTAGCCAGAGGGTACTCGATGGTAAGTTTCTGCATAGTCGTAATGGTGTTTTAGGTTATTCATACCGTTGTTTCACCTTGCAAAAATACAAAAAAAATCCGAAACGCCACGTTTTTTCACTAAAAAGTTTTGGTATTTGAAAAGATTATTGTACCTTTGCAGCCGGTTTTGAAAAAGCACGTCGGCCGTATAAAGGCGGTCATAATGGCGGGGTAGCTCAGCTGGTTAGAGCGTCGGATTCATAATCCGGAGGTCGAGGGTTCGGGTCCCCCTCCCGCTACAAAGTTAATCCCTGTGGACATTGTCCGCAGGGATTATTCGTTTCCCCAATCACGTTTCAAGTCGTTAAAAACAAGCTGACAAACATAAGGAAATAACCCCTATAGGCCTTGCCCGCAACGAGGCCTATACTCGTCGGCTTTGAGGCCTACACACAAAGCCCGTGAGGCCTATACTCGTCAATGGGGTCTATGCTTCTCCCTTTCCTACGGGGAATGGGGCAATAGTGCGAGACTCCTGATTAGGCAACTTGATAGGGCCGTATTCACGCTCGTAGCGCATAATGTTCTCTTGCAAAGCACCAAGCAATCTTTTAGCGTGCTCGGGGGCTAAGATAACGCGGCTCTTGACCTGCGACTTGGGCACACCCGGGAGGATGCGTGCAAAATCTATGACAAAATCGCTACTGGAGTGCGTGATGATAGCAAAGTTAGCATATTTTCCTTGTGCCACATCCTGCGGCAGTTCTATCTGCATCTGATTCTGTTTGTTGTTGTTCTCGCTCATAGTTATTATTATGTGACTAATTTGTGTGCAAAGATAAGTAAAAAGACTGAAAAGTGCTAATTTTTGCGTATTTTTTTAGTATTTGTATGGCGGTTTAAGAAAAAAAACGTACTTTTGCACATTATTTATAATAAGAAACGTTTCGAAATGGTAACGATTCAAGTCGTAAATCGTGGGCACCAACAGTTGCCCAAATATGCTACGTCCCAGAGTGCTGGTATGGACTTGAGGGCTAATTTGGACGAACCCGTCACCCTGCGTCCGATGGAGCGTCGACTCATTCCCACAGGCTTGCACATCGCATTGCCAGAGGGTTACGAGGCACAGGTACGTCCCCGTAGCGGGCTGGCCTTGAAGCATGGGCTAACGGTGCTGAACGCCCCAGGGACCATCGACGCCGACTATCGTGGCGAGATAGGCGTGGTGCTCATCAACCTCTCTACGGAGGATTTCATTATTCATGATGGCGAACGTATCGCCCAGATGGTCATTGCCCGTCATGAACAGGGAGAATTCGTGACCGTTGAGCAATTGGACGAAACGGAGCGCGGAGAAGGCGGATACGGCCATACGGGAGTAAAGTAAGCAACGGCAGAAGGACAAGAAAATATAACATGAGACAGATATTGATGGCGATATGGATGATGGTTGGAGTAGCCTGCATGGCGCAGAGCTACGACGCTATGTTCCTGGAGGCCGTCTGCCAGCGTCAGAAAGGACATAGCGACGCGGCTTTCGACCTGTTTCGCCATTGTGTCAACATCGACTCTACCCGCTCTGAAGCCTATTACTATCTGGCTCAATACTATGGAGCCATAAAACAAAAGGACTTAGCGCTGGCTTACTTCAAAAAGGCAACGGAATTGGAGCCAGACAACGACACTTACTTGGAGACGCTGGCCAATGTATACGTTAGCCAACGTCAATATAAAGAGGGCACCGCTGTGCTTCAGCGCTTATATGACAGGAACCCCGAACGAGAGGAAGTGCTTTCAATGCTTATCCAACTTTACGAGCAGCAAGGCGACTATGATAACGCCATCAAGGCACTGACGAGGCTGGAAACAATCGAGGGGAAAAGTGAGCGTTTGTCCTATGCCAAAAGTAATTTCTACACGCGGAAAGGCGACAAGAAAGCCGCTATTGCAGAGATGAAGACGCTGGCCGACCAATATCCAAACGACAACAACTACCGTTGCCTATATGCCAACACACTATACGTCAACGGACAACAGAAAAAGGCCGTAGGCATCTATGAAAACATACTAAAGCAAGAACCCGACAACCGCAACGCCCAACTGGCTTTGCTATCATATTATAGCGAGCAGAAGGACACGGTTAAGGTGCAAGAATATATCGAGCGGGTGCTGGTCAACAAAAACGCTACGACGGAAGACCGTATAGGCCTGATGCGTCAGGTCATAGGAGAAAGCGAGCAGTCGGGAGGCGACTCAACACGGGTGCTGAACTTGTTCCACCGTATGCTCGATATGCCTCAGACGGACCCAGATGTAGCCATCCTTTGTGCTGTCTACATGAACATGAAAAAGATGTCTAACGACAGCATCAGCCAAGTGCTGGAACAGGTTCTTAGAATAGCCCCAGACCATTCGGCGGCACGCCTGCAACTGGTCAGTTATGCGTGGCAGGCCGAAGACCTCGACCGCGTAATAGACCTTTGTCACGACGCTCGCCAATATAACCCAGACGAGATGGCTTTCTACTATTATCAAGGTATGGCTTTCTTCCAGAAAGGTCAGCAGGACAATGCCCTCGACGCTTTTCAAAATGGTATTAGCGTCATTACGCAAGAGAGCGACCCAGATATTGTTTCTGACTTCTATGCCATCATGGGCGATCTCTACCACCAAAAAGGTATGGACAAGGAGGCCTTTGCCGCTTACGACTCTTGTCTGCAATGGAAGGATGACAACATAGGTTGCCTCAACAACTATGCTTACTACCTCAGTCTCAAGGGCGTCCGACTGGACGAGGCGGAGAAAATGTCTTTACGCACCGTCAAGGCGATGCCAGACAATCCCACTTATCTGGATACTTATGCATGGATTCTTTTCCGCCAGAAGCGTTATGAGGAGGCTAAGAAGTATATAGACTTGACGCTGAAGAACGACTCCGACAGTTCTTCCGTCATGTTGGAACACGCTGGAGACATATATTGTCAAGCAGGGGATAAGGAGAAAGCACTCGAGTTCTGGCAGAAAGCCCTTGACACTTACGATGACGAGAACGACAGCAATGTCGACGACAAGCAAGTTCTGATAAGAAAAATAAAACTAAAAAAATATCTCACAAAATGAAAACAGCACGTTTCATCAAGATGGCCGCATGGATAGTCTCTTTGACCCTAATGGCCGCATGTAGTTCAAGCAGTAGCCTTGGTCGTCATTCTGGCGGTATGCAGAACAACGAATCAGCTCCCAAAAGGGGAAAGGCAAGTAAGACTGAACAGACGGCTAAGAAGAACAATAAGAACGAACAAGCCGCACAAAATCCCACCGACTCTACGGCAAAAGGGCCTATTAACCAGCAAGAATTGTTGAAGCAGATGGATGAAAATTTCCAGACGGGACATTTCATCACTTCAAAAATCAAATTCAGCGTTGAGGTGGGCAATCGTCAGATGACGCTGACAGGCAACTTGAAGATGAAGCGCGACGATGTTATCCGCTTGCAACTTATGGCTTTCGGATTCGTAGAGGCTGGTCGATTGGAATTCACCAAGGATTATGTACTTATTGTCGACCGCATCAACAAGCAATTCCTCAAAGTTCCTTATGCACAGCTTGACTTTATGCGCAATAGCAATATTGACTTCTACACACTTCAAGCATTGTTCTGGAACGAGCTTTATCAGCCAGGACGTTCTCGTATGAAAGATAGCCGTAAAAAAGAACTCAACTCGGAGCAAGGATTGGGTGACGACGTTATCTTCTCCTATAATGAAGGCCGCCTCTCTTACCGTTGGCTTACGGAGGGAAGAAATGCCCGTATTAAGATGACTAATATCATGTATAGCGACAATATTCGTGGCGACCATCAGTTGAACTGGGACTACGAGGACTTCAAGCCTCTCGAGCGCAAGTTTTTCCCCACCACCCATAAGGTGACTTTTACAATGCCTGACAAAGAGGTGAAGTTCGATATGAAACTCAGTTATATAGGTAAGGACGAAGATTGGGAGACCCGTACCCAACTCTCTGGCAAGTATCGTCAGATGCCTGTTGACGATATTTTGCGCCGTTTTATGTCTCTTTAATCTAAACGAATGAAGCGCTTTGCCCTCATCATAGCCCTGCTATCGGTTTTCGCACTGACTCCGTATGCTCAGCAGAAGCGTACGACACCAGCTGCAAAGAAACCTGCTGTAGCCAAGAAACCGACAACGCCTGCAAAGGCTGGCCAGACTACGAAGTCAGGGAAGACGGGTAAAGCTGCAACATCTGCCAAGTCTGGAAAGGCTGCAACGTCAGCCAAATCTAACAAGCCTGCTACCGTACAAGACCTTGAGAAGCAGCGCAAGAAGATTCAGCAGCAAATTAAGGAGCAAGAGCGCCGTCAAGTTTCTTTGCAGAAAGATGTCAAGAAACGCCTACAGAACCTTATGATAATCAATACGGAGATTGCTGGTAAACGCCGCACTATTGATACCATTCGTCACGACCTGTCAAACCTTGATCTTGAGATTGACAGTATGCTCTTACAAATTGATAGCCTTACCAAAGAATTGGCTATTTGTAAGCAACGATATGTGAAATCTATGCGTTATATGCATCGTAACCGTTCTTCACAAAGTCAAATGATGTTTATCTTCAGTGCCGACAACCTTACTCAAATGTTCCGTCGCCTGCGTTTTATGAAAGAGTATGCTGCTTATCAGCAAGTACAGGGCGACCAAGTTAAGGCTCAACAAGAGGCTCTGACTCAGAAATATCAGGAACTAAGCCAAATTAAGGAGCAGAAAACGCTCTTGCTGGCCAAAGGAGAGCGTGAGCAACGTGAGTTAGAGGGTAAGCAGACAGAGCAGCAAAACGTAGTAAAGACTCTTCAGAAAGAACAAAAGACCATTCAAGACATCATTGCCCAGCAAAAGAAAAAAGATGCTGCTCTTAATGCCCAGATAGACCGTCTCATAGCAGAAGAGATAGCCCGCCAGAAAGCCCGCGCTGAAGCAGAAGCAAAACGACGTGCTGAGGCTGCTGCACGCGAGAAACGATTGGCCGAGGCTCGCGCTCGTGAAGAAAAGGCCAAAGCTGAAGCGATGGCCGCTAAGGGTAAACGCGAAAAGGAGGAAGCCGACCGTCGCTTGCGGGAGGCAGAAAAAGAACGGCGTGCTGAAGAACGGCGTGCAGAAAGCGCTCCCATGATTGCCCCATCAGAGGACGTACGCATCAGCGGTAACTTTGAGAGTAATAGAGGTCGTCTTCCTATGCCTATTACAGGCAGTTATCGCATAGTTAGCCACTTTGGACAATACAACGTAGAGGGACTGCAGAACGTTACACTCGACAATAAAGGCATCAATATTAAAGGCGAGAGTGGAGCTATGGCCCGCAGTATCTTTGATGGTGAGGTTACCCGCGTGTTCAGTTTTGGCGGCACGATGGGAGTTATAGTCCGGCACGGAAGCTACATTTCGGTCTATTGTAATTTATCCAGCGTCAATGTGACACGAGGCCAGAAAGTCACCACACGCCAAACATTAGGGCGCGTAGGTGTCGACAACATTCTCCAATTCCAGTTACGGCGCGAAACTGCCAAGCTGAATCCCGAACATTGGCTGGCTCGTTAGTCGCGTCCCCGCCCTTTAAGCGGCACACGCTCAACAATATTTTTATCTTTAGTAACAATGAATGAGAAAATACTAATCACAGGGGCCAGTGGTTTCATAGGCTCATTCATCGTGGAAGAGGCTTTGAAAAGAGGCTTTGAAACATGGGCGGCAATACGCAAAAGCAGCTCAAAGGCATTTTTGCAGGATGAACGCATACATTTGATAGAACTGGACTTATCATCAGCAGAGGCGTTGGGCAAACAACTACAGGGCCTTTACTTTGACTACATAGTACACGCTGCTGGTGTGACAAAGTGTTTGCATCAAGAAGATTTCCACCGTATCAATACGGAAGGAACGAAAAACCTTGTACAGGCAATACGTTCGTTGAAAATGCCGTTAAAGCGATTTGTATATATCAGTTCGCTCAGTATTATGGGAGCTATCCGTGAACAACAGCCTTATACAGAGATATTGGAAAGCGACGAGGCTCAGCCTAACACTGCTTACGGACGCAGCAAATTGGAGGCGGAAGAGTGGCTGGCAGATTTAGAGAAAGGTGAAGAGCAGAATGGGGAGAGCAGATTTCCCTTTGTCATCCTGCGCCCTACAGGGGTCTATGGCCCCCGAGAGAGGGACTATTACATGATGTTCAAGAGCATCAAAGCACATACAGACTTTGCCGTAGGCTACAAGCAACAGGACATTACCTTTATTTATGTGACGGACGTAGTACAGGCTGTGTTCTTAGCGATGGAGAAAGGTAGAACGGGACGACGATATTTCCTCTCAGACGGTGAGGTGTACCAATCATCAACGTTTAGTAACTTGATACGACGTGAACTTGGTAACCCTTGGTGGATACGTATCACAGCACCTATCTGGCTATTGCGCGTCATCACTTTCTGCGGTGAGTACATTGGTAGAATGACGGGTAAGGTGACGGCTCTGAACAACGACAAGTATCATATCATGCGGCAGCGTAACTGGCGTTGCGACATTACACCAGCCATACAAGAATTAGGCTATACCCCACAGGTGAAATTAGAGGAAGGTGTCCGACGGACTGTAAAATGGTATAAAGAGAATGGGTGGCTATAAGAACAAATAGTACAAAGGTGAAAGGTAAGAAGACTGTGAAAATAAAGGAGTGGTTTCGGCTGGAGAAGAAACCCTACAAAGGATTGCTGACGGTGGAGTGGATAGCTATAAGCTACCTGTTGTTTACATTACTGATGATGGCGGTATTATGGGTCAAGCTACAGAACCCAGAGTCAATGATAGGCGGCAGAGTGCGCTTCGTGGCTGCCACGATGGGTATGTGGGCGGTCTATCGCCTCGTACCATGCAGAGTGACACTATTTCTCCGCATTTTAGTACAGATGCTGTTTTTAGGTTGGTGGTACCCCGATACCTACGAGCTAAATCGAGCCTTACCCAACCTCGACCATATATTTGCCCAGTGGGAACAATCGTTATTTGGCTGTCAACCCTCGTGGCTCTTTTCGCAGAAAATATCATGGGGTTGGTTCTCAGAGCTGATGTGTCTGGGCTATGTCAGCTACTTTCCCCTCATGCTCCTCGTTTACCTCTATTATTTCTTCAAGCGCTATTACGAGTTTCAGATGACGGCCTTCGTTATCCTCGGCTCTTTCTTCATTTATTATGTCATCTTCGTATTAGTGCCCGTAACGGGCCCCCAATTTTACTATTTAGCTGCTGGTACGGAGAACATTGCGGGCGGCGTGTTTCCCAACATGGGCGACTGGTTTCTGACACATTCCGAGAGAATGGCTGCACCAGGATGGACAGAGGGCTTTTGGTATCACATGCTGGATGCTACCCACGATGCTGGAGAACGTCCTACTGCGGCTTTTCCAAGTAGCCATGTGGGTATTACGACGGTAGTGATGCTATTAGCCATACGGACGCAGAGCAAAGGGCTCATTTTCACCATTCTGCCTTTCTATATTCTGATGTGTCTGAGCACCGTATATATTTATGCCCATTACGCCATTGACGTAGTGGGAGGCTTGGCAACGGGCATCGCTTTCTATTTCTTGCTGCTTTGGCTCTATCCCTATACAGCCAAAGAGGGACGTCGCCAAAAGCGATAGGTGATGTCTTCAAATTGGTCGTTATCCAGTTTGCGATAGAGACGCTGATTGGTAGTAGGCGACTTCAATGAGCCCAAGTGCTTGATATAAGGGCCTATCTTGATGTAGTCGAAATCAGTCTTGCAGACCATTGTGGGTATGCGAAGTCGTCCGCTATACCAAGCAACCTTGAACTGGGGGTACTCCTCATGTATATACTGCGCCAGTTGACTGACGCCTACGGGGTCAGCATCACCACCCATAAAGGCTAAACACGTTATATCCGTTCCGTATCGGCTGATAAAATCATCAACGGCATCTACATCCAGAGGAAGTCCGATGTCTTCCCAAAGATAATGGCTATGACAACCAGGGCAGCGACAAGGACAATTAGAGATATTGATGGCCAATGTCACCTCATCGGGTATCTCTTGGAATACTATGCCAGTATTAACGTATTTCAGCATAGCACTTACTCTGCATGAGCATAATAACGGCGAGACGCCTCCTCTTGACGAGGTTTCGAGAAATTGGAGACACGTTTCAAATATCCAATAATACGCGTCATGTAGTCAACGTTCTTGGAGTGACAATGCGGACATTCTTTGAGGAAACGCTTGTCTATGCAACCACAATCATTGCAAACGGTATTGGGAATATTAAACGTGAAATAATTGCAACCCTCTTTGGCAGCAACTTTCAACAGATGCAGATACTGTTCTTTGGACAAGTGTTCATCCAAATTCATGTGCAAAGCAGAGCCGCCTGTCAAATGCTCGATATAAGGAGCACCATGCAGTTTGAATTTATCAATGACACTAAGCGAGTCGTCCTCTACCACATAGAAGTAGGAGTTGTAGCAGTCACGAGGCACGAAATAGCCGTCCTCGCGGTCCCACTTGGCGTGCTTCACGCCAACATTCTCCGCAGGAATCATCTCGCAGTTAAACATCACGTCCTTCGTGCGATACTGCTTGTTATACTTTTCAACAAGCCCCAAGATGCCTTGTACAAACTTCTTATAGTCCTCATTGGGCGTAATCTTCAGTCCCATAAACTCGGCTGCCTCCACCAGTCCATTGATGCCGATAGTCAAGTACTGACGACCAATGTTAATGTAGCCCGCATCAAACAAGGGCAACATACCATGAGCTTGCAACTCCTTCAGATTTTCGTTGTAGGCCAACTGCACCTTGTGGCACAGGTCAATGATGCTGCCCAGATACTCCAGATAATCTAACTTGTTATTGACGGCATACTGAATACAACGGTTCAAATTGATGGTAAGCACCGACTTGGAACCCGTAGACACGCCTCCAGCTCCTAAGGTATAGCTAAAACCGTTGTCCGTAATCTCGTTGCGCAAACGGCAGCAAGACGAGAGCGAGTCGGCATTGTCGCTCATATAGGTAAAGAACGAATGACCCTCAGAGTACATCTCAGCCGTGAACTCGCCCCACTCCTTATCCTTTGGCTCGCCGTTCTCGTCAACCAGCAGGGCCATCGTCTCAACGGGGAAAGTCAGCAAAGTCTTGGTGCGCTCTTGGTTGAACCACTTCATAAAACGCTTCTGAAGCCAAGAGAGTCCGTCCCAGTCAGGCTGGGAACCATCGGGGAAGTAGAACTCGCCGAAGATACTCTCGAAATAGTAGCGGTCGTAGTAGGCTACATTCCAGAATACGGCCTGATAGTTGCGGGCACCAGTAGGCTGGTTCAGCGTATAGACAATCTGCTCAAAATAGTCGGTAATCACCTTGTCGATGCTACGTTTCTTCAGACTGAGGTCGGCCTGCTCTTCGGAACGCTGCCAATAGTCCTTGCCATACTCCTTGCCGATAAAGTAATTCATATACATCAAGAACTCTGGAGTAGCACAAGCACCGCTCAGCATAGAACTGACCATAAACACCATATTGACGAAACCGCCCGCAAACGACTTGAGATTGGTGGGAGCCGTAGAGTTGCCGCCAATAGCAACCGTACCGCCGATAAGCCAGGGATACATGGTGATGGAGGCACAATAGTTGGCCAGCGAAGTCTCGTCGTTTTTATAGATAAAATGATGAGTCAGCTTGTCAATATATTCCGTAGCCAACTCCTTGCCGTACATTTTTTTAATACGGTCGGTCAGCATGCGGCGGTTCAGACGGATGAAGCCCGACTTGGGCAACTCGCCGATAAGCGTCGCTATGTTTTTATGCTCCACATTGGCATTGGCATCATACTTCGAACCCGTTGCGGCATTAACCGACTCAACATACTCGGACAGGAACTGCAACTTGGCCAAAGTCTCGCGGTCTTCCGTGTGTTGCTGACGATAAAGCATGAACGACTTGGCCACCTTATAGAAGCCTTCGCGCATCAGAGCCTCCTCTACTTGGTTCTGTATATCCTCCACCGTAATATCGTCCTTGATGTCCAAATGACTGATGATTTTGGAAATCGTGCTGAGGTCGGCTGGCACACTCACACTCTCGAACGCTTTGACGATGGCATTCATAATCTTGTCCAGCGAGAACTGGTCTTTTGAACCGTCCCGCTTGGTGATGGTAAAGTTCTTAATCTCCATTTGATATGGTATATTTCGTTGTTTCGTTTATAGTAGTCTCTATAGGGAAAAGTTTACCGTTTTGGACAACTTTCTCGTTTCATTCCCACAAAAAGTTTCCCATTTCGGGAAACTCTTAGCGGTTGCAAAGGTACAAAATATCTCATAACTTTTTTCAGATTATGGTGAGAAAGTTGTGCAAAAAATAGTTAAATCCCTTTGGCCAGCCTTGAGACCTATTGTCGTCGCCCGTGAGACCTATACTCAATAACGGCGAGGCCTATTCAGCGTACATACATCTTCGGCAAAAAATGACACATAAAATGGATACAGAATACAGAATACAGTTTTTTGAAGTCGGAAAATGTAGGCTCTCTATCTGTAAGGAATAATGGTTTATATAACACTATAATATATATATAATATATTATATATATATTATAGACTATTGTGTATAAGGTTTTCCCTGAAAATAGGAAATGGACTCAAAAAAACTGTATTCTGTATCCATTTTATGTGTTGCGTTCAACAAAAGACTTCAGTATGAATACCTTTATCAATAAATGGCACAAGACGCTATGGGTGGCATTGTACATGAAGGGGTACGGTACACCTAATTTTACTGATGACGTTTCACCCGTTTGTACGTCTTTATTATTAGATAGTTAAACTAAAAACAGAGAACTTATGAACAATAGCAAGTATCGTGGCGTGGTGGTGCCTATGGTCACCCCCGTAACTCAAGACGGACGGTTGGACGTAGAGGCCGTCAAGCGTATTACTAACTTTTTCGCAGAAAACCAAGTGGCCCCCCTGCTGATGGGAACTACGGGTGAGGGAAACAGCGTCAGTCAAGCCGACGGACAATTGTTTGTGGAGACCGTTGTAAAGGCGGCTAATAAGCGCATCGTGGTCTATGCTGGACTGACGGGCACTTGTTTCAGCGAGCAGGTACGACAGGCAGAGGCGTACACCGCATTGGGAGCTGACGTCATCGTGGCAACACTGCCCTCCTATTATGCTTTGACGGAAGAGCAGATGTATGACTACTACAAGACTCTGGCCGACTGCATCACGGGGCCGTTGATGCTTTACAACATCTTGGCTACTACGCACATGTCAATACCCGTCGACGTTATCCGCCGACTGGCCGACCATCCCAACATTGTAGGCTTAAAGGATTCGGAGCGTGACTTGGAGCGTATGGCTCAGTGCATCGACATTGCCAAGCAGCGCGACGACTTTGCTTATTTCTGCGGCTGGGCAGCACAATCGGCTCACTCGTTAGAGTTGGGCGGCAACGGTATTGTGCCTTCAACGGGCAACTTCGTTCCCGATATGTTCCAGCAGTTGTTTGAGGCAGCCATGCAGGGTGACTGGGCAACAGCGAACCGCCTGCAGGACGAGACGAACGAGATTGCCAAGATTTACCAGAAAGACCGCACCTTAGGCCAGAGCCTCACTGCTCTGAAAGTGATGATGCAGACAAAGGGGCTTTGTGAGCCTTGGATGCTTATGCCTCTGACCAGACTGGCCGCCGAGGAGGAGCAGTCTATTGCCAGTAAGGCACAAGCCCTGTAAGTAAAACTTAAATTGTTCATCCCAAGATGCACGTTATTGACTATATTATCGTAATGCTGTCTATTTTGGCAGCCATTGGTACGGGTGTCTATTTTGCCCATAAGCAAAAAGACACGTCGCAATATTTTGCAGGAGGCGGCAAGATTCCTGCATGGGCGGTGGGCATTAGTATTTTTGCTACCCTCATTTCGAGCGTTACTTTCTTAGCCTATCCTGGTGCAGCGTATGCCGACAACTGGATATTGCTGGTGCAGGGACTGATGGTTCCCATCGTGCTGTTGGCACTCATAGGTATTATCGTACCCTTGTTCCGCAAGGTTATCCGCCTGTCGACCTACGAATATTTTGAACGTCGCTTTGGACTCTTTGCCCGTCTCTATTCGTCGTTTGCCTTCACGTTAGGTCATTTCTCGAAAGCTGGCACGGTGTTCTTCCTCGTCAGCATGGCTTTGGCAACGTTCCTTAACATCAACATCTATACGATTGTATTGGTGTTGGGAATTACCATCATTATACTGACCCTATTTGGAGGAATGGAGGCTATTGTATGGATGGATGTAGCACAGGGATTCCTGCTTATTGGCGGAGGCCTCATCTGCATTATTATTTTGGTGTGCGGCATTGAGGGTGGTCCAGCCGAGACGTTGCGCATTGCCTCAGAGTACAATAAGATTAGTTTCGGTCCATACGACTGGGATTTGACGCAATTGACGTTTATCGTTATGGTGCTCAACGGTATCTTCTATGCCTTGCAGAAATACGGTACTGACCAGACTATCGTTCAGCGTTACTTGGCAGCCAAGAACGACAAAGAGGCCAAAAAGGCGGCTTATATCGGAGTGCTGATGTCAGTACCCATCTGGGCGCTCTTTATGTTTGTAGGAACAGCCTTGTTTGCTTATTATCATGCCCAGGGTGCTCCCGTACTGCCAGAAGGTATCAAGGCGGACGAGGTCTTCCCTTATTTCATTGCGCATGAACTGCCTGTAGGTATTCGCGGCCTCATCATTGCAGCATTAGCTGCTGCCGCCATTTCCAGTCTTGACTCCGACCTTAACTGTTTGTCGGCTATTGCGGTACAAGACTACTACCTACGTCTCCGCAAGAACGCCACAGATAAGCAGCAACTGAGGTTTGGAAAATGGATGGTGGTATTGGCTGGCATTGGTGCCATAGGTGTTGCCTGTCTTTATATCTTCTGGGGAGGCGAGGGAATTCTCGGTGCGCTATTCTCTCTCTATGCCATTTTCTCAGCAGGTATCGTTGGTATCTTCATCTTAGGCCTTTTCAGTCGCCGCGCCAACAAGCAGGGACTATATATTGGTATTGCCGCTGCAGTGCTCTATACTGCCTATGCCGTGCTGACCTCTACTAAGGTCGACATTCACGGAACGGGAGTAAAGGAAACGCTGCTCGACCTTGGAGACTGGAACTTTACACACCACAAATATATGTTAGGTGTCTATAGCCACCTCATTGTCCTCGTGGTAGGTTATGTTGCCAGCCTGTGCTTCAAGACTCCGTTGGCTGACAAGGAACTCACCATCTGGGGATATTTGGAAGAGCAGAAAAAGGCAAAAAAGTAACAAACATAAAATGTATCTTGCATGCTGAGGCTTTGCCTCGGCCTTAAATAAAAGCAAAAATGAAAGCAATCACACTTTTGCAGCCACAGAAAATCGTATTTGGAACGGGCTGTATCCAAACATTAGTAGACGACTACAAGCAGTTAGGACTCAAGCGGCTCTATGTATTGACTGCACCCCCTATCCTGCCATTGATTGAAGAACCGTTAGCAGCATTGAAAGGTGCAGGTGTCGGCGTTGAGATATTCGACCAGATTATGGCAGAGCCAACACTGAACGACTTTAATAAAATCCTGGAACATGCCCGTCAGTTCGGTGCAGACAGTGTTGTGGGTATTGGCGGAGGTTCTGTCCTTGACGTTGCTAAGTTAGTAGCAGCCTTTGTTAATTCAGACCAGCAGGCAGCCGACTGCTTCGGCACAGGCTTTATCAAGAAGAAGGGACTGTGGTTTGCCTGCCTGCCAACGACGGCTGGCACGGGCAGCGAGGTTTCTCCTAACGCCATCTTATTGGACGAGCGCGACCATTTGAAAAAAGGCATCGTGTCGCCTTACCTTATTGCTGATGCGGCTTATGTCGACCCAAAACTAACATGGACCGTGCCTGCAAAAGTGACAGCAGACACAGGTATGGATGCACTGACCCACTGCATCGAGGCTTATACCAATAAGTTTGCCCATCCCGCAGTGGATATTTACGCTTTGCAGGGCATCCGCCTCATTGCCGCCAATCTTGTTCGGGCCGTAAAAGACGGCAAGGACGTAGAAGCTCGCGAGGCATTGGCACTCGGCTCGTTGTACGGTGGTTTATGCTTAGGCCCTGTGAACACGGCAGCAGTACACGCACTGAGCTATCCTTTAGGGGGCGAGTTTCACATCCCTCATGGTTTGTCAAATGCCATCCTGCTACCCAGTGTCATGAAGTTCAACTGTCCTGCTAACCTAAAGCGTTATGATGAAGTGGCTGTTGCCTTAGGCTGCGAGTCAGGAAAGGACGACCAAGAAACAGCTATGCGAGGTGTAGATTTCATCTATCAATTGGCTAAGGCTGTTGGCATCCCCCAGAAACTTACAGACTTAGGTATTCCACAGACAGCCGTTGACCGCATGGCCAAAGCCGCTATGGAGGTGCAGCGTCTGTTGAAGAACAACCCGCGTGAAGTGACCGAACAGGATGCGAGAGACATTTACAATAGCTTATATTAAAGCGTCAAAGATTACTAAAACGACAAAAGAGAAAACATGAAACCGATATTAGCAATTACGATGGGCGACCCCGCAGGCATTGGGCCTGAGATTACGGTACGTGCCCTCAACAGAAAAGAAACTTACGAAAAGTGCTGCCCTATCGTTACTGGCGATGCCGCCATCATGGAGCAGGCCATCCAGTTATTAGGATTCGACCTCAAGGTAAATGCAGTGCAAAGTGTCAAAGATGCCAAGTTTGAGTTTGGCACCATCGATGTTTTTGACCTGCAATGCGTCGACCTCGCCACATTTGAATTCGGTAAGGTGCAAGCCCAGTGCGGCAATGCTGCTTTCCAATACATTAAGAAAGCCATCGAGTTAGCTATGGCAGATGAAGTAGACGGAACAGTAACGGCTCCTCTAAACAAGGAAGCACTGAATTTGGCAGGCCACCATTTTGACGGACATACTGAGATTTATGCCACCTTCACCAATACAAAGAAGTATGCCATGATGCTGGCCGACGAGAACATTCGCGTCATTCATGTATCAACACATGTGCCTTTGAGAAAGGCTTGCGACTTGGTGAAGAAAGCCCGCGTTATTGAGTGCGTCGAGCTAATTGACGATGCTTGCCGCCAATTTGGTATTGAGAAACCTCATATCGGTGTAGCAGGCCTCAATCCTCACTCAAGCGAAAACGGCATGTTCGGCTACGAGGAAGCACAGGAAATAATCCCCGCCATCGAAGAACTGCAAAGGCGCGGCTTCAACGTAGACGGCCCCGTACCACCAGACAGCGTTTTTGCCAAAGCAAAATGCGGACAGTTTGATGGTGTTGTCGCCATGTATCACGACCAGGGACATATCCCCTTGAAGGTTTGTGCCTTTAACTGGAACAAGGAAACAGGTAAGATGGAGAGCGCAAGTGGCGTGAATATCACGCTGGGACTACCCATCATTCGTGTCTCAGTAGATCATGGCACCGCTTTCGATGTTGCTGGTAAAGGCATTGCCAACGACTCAGCTATGACATTGTCTATCGATTATGCCACCCGCATGGCCATCTATAGAAGAAACAAGAAGTAAGACGTGGCTATTAAAAAAATCGTCGTCATCGCAGACGACATCACGGGAGCTGCCGAGATTGCAGGCATCGCATTTGAACGAGGACAGCAGGTGCGCCTATTATGCGCCAGTCCTGTCTGTGGAGAAAACATAGCCACAGAAGGCACTACCGTTATTGCCACCGACACCCGCTCTATGACAGAAAGCGAGGCCATCAGTGAAACACACCGAATGGCCTCCCAACTTCCCTCTTTTATACATTCCTCCTCTCTCCTTTTTAAGAAAACGGACTCCGCTTTACGGGGTCACGTCATATCTGAACTCTCTGAAATTATGAAGGTGACAGGCTATTGGAGAGCTGTCTACCTGCCTGCCAATCCGTCGAAAGGACGTATTATCCGCAACGGGGTTTACTACGTTCAACAGAAGGAAGGCGAGGGACAAGAAGTAAAGGAGGTGCCTATCAGTGAGACGGATTTCAGCTATGATCCAGAATTTCCCGCCCGTACTTCGTTACTCAAAGAACGCTTCCCAGATGCTGAAGCAAACAACATTATCATGCCAGACGCTGTGAGTGCTGAGGACATCCGTCAAGTAATAGCCCAATATGACGATGGGAAAACGATATTTGCTGGTGCAGCCGATTTATTTTCCGCTTTTTTGGAAAGTCCGAAAGATTCTGATGAAACGAGCGTTTCTCAATTATCCTCTACCCATAATACTTTGATTCTGTGCGGTAGCACACAAAGTAAGTCGCTGGATATAGGCATTCCCATCGCTGCTATGCCCTTAGCTGTCTACAACGGTGAACAATCTGCTACCGATTGGTTCCGTTTGCTCATGTCGCAGTTCTCATCTCTCACCTCTTTGATTCTTACCATTCCACATACTCACCGCACTGGTCATGAGGTTGCAGTTCACCTGCGTACCGTCATGGCTGAAATGACCGTGCTATTGGTTCGTCTTCATCGTCCCAACCATCTTATCATTGAGGGAGGAGCGACAGCATGGGCAACACTACAGGCATTAGGGTGGACCGAATTCCAGATAGAGCGACAGATAGTACCTGGCGTAGTGCAGATGCGAGCCCGCTGCAACACGTTAGTGACACTGAAGCCTGGAAGTTATTCGTGGGGTGGACTAATGGGATGATTATGGAACAACTATTGCACTACTGCTGGAAACATAGGTTGTGGCCTGCAACAGGACAGGAAACCACCGACGGGAGTCCTTTAGAGATTATCGACCTGGGATTACACAACCGTAATAGTGGCCCCGACTTTTTCAATGCTAAAATAAAGATTGACGGCACACTATGGGTAGGCAATGTAGAAATACACGACAAATCCAGCGACTGGTACACGCATGGCCACCAGAAAGACTCGCATTATAACAATGTAGTACTTCATGTAGTGGGCATTGCCGATTGCGATGTAGAGACACAAGAAGGGCATTTTGTACCTCAAATGCTGTTGCAAGTTCCTGATTCCATCTATGACAACTACGAGGAGTTGCTGCGTACTGATGCCTATCCACCTTGTTACCGTATCATTCCACAACTTACTCAACTTACTATTCATTCATGGATGGCAGCCCTTCAAACGGAACGTTTAGAAGAGAAAACTATCGCTATTCAACAGCGAGTCCATCAGGCTGGCGGCTCATGGGAGGATGCCTATTTCACAACGCTGGCTCGTAACTACGGGTTTGGCATCAATGGAGACGCATTTGAAGAATGGGCACGCCATATACCATTGCAGGCTGTGGGCAAACATCGTGACAACCTATTTCAAATAGAAGCTATTTTTTTAGGACAAGCAGGACTTTTAGAACTGCATACTATCCCAGAGCGTTGCCAACAAGAAGCGTTGAATGAAGGTTATTTCGGCAAACTTCGCGATGAATACCAATATTTGGCCCATAAGTTCTCTCTACAACCTATGGACTATAATCTGTGGCGTTTTCTCCGATTACGACCTCAAAATTTTCCACACATTCGTATTGCACAACTTGCTTACCTCTACCATCAACAACGCTGTTCATTGGCCTCTTTAATCGATTGTCACGACATGGTATCTGTTTCTGAGTTATTACAAACACAGGTAAGTTCTTACTGGGAGACACATTATATTTTTGGATCCGAAAGTTTCCGTACCACAAAACATCTGTCACCATCCTCTATTCGGTTACTGATCATCAATACTTGTATTCCTTTGTTATTTGCTTATGGTCGTCATACTTTGAAAGAGGAGCTATGCGATCGAGCTTTCGACTTTCTCGAGCAATTGCAAGCAGAGAACAATCATATTATCCGCATGTGGCAGGAGTGCGGACTAGAAGTCAAGACTGCAGGTGATTCGCAGGCTTTAATACAGTTGAAACGAGCGTACTGCGACAAGCGCGATTGCTTACGCTGTCGCATTGGCTACGAATATCTGAAACGTAAACGGAGCGCATAATACTCTTATTTTTCATCAATCCCCATTATTCCCATGAATAAAGAATATGTTTTTGAAGCCCACATGGAGGTTCGCGACTATGAATGTGATATTGAGGGTATTGTCAATAATGCCAACTACCTGCATTACACGGAGCATACCCGTCACTTGTTTCTGAAAAAGTGTGGACTAAGTTTTGCCGAAATGCATGAAAGGGGCATTGACGCTGTGGTAGCTCGCATGAATCTGCAATACAAGACGC
Organism: Prevotella sp.; assembly: GCA_022511045.1. Lineage (GTDB taxonomy): Bacteria > Bacteroidota > Bacteroidia > Bacteroidales > Bacteroidaceae > Prevotella. The sequence goes on from JAFLSF010000013.1 coordinate 24,075, forward strand.
CCCTGCGTTGTGATGACGAGTTTATTTCCCGCCTATGGCTTGAAAAGCAGGGCATTAAATATATTTTCCATCAAGACATCTACCGAGCATCTGATGAGATGCTCTGCTTTCGAGGAGACATAACATTGGTTTGTCTGGTAAACGGACGACTGAGTGGTAGCACTGATTACGATCGTGCCTTTGCCCCCTACTTATAAGAACCTATGCACCAAGAAGAAATATACTACTCCATCGCCTTAACCCGCATGACGGGTTTTAATTTCCAGACAGCACTGTTGCTTTACAGGGAACTGGGTGGTGGGCAGGCGGTATATGAACATCGGAATGACATAGGCGACGTGATTCCCGATGCCTCTCCTAGACTCAGAGAATCGTTGAAGAATTGGGACGAGGCATTACACCGTGCCGCAGCCGAAATGAACTTTATCAACAAGGGCAATATTCGCGTGTTGACCCTCCACGATGCCGACTACCCCCAACGACTGAGCGAGTGCCCTGACGCCCCTATCCTACTATATTATAAAGGTACAGCCAACCTCAACCAACGCTATGTGGTTGATATGGTAGGCACACGGCGCTGTACCCAGTACGGTCAAGACTTAATACGCCATTTCATCAGCGATTTACACCAGCAATGCCCAGAGGTGCTTATCGTCAGTGGGCTAGCTTATGGCATTGATATTTGCGCACACCGCACTGCTCTAAAGCAAGGATATGAGACGGTGGGTATACTAGCTCACGGCCTCGATCAAATATATCCGTCTCCTCATCGAGACACAGCAGCACAGATGCTTAGTCAAGGTGGATTGCTCACAGAGTACATGTCGCAGACTGAGGCACTTCCCAATAATTTCCGCCAACGTAACCGCATCGTAGCAGGTATATCCGATGCCACCATCTTGGTGGAGAGCGCTCATAAAGGTGGCGGCCTCATCACCTGTCGGATTGCCCAAGAATATGGTCGCGACGTGTTTGCCTTTCCTGGCGCTGTCGGTGCAACCTATAGCGAAGGCTGCAATCTGCTGATTCGGAATAACACGGCAGGTCTCATCACTTCAGCAACCGATTTCATCGAAAGCATGGGCTGGCAGACTGTCGGCAAAAAGCAGGAAGCCATTGAACGACAAATATTCCCCGACCTTACAACAGAGGAACAGCAGATTGTTGCCCTTTTGCAACAGACCAACGACCTGCAACTAAACCTTATCAGTGTAAAGTCAAATATCCCAATCGGGCAACTGACAGCTCACCTCTTTTCCTTGGAGATGAAAGGAATCGTTAGGCCATTAGCAGGAGGTACCTATCACTTGCTGGCATAGGAAATAACATGAAAAACAAAATCACAAAATATGGCTGCACATAATGAACTTGGGACATGGGGTGAGGATTTGGCTACCGACTATTTGCAACAAAAAGGATACGATATTATAGAGCGCGATTGGCACTCTGGCCATCGCGACATAGACATCATAGCCCGTGACGGCGATACTATCGTTTTCGTCGAGATTAAGACACGCCGCAACCGCATGTTCGGAGAACCTGAGGAGGCCATCGATTATATGAAGCTACGCCATCTGCGAACCGCCATTAACCACTATATCAAATATAAATACATCCGCAATGACATTCGGTTTGATGTTATTACTATTGTAGGCATGCCCTATGACGGAGAGCCAGAGATTACGCACATCAAGGACTTTCCTATATATTAAGCAACAGGCCTCACTCCTTTTTGAGGTATAAATAACTAATTAACGTGAGTTCAAAGGAATGTAAGATGCAAAAATATAAAAAACATGAATATGCCTTTTTAATTAGCATATTTTTACTACCTTTGCAATCATGAATGTAATAATTAAGTTTGTTAAACCCTTGATGTCGCCACTTCTAACCACACTGCTCAACTTGTTGCTGGTCTACGTGGCTTATTTCTTGGCACGCATCATTTATCTGCTGGAGAACTGGAATTTGTTGGGGCAGGGGCTTACCTTTTCGCACTGTATAGAGCTATTGGGTGGCGGGATTGTGTTTGACACTAGTGCCATATTGGTGACTAACATCCCATATATAGTGATGATGCTTTTCCCCTTGCATTGGAAGGAAACAACGATTTACCAGAAAGTTTGTCGAGGAGTTTTCCTCGCTATCAACGGATTGGCATTAGCATTGAATCTTTGTGATGCTGTCTATTTCCCCTACACTATGCGGCGCACAACCACGACAATATTTAGTGAGTTCTCTAATGAGAGCAATCTGGGGGGGGTGTTTATGACAGAGGTTTTACACCACTTTTACCTCGTTATTATCTTTGTCGTCATGTTGTGGGCTATGTATAAACTCTATCGCATGACGCGTCTGAAAAGTCAGGAGCTTGTCTGGTGGCAATACGATTTAGCAACATTGCTTTCGTTAGCAGTTGTGGCACCTTTTGTGATAGCGGGTATTCGTGGAGGCTTCACAACTGCTGTCCGTCCCATTACTATTTCAAATGCCAATCAGTATGCAAACCGCCCTACTGAGGCAGCCTTGGTATTAAATACACCTTTCTCATTCTATCGCACTATTGGTAAGGCAACTTTTGTTGTACCTAACTATTATCAGAGCGAGGAGGAAATGGCCAATATCTATAGTCCAATCCACATCGCCAACGACAGCACTGCTTTCACAAAGAAAAATGTCGTGGTATTGATTGTCGAGAGTTTTGGCCGCGAATACATTGGCGCGCTAAACAAGACGTTAGAGAATGGCCAATATAAGGGTTATACGCCTTTTATTGACTCACTGATACAAAGGGGCATCAGCTTTAAATACTCTTATTGTAACGGTCGTAAGAGCATAGATGGTATGCCCTCTGTCTTGAGTAGCATCCCAATGTTTGTCGAGCCGTTCTTCTTAACTCCTTCCTCCATGAATCAGGTAACTGGTATTGCGGGGCTTTTAGATAAGAAAGGTTACGAGACTGCGTTCTTTCACGGTGCACAGCGAGGTTCTATGGGTTTCATGGCTTTTGCCAGAGCAACAGGCTTCCAGAAATATTATGGTAAAGAAGACTATGTGGCCGACAAACGTTTTGGAGGTGATGACGATTTTGATGGCTTATGGGCCATTTGGGACGAGCCGTTCCTACAATATTACGCCACAAAGATGTCAGAAATGAAGCAGCCCTTTATGACCGCTGTTTTCACTGCTACCAGCCACAATCCTTATGTCATCCCAGAGAAGTATAAGACCGTTTATCCCGAGGAAAACTTACCTGTTCACAAGTGTATCCGCTATACGGATATGGCATTGCGGCACTTCTTTGAGAAGGCCAGCAAAGAGCCTTGGTTTAAGAATACCATTTTCGTAATCACCAGTGACCATACCAACGACTCTGACCATGCTTTCTATCAGACTGATTTAGGCGGTTTCTACTCGCCTATCATCATCTATGAACCTGAGAGCCAACGCCCTGCGGAGATACAAGACAAGATAGCTCAACAGATAGACATCCTGCCAACGATAATGGGTATGTTGCACTATGATGAGCCTTATTTTGGTTTCGGCATTGACCTGCTAAACACTCCTGCCGAAGACACATGGGCAGTCAATTATATGGGCGGTATTTACCAATACGTCAAGCACGATTTGCTTCTGCAATTTGACGGTAACCAAACACGTGCCGTTTACCACCTAAATGACTCGCTTCTACAACACAATATCATTGGAACAATGCCTGAACAACCACAAATGGAACGTGAGTTAAAAGCCATCATACAACAATATATGGAGCGCATGACCAACGATCGTTTGCTCCCTAACAAATAAACGCACAAAAGACAACATGGACAACAACACAACAAAACGCAACCAATACATAGCCATCACACTATTAGCTGGTTTCTTCTACCGGTTACTGATTAGCTTACAAGGCATCGACCACACCGACTTAGGTTTTTCTAACACGTTCTATCAGAACATTTTTACACATCCAGATGCTATGCCTTACTATTTCAACTACTACCTGACGGGTCTTGTGGGTGGCCTTTGGTATCAGTTGTTAGGATTTACAGGCGTGTTAGGCTTCCGTTTGTTGGAAGCATTGGTACTAACAGCATCCATCTTTTTCGTCTACAAGGCCTTCGAGCGACAAGTACACAACACCCGCTCCATTGTTATTGCCGTTGCTGGTAGTTTCTTCTTTCCAGCTATTGTCACCACATTCCATTACAACACGCTGACGCTTTTTTGTTTATCATTAGCAGCATGGTGCTATGCTCGCTCACTTTACGGTCGTCAGTTGCTATGGACTTATATGGCGGGGCTCGTATTAGGCTTCTGCTTCTTTGTGCGGACAGGTAATGGAGCCCTCGTCTTACTTCTTTTTATACCAGTGGTCTATGCCTTAGCTACCAGCCAACGCTCCCTTATCATTCGTTTGGGAGGAACGATGTTAGGAGGTATGCTAACAGCCTGTGCTATCATATTTAGTATTATGGCGGTACTGGGTCATCTTGGTTATTTTGTGGCAGGATTAGACGAGGTGTTAGGTTATTATAGTGACAAAGGTATTCTCAGTTCGTTAGGTATGCTTTTAGCTATCTATTTAAAAAGTTATGTCAACATTCTGTTGCAAATGCTGGCACTTGTCGGACTGGGTGCCCTCTACCTGCAGGGAAGTCGCCTCAACAACAGTTGGAGCGGCCCGTTGGGCATCCTGCTCATCATTGCCTCTATCGTATTGATAGCTACCAGTCTGCCTTACCTCAGTGCATTAGCACTTTATACTTTGCTATGTATTCCTATTCTTTATGCCATTACTCCTAAGGAGGACAAACTCATTGCAGTCTTTGTAATGGCAGGTACTTACATCTATCCTTTTGGTAGCGAGAATGGTATAGCTAGTATTTTCCATTGGACAGCAGCATTACTTATCATTCCTGCTGCAATTGGCGTTTACCACACCAGTCGCATCGTACGTCGCGGTGTACTCATCTGTAGCATTTACATTGGTGCAGTCATGTTGTGGAGGGCGATTCCTTATACTTATAGTGAAGAAACTCCCCGTTGGGAGAGTACAGAGCGTATTGGCAATAGTATGCTCAACACATTCATTTCCCAGGATAAGGCCGAAGACTATCGCCACATCCTCCCTATCATCAACAAGTACAAGTATAGTAGTACCAATATTCCTTGGCTATTGTTAGGCAACCAAGCCGCAGAATTGTACTATGCCACAGAAACGTTGCCTTTCTTAGGAACTACACAACTGAAGACGTTTACGGGCGCTGCCCTTTACCGTCGCCTTGAGCAACAATCAGAGAAGCACCATTGCCTGCCCGTCGTCGTATTCCTTAAGAAGCAACATTTTATTACCAGCAAGACAGCTCAAGTGCAGCAACAAATCCATCAGTGGATGGTTCAACATAACTACCACGTAGTCTATGATGATGCCTATCTTACCGTCTTTGACATTTAGATTATAGGTTTGTGGTTATTTCAGAAAAATTTTGTATCTTTGCAGCCAATTAAGGCTAAATAATAGACAAATATGAAGAAAAGTGTGTTAATGATAGTAGTCGCTTTATTGACTACGGTGAATGTGATGGGCCAGCGTATCCAGATAATGGATGAGTTAGGTAACCCTGTAAGTTACGCCAATGTTTTGGATGCTGACAATGGTAAGTTAATAGGAGCTACTAATTTGGAGGGTGTGTTGGTAGATGTGAAAGGTGCCAAAAAAATACATATCAGCCATGTGGCATTTAAACCGCAGGAGGTGAGCGTCAGCAACTTAAAGGACGGGCGCATTACGTTGAAGGAAAGTGATTTTGACCTACCAGAAATTGTAGTTAAGAAGAAAGACTATATCTATGTGCAGACGTACTACCGTGTGATGGTAATGATGGATGATACGTTGGCATATTATCGTTCGGGACTGACAGACAATGTTTACGATATTCAAAAGAAGAAAGTGTCAGCCAGTCACCGCCATTTCTCGAAGTCTTTTATGGGCATCTTAAAGGTTGCGTTTGATATGGCGTTTGGCTCAAAGATTGACGGGTACTCTAAATTACCAGCTAAGGGTCATTCGAACGTGAATGGTAACGGAAAGGGATTGAAGATGATTAAGGAGACAGAGACACGCCAGCGCGTTACTTATAATGGTCAGGTCGTAGGCTATGTAGTGGATGATGAGTCCACCCACCAACGTCGTTTGTCGATGGACTATGATTTGTATAATAAGCTTTATATAGCTGAACACGGTACAGAGAAACAGAAAGCGAAGCGCAAAAAAAGTGATGCACAGATACAGAATAGCAAGTCAACCTATTCTATGGTATATCAGCGAAACGACGGACAAAGCAACGTAGAAGACTTTGTATCAAGACAATTCCATCGCGATATGGATAGATATGATAAGAAGGAGCAGAAGACTGAGCACATGCGTATGTGGTTAGAAGTGTATGCTACTGACCGAGCATACGTGACGAAACAAGAGTTGAAAGAGAAAAAGCGTGCAAATCGCATCAATATGTCGTTTGACACCCTACAGCGGTTTGAGCGTCAACACGGTATACCCGCCTTGCCTGCTAATACTCTGAAAGCTCTGAAAAAAATAGTGGAGAAGTAAAGAGACTTCCCACCCATTTATAGTTTGATGGTCTTAACGTAATCACCATCATAGGTTGTGATGGTGATACGAACACTATCTGGACGGTTATCTTCTGGCAATAGGATACTGACGTAACGACGATTAGTGTAGTATTCTGGGGAGTCACCTTTGTCATGCAGCAACCGATAGTAGATAGTATAGGTGTTATCATCATTCAGATGGATTTCGTCTTGTACTAAAGCCAAAGCATGAGAACCTTCAACACCTTCATTGTCACGCCCGTTCTTCACCAGAAGACCTAAGTTTAAGTATTTACCATTCTTGGAGAGCCAACAGCTCTCCACTCCTAATGGGTCTTGTGGCTGACGTTTAAATTCTGAGGGTTCTTTGGGTTGGAGAACAAGTATATAACCACAGGCAATTGGATTAGCCACGCCTTCCGCTACCTTATTATAATAGATAGAAGTACGATAAATGGAGTTAGCTGCATCAATCCATGATGCCCTAATAGGGGTAGTCAGAGTATAACTGCTGCCCTCGTCAGTTACAAAAGAGATGCCGTTCTTCTGAGCATCTGTGTATAAGTCGGCAAAGTCAGCCACCATCTGTGAATAGGAACCTTCTCCAGTCTCGTAACTATCGACGGTGCAACTTAGAAACAAGAGAGAGACAAGGTGAAAGGATAAAAGTACACAGGCTTTTCTATGTATATTTGATATTTTTAGAATTATTCTCTTCATATTTATTATTCTTTTGCTTTTAGGTAGTTACGTACAGGATTAGCATACATGGTGAGTAGACGTTCGCGAAGGAAAGCCTCATCCTTGTTAGGCAACTGAATCTTGGCTATCTGTCCAGCGAGGTATTGCTCGAAATGTTCAACGTCTGCGGATGTATAGTGGTCTTTAAAATCTTGAGTTTCTTCTGGCTCTTTTAGCAAATCAAAAGCGATATAATTACAAGGATAGAGACGATAGCCACGATGTATTTCCTGATCAATGCGATGGCTCAGTTGGGTGAAAAATTCTTTGTGGGGCAATCCTTCGAGTTCACCAAGCCATTGGTTGATAGGAGTACCACAATGATAGTGCACGCGTCCCTTGTAACCAAAGATACCCGTCCGCATATTATCGAGGTCGTCTTGACGACTTTTCTTAAAATTGGGATTGTCGCGCTTTTGCTGGAACTCCTGTGCCTTGAGATAGTCACAAGGGTCGTATTCGTAACTGATAGTAAGGGGAACTATATTTAGCGGGGAAAGATGAGCTGTGAGCGGCGAATGTGCATCAACGTTGGCACCCATAGCGAGCATTTTCAAGACGGCATCTTGAGTGTGGTCGCTCGAGTCCTTAGCGCGTCCCTCGCGCTGAGCAATCCAAATGTTTTCCTTCTTTTGAGTGACGGCATAGTGAATATAGCGACTCATCAGCTGGCTGCTACGCATCATTTCGTGGGCAGTTAGTCCTCGGCGTACAGTAAAGGCTTTATTCATGCGTACCAGACGCTTAATCCACGGATAAATAAGTAAATTGTCACCAATGCCTATTTCTACCGTCGTGGGATAGCCTGCCTTGACCAACATAAGGTCGAGGAAAGCGGAGTCAAGCACGATGTCACGATGGTTGCTAAGGAAGATATAGCGTTTAGAATGACGGTCAGAGGGAAGCTGGGAATCGTCGAACGACAAGCCATTCGTATGTTTGTGGATGATATACCTCACGACAGGCTTCATAAAACGCTTTTGGAAATCAAGCGGCGTCTTAACCCCCAAAAAAGCCAAGCGAAGTAGTCCGTTGCGGATGCTCTTGGGCAGCCAAGGAGCAAAGCCTTTCATAATGGCATTGAATTGTCGGTCAGCCAGCAATTCCTCGAAAGCCTGCCGCATTTCCTCCGCCTCGTAAGGGCGAATCTCATCAAATTCGTGTAATTTTATATTATCCATAGCGCAAGCTCATCATACTTGGTTCACTCTGTTCCTTTAGGTCTGGGAAATCGTTTGTTTAGAACTGATTCTCCACGATGTCCGTCAGTACATCTTTCATTTCCAGCCCCGCCGCCTTTACTTGTTGAGGGATAAAGCTGGTGGGAGTCATACCTGGGGTAGTGTTCACCTCCAGCATCCATATCTTACCGTCCTTTGAAATGATATAGTCAATGCGGATGATACCATTACAATGAAGAATGTCGTAGATGTGACTCGTTATCTCTCGCACGCGGCGAGCAATATCCTCAGAGATGCGCGCAGGAGTAATCTCCTTCACCTGACCATTATACTTAGCATCATAATCAAAGAACTCATTTTGCGTTACTACCTCGGTAATGGGCAAGGTGACCGACTTCTCATGCGTCTTGTAAATACCTATAGTGATTTCGGTACCCTCCAAGTATTGCTCGACCATAATTTCGGGACTTTCCATCATCGCCTTGCGAATGGCAGGAGCCAGCTGGTCTGCATTCTTTACCTTCGATACGCCAAACGACGAGCCATCGGTGGCAGGCTTGACAAAGCAAGGCATACCAATACGACGCTCTATCTCTTCGTCACTCACTAACTGCTCATACCCTTGGCGGATAAGCAACGAGTCGGCTACGGCAACCCCATAGCCACGAAGGTATTGGTTAAGCACGAACTTGTCGAACGTCATAGCCTCTACAAGTACACCGCTGGTAGAGTAAGGTAACCTGATGAGGTCGAAGTATCCCTGCAATATGCCGTTCTCACCTGGAGTACCATGAATCGTGATATAAGCATAGTCAAAGAGGCGCGCCTCGCCATTCTCTATGAACGAGAAGTCGTTGCGGTCGATGCGTGCCGTCGTGCCGTCTGGCAACTCAACATGCCAGTCTTGTCCTTTGATGTCAACTATATATACCTGATAGCGCTCCTTGTCGAAGAAAGAATAGAGCCCTTGAGCAGAGCGTAGCGATACATCATGTTCGGAGGAGTCGCCACCACAGACGATTGCAATGTTTCGTTTCAGTTGTTTCATTTCTTTATTATTATGGAAATCATAGGAATTACGAGCATTATAGATGGAGGTAGTTACGCCATTTGTCCAACAAATCCTGCATGTCCTTAGCCAGCGGACTGGTGAAGTCCATCTGTTGGCGGGTTACGGGGTGTATAAACCCTAACGTCTGTGCGTGTAGGGCTTGACGGTTGCATAATTTAAAGCAGTTCCGTATGAAAGCCTTGTACGATGCTGTCCGCTCGCCACGTAGCAATTCGCATCCTCCGTAGCGTTCGTCGGCAAACAACGGGTGGCCTAAGTGTTTCATGTGCGCTCTGATTTGGTGGGTGCGCCCCGTCTCCAAACGACATTCTACCAACGTGGTGTAGCCGAAACGCTCCAACACTTGATAGTGAGTGACGGCAGGTTTCCCGATGTCGGAGTCTGGTGGGAATACCATCATGCGTTGGCGGTCTCGGGGGTCGCGACCTATGTTGCCTTCTATGCGTCCCGTGTCCTCCGTAAAGTTTCCCCACACCAATGCCTGATAGGAGCGGTGAGTGTCATGATTGAAGAACTGAGCCCCCAGCTCCGTCTTTGCCTCGGGAGTCTTGGCGACGACCAATAGCCCGCTGGTGTCTTTGTCGATACGGTGTACCAGCCCCACGCTGGGGTCGTTAGGGTCATAGGTCGGCAGTTCCCGCAGATGCCATGCTATAGCATTGACCAACGTACCGTGAAAGTTGCCTACGCCAGGATGCACCACCAGCCCCGCCGGTTTGTTGATAACCATCAGTTGGTCGTCCTCGTAAACGACATCAAGGGGAATATCCTCGGGCTCAATCGTTGTATCGTGGTGCGGGCGGTCAAGCATCAGTGTTATAATATCGCCCGGCCGCACTTTATAGTTGCTTTTGACGGCCTTGGCGCTTTTGCCTTGCGACTGCTCCTCAGCCGATAGAACATGTATAAAACCAGCGTCGGCAGCCTTTTGTATGCGGCTACGAGAACTATGCGGAAGATGGTCCGACATGTATTTGTCAATCCTCACAGACTCCTGCCCTGGGTCTACCTCCATACGCAGATGTTCGTAGAGTTCTTGCTCGTCTTCTGTGAGTATAGGCCTCGTCGCGCTTGAGTATAGGCCTCGTCGCGCTTGAGTATAGGCCTCGTCACCCGTCAGTCCTATATCGTCCAATTCTCCTACCATATACCCTATTCTACCGTAACTTCTTCAAACTCGTCAATCTCGCCTACTTCTGGGGTGGCATACTCGTCGACAACACCAAATTCGTCCGTATCGTCCATCATTCCCTTACCAACTAAAAGTGTCAGCGGATTGTCTATGGAAATACGGTCGCCATTTGATACTCTGCGCCCGCGACATACTATGCCGTAAACCCAGTCTTTCTCACCCTCCACCTCTTGCGGGGCAGTCAATCGGAACCCCATAGCCGACAATCGGGCTTCAGCTTCGCGAAGGCTACAGTTGTCAACAATATCGGGAAGGGCAAAGGTTGGTGACAAAGGTGAATTGACGGTGACGTAAATGGTGCGTCCCTCCTTAACGCGCATCCCGTGATTGGGGGTTTGTATCAGAATAGTATTGGCGGGCAGTTGCTTGTTATAGCCCGAGTCACTGACTTGTACGAATATCCCCTTCTTCTCCAGTAGATTATAGGCTTTTTCAAAAGTCATTCCCTTTAGGTCTGGCACGACAATGTTTTCGCCATGATGGGTATAGTAGCCCAATGAGATAGCAACAGCAACACACAACAAGATTACCACCAGCCCCATAGCCAGCAGATTGGTGGTGAGGTAGTGGTTGCGAATCTTTTGGATGAAACCCTTTATACTCATTGGCGCGTCTTTCGTTATTCGAAAGCAAAGTTACAAAGAAATCTTGACACAACAAAGAAAATGGATATATTTCTTATAAATACATCCATTTCCTATAGCTGAGATAAGCATTACCGTTACTTTCCGTGATGCTCGTCAGATACAGTTAACTTCTTACGGCCCTTAGCGCGGCGAGAAGCCAGTACGCGACGACCATTCTTTGTTGCCATACGCTCGCGGAAACCATGCTTGTTTACGCGGCGACGATTGTGCGGCTGAAATGTTCTTTTCATTGTCTTATCTTGTTTTTATTGTTATAATTCGTCAATTCGGGCTGCAAAATTACGTAATTATTTCCAATTACGCAAGTTTTAAGATGATTTTTCTCTTTTCACTTTCCACTTTTCACTTTTTTTCGTACCTTTGTACCCGCAAAGCGACATTTACATTATTATATAATAACATCTTTTATGATTAACTCACAAGACATTAAGAAAGGTACCGCCATCCGCATGGACGGAGCCATTTGGGTTTGCATTGACTTCCAGCACCGTAAGCCTGGTAAGGGAAACACCATCATGATTATCAAGATGAAGAACGTAACGGACGGCCGAGTTCTGGAGCGCCGCTACAACATTGGTGAGAAACTGGAGGATGTGGTCATTGAGCATCGTGACTATCAGTACCTCTATGAGGACCAAGAGGGACGCATCTTCATGAATCAGGAAACCTTCGAACAGATTCCCATTGCCAACGACCTCGTTATCGGACATGAGTACATGAAAGAGGGCGATATTGTGTCTGTTGTCAGTGATACTACTGATGGTACTATCCTCTATGCCGAGATGCCCGTAAAGACAATTCTGCGCGTTACCCACTCAGAACCAGGCATCAAGGGCGACACCGCCACCAATACGCTGAAGCCCGCTACGCTGGAGACTGGTGTGGAGGTTCGCGTTCCGTTGTTCATCAACGAAGGCGACCTCGTTCAGATTGATACCCGTGACGGCTCATATCTGGCGCGCGCTAAGGAGCAATGAAATATTCGGTAGTCGTCCCAGTCTACAATCGTCCCGACGAAGTGGACGAGTTGCTGGCAAGCCTATGCTCCCAGACACTGAAGGACTTTGAGGTCGTCATTGTAGAGGACGGTTCACAGAAACCTTGTAGGGATGTTTGCGACAAGTACGCAAACATCCTTGCTTTGCATTATTATAATAAGGAGAACAGCGGCCCAGGCCAGAGCCGCAACTATGGGGTAGAGCGTGCTTGCGGTGAATACGTCGTCATTCTCGACTCAGATGTCGTTTTGCCCGAAAGGTATATAGAGGCTGTCGACACTTCACTCTCTGCCTCTTACGCTTCTCCTGTTATTGCTTTCGGCGGTCCGGATGCTGCCCACGAATCTTTTACGCCTGTCCAAAAAGCTATTTCCTATAGCATGACCTCCTTTTTCACTACAGGAGGAATCCGAGGGGGTAAGAAGCAGTTGGACAAGTTCTATCCCCGCTCCTTTAATATGGGCATACGACGTGATGTCTATCAACAGTTAGGAGGTTTCTCTAAGATGCGTTTCGGTGAGGATATTGACTTTTCCTACCGTATCGTTGAGGCGGGCTATCAACCTCGTTTATTTCCCGATGCTTGGGTTTGGCATAAGCGTCGCACAGACTTTAGCAAGTTCTTCCGTCAAGTGTATAATAGCGGTATTGCACGTATCAACCTTGAAAAGCGTCATCCTGGCACAATGAAGATAGTACACTTGCTGCCTATGGTGTTTACCTTAGGAACGCTCGGATTGTTGTTGTTGGCCCCGTTTACAAAAGGATGGTCGTTGCTACCATTATTGCTCTACTCCCTTCTTATTTGTACTGACTCCGCCCTCCAGAGCAGAAGTCTTAAGGTTGGCTTACTCTCCGTCCCCGCCGCCTTTGTTCAGCTCATGGGCTATGGCTTTGGCTTTCTTGAGAGTTGGTGGAAGCGTTGCGTATTGAAGCAAAACGAGTTTACGGCATTTGAAAAGAATTTCTATAAGTGATGGATAAGCTGAACATCAATCAGTGGGCAATTGAGGATAGGCCAAGAGAGAAACTCATGCGTCTTGGTGCTTCAGCGCTTAGCGATGCAGAGCTATTAGCTATCCTCATCGGCTCTGGTTCCGCAAGGGAGGATGCCGTCACACTGATGAAGCGAATCCTCAACGATTGTAGCAACAATCTGAATACCTTAGGGAAAATGACCATTCGTCAACTATGCCAGTATAATGGAGTAGGCGAAGCTAAGGCTATCAGTATCTTGGCGGCCTGCGAATTGGGTAAGCGCCGACAGATGGAGAAGCCAGAGGATCGTCCAGATTTAGGAACGGCCACACGCATCTATAACCATCTACATCCCTTGTTGCAGGACTGTGATGTCGAGGAGTTTTGGCTGCTCTTGATGAATCAAAACTTTCGGCTCATCAAGCAGTTGCGCCTTTCACACGGTGGTCTTACCGAAGTGGCTGTTGATATTCGTATCATTATGCGGGAGGCTGTGCTGGCCAATGCTACTGTTTTAGCCGTATGTCATAACCATCCGTCTGGCAGTCTGACTCCCAGCAAGCAAGATGACCAACTGACGGCCAACCTATGTGCTGCTTGCAGCACAATGCGCATCCGTATGATAGACCATGTTATCATTACCGATGGGGCTTACTACAGCTATCATGAGCAAGGTCGGTTGTAAAAGAGAATGAAAAGAGAACAAAAACAAACGATATGAAGATGAAGAAATATATTTTAGTGGCGCTGGCCGTGCTCAGCATGGTATCGTGCGGTGAGAAGAAATTTCATGTAGAGGGTACTATTACTAATGCACAAGACTCTGTCCTTTATTTTGAAAACATTGGCATTAGCGAGATTACTGTTGTCGACTCCGTGAAACTTAATAGTGAGGGACACTTCAGTTTTAGCGGACAGCCCGTTGATGCTCCAGAGTTTTACCGTCTTCGCATCAGCGACCAGATTATCAACGTGTCGGTAGATTCTACGGAGACTATCACCATCCGTGCGCAATATCCTCAGATGGCCTCACAATATGAAGTAGAGGGCTCAGATAATTGTTTAAAGATTAAGGAGCTGTCACTCCTTCAGCAAAACCTGTTGCAAAGGGCTATCCGCGTCTCTGAGATAGAAGGCCTTACCGTTCGTGAGACTAACGATAGTCTTAGGGCGATGATTGACCAGTATAAAGAAAACATCAAGCTGAAGTACATCTTTGCAGCTCCCGACAAACCTTATGCCTATTTCGCCCTGTTCCAGACATTAGGCAATATGCTGCTCTTTAATCCCCGTACCAGCAAAGACGACATCAAGGCCTACGCGGCTGTTGCTACCAGCTGGGACACTTACTATCCAGGTTCCGAACGTGGAGCAAACTTACACAACATTGCTATTGAGGGGATGAATACCCTCCGTATTCAAGCTGCTGCACAGGCTAAAGCTACTATACCTGCCGACAAGATACAAACCACAGGACTGATAGACATTCAGTTATTCGACAATCATGGCCGACAGCGTAGCCTTACCGACCTACAAGGAAAGGTAGTACTGCTTGACTTCCACCTTTTTGCTGCCGACGATTCTCCGGCACGCATCTTGATGCTTCGCGGATTATATAATAAGTTCCACGCACAAGGACTGGAAATCTATCAAGTCAGCATTGACCCAGACGAGCATTTCTGGAAGCAACAGACGGCTGCCCTTCCTTGGATTAGTGTCCGCGACCCACAAGGCCCCCAGTCTGTTACTTTTGCTATCTACAACGTACAGGCAATACCAGAGTTCTTCCTCATTGACCGCGACAACAACATCATTGGCCGCTCGGAGACTATTGGAGATTTAGAGCAGGCCATTCGAAAGCTGCTATAGAAGATAGATAAAATTTAAGTCCAGCCAAGCCAAACGGCCAGCTGGACTTAAATTTTAATCGTCAGCTAACGCAAAGTCCAATTGTCGCTTCTCAAGGTTGGCGCGTGCCACCCGTATGCGGATGGGGTCGCCCAATTGGTACTTATTGTGGTGACGCCGCCCAACAAGACAGTAGTTTCGCTCGTCGAAATCATAATAATCGTCATCAAGGTCACGCATGGGCACCATCCCTTCGCAATGGTTTTCGTCTATCTCGCAATAGATTCCATACGATTGTATGCCGCTAATATGGGCATCGTAAGTCTCCCCTATCTTGTCGCCCATAAATTCTACCATCTTGTATTTGATGGAGTCACGCTCGGCCTGCTGTGCTAACTGCTCCATGTCCGAGCTATGCTCTGACAATTCCTCATACTTGTCTTGATTGGCACTTCGTCCTCCCTCTTGATACCTCGTCAGCAGTCGGTGTACCATCGTATCGGGATAGCGACGGATGGGCGATGTGAAGTGGGTATAATAGTCAAAAGCCAGCCCATAGTGCCCAATATTGTGTGTCGAATATTTCGCTTTCATCATAGCTCGCAGGGCAACGGTCTCAATGAGTTTCTGCTCCTTTTTGCCTTGACAATCGTCCATCAGTGCATTAAGCGACCGTGAGATAGCCCCTTTGGTGCCCGACGTCTTCATTTTATAACCGAATTTCACCACAAACTCACGCAGCACCTCCAGTTTGGTTGGGTCTGGTTGGTCATGCACGCGATAGACCAGTGTTTTGGCTTTCGATGGTTGGCCGTTGACAGTTGGCCTTTTAGCCTTTCCTATGCTCTCTGCCACGTATTTGTTGGCCAGCAACATAAACTCCTCGATAAGCTGTGTTGCATCGTTCGATTTCTTAAAATAGGCACGAGTAGGTTTACCGTCAGCATCCACGTCAAAATGCAGTTCCTCACGGTCAAACTTCACAGAGCCGCCATTGAAGCGGCGCTCACGCAGTTTTTTCGCCAACTTGTCAAGCATCCGCAGATTCTTTTCTTCCTCTGTCTCTTGCTGGCGCTCTTGCCCCTTGTAGCCCCGTTCCAAGACCTCCTGCACCTCCTCGTAGGCAAATCTTCTGTTACTCTTGATGACGGTATGTACTATGCGGTACGACTTAACGTTTGCTTCCCCGTCCAGTACAAAGATAACGCTGTACGCCAGTTTCTCCTCGTCTGGGCGCAGTGAACAGATGAAGTTACACAGCCGTTCTGGGAGCATGGGTATAGTACGGTCTACAAGATAGACGCTGGTAGCACGTTTCACCGCCTCCTTGTCTATAATAGAGCCCTCTTTCACGTAGTGGCTGACATCGGCAATGTGGACACCCACCTCCCAAAGGTTATTCGTCCCGTGCTTCCGAATGGAGAGTGCATCGTCAAAATCCTTAGCGTCACGCGGATCGATGGTACAAGTATAAACATCGCGGAAGTCCTCGCGGCGTTTAATCTCCTCTGGCGTAATACCCGCGTCAATCTTTTCGGCCGCCTCCTCCACATTCTTGGGATATTTATACGGCAATCCGTATTGCGCCAATATAGCGTGCATCTCCACATTGTTGTCTCCCTCTTGGCCTAACACGTCTATCACCTCGCCCATGATATTCTTCGACTCCCCTGACGGCCATTGCGTGATTTTCACCACCGCCTTGTCGCCAGTCTTGCCACCCTTCAGTTTCTTCTTGGGAATCAAGATGTCGTGTGCAAACATGTTACCCTCCGTGACGAGGAACGCATAGTCACGCTCCACCTTCAACTTGCCTACGGCTTGGCTCATCTTGCGGTTGAGAATCTCCACCACCATTGCCTCCCGAATGTGTCGTTCGCGCCGCGCCATCATGGTTACGCGTACACGGTCGCCGTTCAAAGCAAACATTGAGTTGCGCTCAGAGACAAAGATAGGCTTTCCCCCGTCGTCGGGCTGAAACGAGTTCTTACCGTTTGCCTTGCGGATGAAAGTACCCTCCTGCACTTGCGTATTCTGGTTCAGTCGATACGAGTTGTCCGAAGCCTTCGTCAGATAGTCGTCCCACGCCATCTCGTCCATCACATCCACAGCCAACATCCTTGTCGGGTGCGTTTCCAGACGTAGCGCCTTGAATATCTGTTTCAGCGTGAACGTCTCGTTCGGATGCTGTTGGAATAGCGTCTGCACCCGCTCCACAATCTGCTTCTCGCTCAGTCGTTTTTGCCCTTTCTTCTTACTCATAGTAATAGTCGTTTTAGTGTCTTATTGATGCAAAGGTATAAAAAAAATCCAATATCCCATCCTTTTTATCTCGGTAATCTCGTTCGGCCATAATAAAAAGCCCCGCTGTTCATTACGAGCAGCAGGGCATAGACTTATTTTAATGAGTACAGTATAACTTATTCCCAGTCGTCGTCGGAGCCTCGACCTAATACGTCATTTTCGTTCGTCACTACGTCGTCACTCTTTGGCAGCGAGCCAGCCAACATCTGTTGAATCGTTGCAATCTTAACGACCTCCATTTCTGGAATGATATATGTCTTCTTCATATTCTTGTCCTCCCCTATTTACTTGATGATAACTTTCTTTCCGTTCACAATATACAGGCCCTTAGTAGGCTGAGCCACACGCTGACCAGCGAGGTTGTAGTACTCCTTGTTCTTCGCCTCATTGTTCATCAGTGTAGTGCTGATTCCTGTTGTCTCATTGTCGAAGCCGAGGAAGTCGCGGGCACCAGTAGTGGTCGAGCCCAAGAGGTAAACCTTACCAGCCTTCAAGTCGCTGCCAGCCCATTTGTAGAAGCCAACGCGGCTATTTTTATTAGCCAGCACATACATATTGTCCACATCCGTGCCAGTAGATACTCTCAAGTCGTTTTCATCTACAACAGGGTCAATATCGGCAATTACGGGGACGTTAATCACTGAGCCGTCTGCACCCTCCTTGTAGAGCACTACGGGAGTATTGGCAGGCACTTTTCCGCCCTCAATCTCCGTCAGACTAACGTAAGTACCCTCGTCCTTTGCGGTATAGGCTGTAATACCTGTTTCGCTGAGGTCAATAGCATAGTCAGCAGCGAATGTTGCATACTCGGCATCTGTGATGGTAACAGGCATAATTTTAGTTTCTTTGTAAATCTGCACAGGTTCCTGTCCACTTAGATAGCAGCTAAAGATAGGGGTTCCATTATTCGCATTGTACCGCATCAAATTATGAGAATATGAGCCTTGAAATTTTATTGTGGCTTCACCTGAGTCAGAGTTGACTTCAATACTTGCCTTTGCATTGTTGTCTTTTTTGCTTTGGGTTTTCAGATGATTGGAAGAATTAGAAGCAGCATAAAGATAATTATTCCCTCCTACATTAAAGTAGAAATTGTCATCTTCTCTTTCCAACACAATTCTCAAAACATTGTCTGAAATGCTGTATATTACGTTGTTTGTAATGGTTACCTCTGTAGCTGCTCGATTATTGCTGTTCTGTGTAGTGCTTAGAGCACGTCCATTACTCTCATTGACAATCAGAATGGCATCGCCATCATTAAGGTTATTTACGTTTGTTACCTTTTTATAACAGACTTCACTCTTTGGTTCTGTACTCGGGCCTTCTGGGTCTGGGTCAGTTGTTTCACCAGAGCCAGAATCTTCATATGTAATTACAATTTTAGAAAATGCAACATTGCCAGTTGATCCCGTAGTAGTAAATGTTACTTCAGAATCACTGCCACTCCATGTTGTTGAGTTTGCATCCCATGTGCCACTATTGGTTTTACCAATTGCTCCAGAAACAACAATGTTTTTGTCTGTAGTAACTGTGTAAGTATAAACAATATTAGTAATAATTTTGTCCCCTGCATTAAGTGACATTGACCAACCTGCATACATCCTTAATCCATTAGAATAATAGGCAGGACTATTCGCATTTGCCCCAGTTCCTTTCGTAAAAGTGCCAGTTATCCCATCTTGTGTAAATGAGTTGTTGCTTAGCGTTGGACCAGAAGAAGTCCAATCTAAAGTTATTTCTCCCGCCCACACACTTGTACCACCTACTATGAGGGCAAATAGCAGGAGCAGTCTTGTTAATAAATTTCTCTTTTGCATAACTTTAAAGATTTAATAAATAAATATTGAATAGATCAGTGAATGCACAGATTCCGTTGCAAAGATATTAAGGATTATTTGAATGGCAAAATATTTTGCTGATTATTTTGAGTGGGACAGCTAAAGTTAATAAAAACTTAACATGTCGTTAGAGGAGTTGCCCTACTGCCACCAAGTCCTATCCTCGCTATTAGCGTGCATACTCCGCACGACTTGTATACGCCGTGTATACAACTTGTATACCAGGAGTATACAGTTTGTATACCAGGGGTATACAAGTAACGAGCCCTATGTTTATCGCTGGCGAGGATAGGACTTAGCGGCAGTGAGTCGGTGCCGCGCTTCTTCTGCCTATATGAGCACAGAAAGTTAAAAAGGCTGCATCCGTTTTCACGGACACAGCCTTTTTAACTTTCGTCGTAGCTTCTTTACTTCTTGTTCAGAGCCAAGTCAATAGCAACGGCAATGGCGACAGTAGCACCTACCATTGGATTGTTGCCAATGCCAAGGAAGCCCATCATCTCAACGTGAGCAGGAACACTGGAGCTACCAGCAAACTGGGCATCACTATGCATACGACCCATTGTATCTGTCATACCATAGGAAGCGGGACCAGCAGCCATGTTGTCTGGGTGGAGTGTACGACCCGTACCACCACCGCTGGCTACTGAGAAATAGGGCTTGCCAGCCAGCGTGCGCTCTTTCTTGTATGTACCAGCTACAGGATGCTGGAAACGTGTGGGATTGGTAGAGTTACCCGTAATGCTGACGTCGACATTCTCTTTCCAAAGGATAGCTACACCTTCGCGAACATCATCGGCACCATAACACTTTACCTTCAGACGGCTGGGGTTGTTGCCGTAAGGAATCTCCTTCACCACCTTCAGTTCTGAGGTGAAGTAGTCGAATTGTGTCTGTACATAGGTGAAACCATTGATGCGGCTGATAATTTGTGCAGCATCCTTGCCCAGACCGTTCAAAATAACACGGAGGGGCTTTTGGCGCACCTTGTTAGCCATTTCGGCAATCTTAATGGCACCTTCGGCAGCAGCAAAACTCTCGTGACCTGCCAAGAAAGCAAAGCACTCGGTCTCCTCGCGCAGCAAACGAGCTGCCAAGTTGCCGTGACCCAAACCTACTTTACGATCGTCGGCTACACTACCAGGAATACAGAACGACTGAAGACCAATGCCAATTGCCTCTGCGGCATCGGCGGCTGTCTTCGCACCTTTCTTAATGGCGATGGCTGCACCGCATACATAAGCCCACTTAGCATTCTCGAAGCAAATACGCTGCGTCTCCTCACATATCAAGTAAGGGTCAATACCTGCCTTGTCACAAATCTCGTTAGCTTCCTCAATACTGTTGATGCCATTCTCTTTCAGAGCCGCAAGAACTTGGTTGATACGGCGCTCCTGACTTTCAAATTGTACTTTTCTAATCATCGTCGTGTCCTCCTCTTATTCTTTACGTGGGTCAATAGCTTTCACTGCACCCTGTTCCTCGGTCGTACGACCATAAGAACCGGTGAATTTCTTGAGGGCTTCGTTGGCATCCATGCCATTTTTGACGGCTTCCATCATCTTGCCCAGATGCACATACTCATAGCCGCACACCTCGTTGTTCTCGTCAAGGAACTGCTTAGTGATGTAGCCTTCAGTCAACTCCAGATAGCGGGTACCTTTAGCAACCGTACCATAGAGCGTACCTGTCTGTGAGCGCAGACCCTTACCCAGATCTTCCAGACCAGCACCGATGGGCAGGCCTCCCTCTGAGAAGGCACTCTGTGTACGTCCATAGACAATTTGCAAGAACAGCTCACGCATAGCGGTGTTGATAGCATCGCACACCAAGTCGGTGTTCAGAGCCTCTAAGATGGTCTTGCCTGGTAGAATTTCGCTGGCCATAGCAGCTGAATGTGTCATACCTGTGCAACCAATAGTCTCCACCAGTGCCTCCTGAATGATGCCGTCTTTTACGTTCAAGCTCAGTTTGCAGGCACCCTGCTGAGGTGCACACCAGCCGATACCATGTGTGTAA
>JAFLSF010000014.1 GCA_022511045.1 Prevotella sp.
GATATACAAGTTGTATACGCCTGGAATACAACTTGTATACACGGAGCATACAAAGGGTATACATACTGCATACAAGTGGTGCGGAGTATTCTCACCAATGACGAGGCCTATCCTTACGGGCGACGAGGGTTATTCCCGTCGTAAGAAATCTTTACACTTGAAAAAGAGGAGTGGGCAGAGGTTTAGAAATGAGATAAAGTGTACTTGTATTTTGTGTAAATGTTCATAATATCTGTTTAGTCATATGTTAAAAAAACATGGAAACATACGTTAGGAAAGTCATGCTTTTACCCACTTGATGTTCCGTAGTAACAGTGAAAACAGAAAGTTGTTTTGGTGGTTAAAAAAAATATTTGTATTTTTGCAAAGATAAAAATTTAAGTGGACGAGATAAGTATGAAAGAAAATGCAAATAAGCAGATGGTAACAATTGGAGAGCAATTTAGGAGAGTGGTTTTGCTCTTGGCGGCGCTGATGCTGACGGCATCGACGACGGCTATGGCTGGACGGCGGGTGCTGTTCATCGGCGATAGTGTGACAGATGGTGGCTGGGGTCGCTCGGGCGGGCTGATGAAGCCTGCGGCGGAGCGCAACCAGAAGGACTTGAACCACATCTATGGCCATAGTTATATGATGCTCTGTGCGGCTCATTTCGAATGTCTGTATCCAGAGGAAGGGCTGACGTTTGTGAATCGTGGCATCAGTGGCGACGACCTGTCGCGGCTGGAGGCTCGCTGGCAGGAGGATGCGGTAGACCTGCATCCTGACGTGCTGTCGTTGTTAGTTGGTACAAACGATGTGTCGTATCATCTGGAGAAACATACGGACGAGCGCTTCGACGTCGGGGCGTGGGAGCAACGCTACCGCCACTTGTTAGATGTGGTGCGTGCGGTAAATCCCGATGTGCGTTTTATGTTGGGCACGCCCTTTGCTGCCCGAGTGGGCAAGATTGGTAATGCCGCCGACTATGCTGAGCGCCAGCGATTGTTGGGCGAACTGACGGAGGCTATTTGCCGCATAGCAAGGGATTATGGTGCCGTGTTGCTGCGCTATGATGAGTTGTTTGCCGCACAGGAGCAAGCGCATCCGACGGTGCCTGCAAGCCATTGGATTTGGGATGGTATTCATCCTACGGCAGCTGGCCATCGGCTGATGGCTGACCTATGGATAGCGAAATACTCAGACTTGTAAGTGTCTGTGAATGGAGTCTAAGATACAAGAAGACAGCTCTTTCCAATAGGGTTTAAGAAAAGGTGTCGCTCTCATTGCGGCACCTTTTCTTGGTATTAGATTATTTCACTTATGCGTTTTCGGCTGCCTTTTCGGTGGGCAGGTAGCGCTTGTAGTTCTCAAGGTATTGCTCGAATCCCGCAACGTCCTCTGGGGTGGGGGCTATGGTCTCGCAGGCTTGACCAGCAAAGACTTGAGTGTCGAGATAGTCGGCCAGTGTCTGGCTTCCCTTGTTAATGAGGTAGCCTGCCAACAGTGCAATGCCCCACGCTCCTCCTTCGCCGGCGGTTTCCATGACGCTGATAGGTGAGTTAAGTGCGGCAGCAAGTATGCGCTGACCTACGCCCTTGGTCTTGAATAGTCCGCCGTGACCCGTGATGCGGTCCACTCCGACGTGTTCCTGCTTGAAAAGGATGTCGTTGCCTATCTTCAACACCCCTACGGCAGCATGTAAGTGGGCTCGCATGAAATTGGCAAGGCAGAACTTGTCGGCAGCCGAGCGAACGAAGAGCGGATGACCAACGGAAACACCTGTCACGGGCTCACCAGAGATATAGTTGTAACTGACGAGTCCGCCGCAATCAGCATCGCCTGTTAGGGCGTGGTTGTATAGCTTGCCAAATACCTCGTTCATGTCGACGGGCACGCCTAACAATTGCTGGTACTCGCGGAAGATGCCGACCCATGCGTTGAGGTCGCTGGTGCAATTGTTACAATGTACCATCGCTACGAGCGAGCCATCGGGGGTGGTCACCATATCAATCATTTCGTAGGGTTGCGACAAGTCGTGCTCCAATACTATCATTGAGAACGACGAAGTGCCTGCGGAAACGTTGCCCGTGCGTTGCTTGACAGCATTGGTGGCCACCATGCCCGTACCAGCGTCGCCCTCGGGAGGGCATAACGGGCAACCAGCCTGCAATGTGCCTGTGGGGTCAAGCAGACGTGCTCCTGCCTCTGTCAGCATACCTGCCCCCTGACCTGCTACAAGCACTTTGGGCAGGATTTCGGACAGGTGGAAGGGAAGGCTCTTGGAGGCGAGTATGGCGTCGAACTTGCTCACCATAGATGCGTCGTAATCTTTTGTATTGGCATCGATGGGCAGCATGCCAGAGGCATCGCCTATGCCTAAGACAAACAGACCTGTGAGTTGCCAATGAATGTAGCCAGCTAACGTGGTAAGGCTCTTGATGTCCTTAACGTGGGGCTCGCCATCAAGAATACACTGATATAGGTGGCTAATGCTCCAGCGCAGGGGAATGTTGTAGTTGAACAACTCGGAAAGTTCAGCGGCAGCTTTGCCCGTGTTGGTGTTGCGCCACGTGCGGAAGGGAATGAGAATTTGCTGATTCTGGTCGAACGCCATATAGCCGTGCATCATTGCCGAAATACCGATGGCAGCAAGGCTCTTAAGGTCACAAGCGTATTGCTTCTGTACGTTTTGGCGCAGATCAGCATAGCAGGTTTGAAGCCCGTGCCAGATTTCGTCAATGCTATAAGTCCAGAGGCCGTCTACGAGTTGATTCTCCCACTCGTAGGCGCCTTGGGCTATGGGCTTGTTCTGCTGATCTATGAGGACAGCCTTGATACGTGTCGAGCCAAACTCTATACCGAGAATGGACTGACCAGCTTCGATAATCTGCTTTACCTCCATATTACTTCAGTGCTTTGTTCAACATATAGTATACCTCGTTGTTGCGCAGGTCCTGCTTGAGTGAGGCTGTGGTGGTGTCCTTGTTGATGCGCACGTGCTCAATGCCTAAAATCTCGGTAAAGTCTTCCCAGTACTCCTCGGTGAGGTCGTAAGAGAAAGCGCTATGGTGTGTACCACCAGCCAAAATCCAAGAGCCAGCACCAATCTCGAAGGTAGGCTGAGGGACCCAGAGAGCAGAGGCTACGGGTAACTTGGGCATGGGTTTGGGCTCAATGCACTCTACCTCTTGTGATATAAGACGGAAACGATTGCCCAGATCGACGACGGTAGCTTTGATTCCGCGTCCCACTTTGGAGGTGAATACCAGACGAGCTGTCTGCTCCTTGCGGATGCCGATGCCGAGGAAGTGAACCTCCAACTTAGGTCTATCGCTGGCAATAAGGGGGCAAACTTCTAACATGTGACTTTGCAGGCACGACGAGCGGTCGCCCGCAAAATTGAGCGTATAGTCCTCAAGGAACGAACAACCCGTAGGCAGGCCTTGTGACGAGAACCATACCGTGCGATAGAGGCAAGCCGTCTTCCAGTCGCCCTCTGCACCAAAACCGATACCCTCGGCCATGAGTCGTTGGGAAGCGAGGCCTGGAATCTGGTCAAAACCAGCGAAATGGGGATTGGTAATGTCGGCATCGCCTAAATCGTCGAAGTTGGTGGTGAAAGCTGTAGCACCTTCGTCCTTCAAGACACGGCGCAGGGCAATCTCGGCCTTGGCAGCGCTACGCACCTTCTGCCAATACACTTCCTCGCCGCTCTCGTCAATCTTAATGGTATATTGTTGCTTGTATTCCTCCACCAGGGCATCCACCTCAGTCTCAGTAACCTTCTTCCAATAATCCATCAGCGAACTAACAGGATAGTAATCTACGTGGTATCCTAAGCGTTGTTCAAACTCCACACGGTCGCCGTCTGTCACGGCCACGTTGTTCATGTTTAGACCAAACATCAGGCAACGTACATTATGAGCATCGGCTACGCCAACGGCCACACGTGCCCAATTGGCAATCTTTTCCTGGGCCTCTTTACTCTGCCAATAGCCGCAAACCACCTTGCGGGGAACACGCATACGGGTGCAAATATGGCCAAATTCAATATCACCGTGAGCACTCTGGTTCAGATTCATGAAGTCCATGTCCATCGTCTCCCAGGGAATCTCGGCATTATATTGTGTATGGAAATGGAGTAGGGGCTTTTGCAATCTTTGCAGACCCTTTATCCACATCTTGGCGGGTGAAAAGGTGTGCATCCATGTAATGATGCCTATGCAACGATTCTCGTTGTTAGCGGCTTTCATGACAGTCTCCACTTCGTTAGACGAATTAACTGTACCTTTATAGACTACCTTGATAGGAATGATACCCGTCTGGTTCAGCCCGTCGACCATTTCTTGCGAGTGTCCGTCTACTATCTTGACGGTCTCACCTCCATAGAGTAACTGAGCGCCAGTCACCCACCAAATCTCAAATTGTTCAAATGCTTTTACCATAGTCTTGTTATACTTGTTTTATTTTTTCTTTTGTCCGTAGTACGCATTGGGTCCATGCTTGCGTGAGAAATGCTTCTCGATGAGCAGGGGATTCATGGTGGTCTCAGGGTTTACCATGAATGAAATGAAGGCCATTTTGGCTACCTCTTCCGTAACGACGGCGTGATAGACGGCCTGGTCAGCATCTTTTCCCCAAGCAAAGGGTCCATGATTTTTGACCAACACAGCAGGCGTGTGTATGGGATTGATATTGCCAGAAACAATGTGGTTGACAATGACGACACCCGTGTTATACTCGTACTCGTCCATCTGGTCTGCGGTCATGTCAGAGGTACAGGGAATTCCATCGTGGAAATAGTCCGCATGAGTCGTGCCAATGTTAGGTATGTCCTTACCTGCTTGAGCCCACGCTGTAGCGTAGGTAGAGTGGGTGTGTACAATACCTCCTATCTCTGGGAACGCCTTATATAAAACAAGGTGTGTAGGTGTGTCGCTAGAGGGGTTGAGGTCGCCCTCAACCACCTTGCCCGTTGCAAGCTCGACAACCACCATGTCTGATGGTTTCATAACGTCGTATTCAACGCCAGAGGGTTTGATAACTACGAGGCCGCTCTCACGGTCAATGGCTGAAACGTTGCCCCATGTGAATATCACTAAATTGTGTTTTACCAAGTCAAGATTGGCGCGAAACACTTTTTCTTTCAGTTCTTCTAACATCTTATGATTGTTTGAGTTGATTTAGTTTTAACTATCAAATTACCACAACAAAATATAAAGGATAGCCAAGATGATGACTACACCGAAGGCTCCAATATTGAAGGTGCTATCCGTGCGGAACAGTTTTAGGTCAATGTCAACGGCTTTGGCATCTTGTACCTTATCCTTGGCATTAGAGCGCAGATAGATACTCAACGTTAAGAACATGGCGGCTGTGAAGAAAATGGCCTCGAAACCATAGTTACGTAAGTGCTCTTGAGTCATTCCATATATACCGACCAATAGGCATGCGATGGTTGTGAATAACATGATGTTTGACCATTGTTGTTGCTTGCCAATGGCCCATACCGTTTGAACCTTTGCGGGAATAGTCTTTTTCGACATGAGTGACATCGTGACAAAGATAATTGCCAATACGATGAATACATAGCCCATACGAATAAGGAACGGTGTCTCAGGTAATAGGAACTTGAACATGATACTAAATACGAAAGTACCGATAGCTGCCACTACGGCGGCAACACCAGAAGCACGCTTCCATAATAGACCCAGTCCGAAGATAACTACTACGCCTGGATAAACAAATCCTGAGTACTCTTGAATGACTTGGAAAGCCTGGTCAGCACCACCCATAATAGGATAAACAGCAACAAGCGCAATGATAAGGGCGCAGACAGAAGTCAGACGACCTACCGTCACCAATTTCTTCTCAGAGGCTTCCTTGTTGAGGAATTGCTTGTAGATGTCCATCGTGAAGATGGTAGAAGTAGAATTGAACATAGAAGCAAGCGATGAAATGACAGCAGCTGTCAAAGCGGCGAACGACAAACCTTTGACTATCTCTGGTGTGAAGTTGCGGATAAGGAAAGGATAAGCGTCATCAGAGCGCTCGATAGAGCCCGTGAGTTCTGTCAATAGTTCGTGTACAGGTAAGCCACCGTATTGGCCATTCATGATATAGAAGGCACATACACCAGGTATGCAAACGATAAACGGAATCAGAATTTTCAAGAAAGCAGCGAATATCATACCCTTTTTGGCTTCGGCCAATGACTTGGCGGCCAAGCCCTTTTGGATAATATATTGGTTGAAACCCCAGTAGCCTAAGTTGGTGAGCCACAGGGCACCTACAATAACCACAATACCCGGAATATCGAAGTAAGGGTCTGAACCTGGCTGGTTGGTAAGAACTTGACCAGTGCTGTTGATAATGCCGTCAATATCGGGATAAATGTCTGGATTACGTTCTACCACCAGATTGAAATGCCTGTCGCCGTCAATGCTGTTTAGGTGTGAGAATATCTCCTGAAAAGCGCCTAAAGCTCCACCGTCAATTCCTAATGCGTTGCCAATAACATTTAGGGCGGCATAGGCCGTGATGAGTCCACCACCTACGAGGAATGTCACTTGCATGACATCCGTCCATGCTACGGAAGCCAGACCACCATAAATGGAATATAAACCTGCAATGACAAACAAAATAAGGATAATCCACATCAGTGTCATATCAACAGGCATTCCAAGAAAGGTTCCTGCTATGGCTGGCAGACCCAGAATCTGTTTGATGGCCAATGCGCCCAGCCAGCTGACAGAGGTTAGGTTAATGAAAACATAGAGGAAAAGCCAGAATATAGAAAACGCTAATCCAACACCCCAATTATAACGTTCACGTAAAAATTGAGGGATGGTGAAAATCTTTCGCTCAATCATGATGGGCAGCAAGAATTTAGCCACTACCACCAGCGTGGCGGCAGCCATTAACTCATAAGCAGCCATAGCAATACCCGACTTGTAGGCAGAGCCTGACATTCCGATAAACTGTTCAGCAGAAATATTGGCGGCAATGAGCGATGCACCCACAGCCCACCACGTCAATGTGTTACCTGCCAAGAAATAGTCTGTAGATGATTTTTCCTCACCTTTCTTGCCGCGCGATAGGAAAATACCCATGCCGACAAGAATGATAATGTAAAAGACGAAAACTAAATAGTCGCTCGTCGCAAAGCCATTATGGCTTAATGCTTCAATAATACTGTTCATGATATTTTATTTCTTTTTTGTTATTTTATTGAGAATGTATATGCTGCGTGGCTATAATAGCGCTCACCAGGTTTTAGCACAGGTTGTACCCAGCCTTGCTTATTGGGAGAGTCGGGATATTTCTGACTTTCCAAACAAACGCTGACGTGCTTTGGATATTTGACACCATGTTTACGTATAATATCCGCATCACGACCTATACCTTGAAAATTGCCACTATATACTTGTACGCCTGGCTCATTGGTTCGCATTTCCATTAGAATACCAGTCTTTGGCGAATAAAGTGATGCACACACTTTTGTGTCGTCGCCATGTCCATCTTCAAATGTGTTCAGACAGAAATTATGATCATATCCGCCAGCATTTTTAATCTGGTCATAATCAGAGTTGATGCTGTCACCTACGGCGTGAGCTTTGCGGAAATCCATAGGTGTACCCTCTACACTGCATATCTCACCTGTTGGAATATAGGCCTCGTCAGAGGGAATAAAGTAGTCGGCATTGATAAACAATTCCTGGTCATAGGCTGCTTGTGTAAAATCGCCAGAGAGATTATAATAATTGTGATTAGTTTGGTTGATGATGGTCTCTTTGTCTGAGGTAGCTTCCCATGTAATGTCTAACGTGTTATTTTCTGTTACTTTGTAAGTAGTGGTAGCCGTCACACGTCCTGGGAATCCATTCTCTCCGTCCTCAGCCACAATAGTCAGCCTAAGCAGTGAATCACCCTCTTGTTCAGCATCGTATACTTGATTCATCCAGCCTGTAGTACCACCTCCGTGTAGGCAGTTCTCCCCATCGTTTTGCTTCAATTGATATGTCTCACCATTCAAGGTAAACTGACCTTTAGCAATACGGTTAGCATATCGTCCGACGGAAGAACCATAATCGGAGGGTGAATTCAGTGTGTCTGCATATTGATGAATATTGTCAAATCCCAATACTACGTCTACAGGCTTTCCGTCGCGATCAGGCACAACCAAACTGACTACACGCCCGCCATAGTTGGTGATACAAACTTCAATTCCATTTTCATTCTTCAATGTGTAGAGTTTGACAGGCTTTTCGTTGATTACCGTGTCAAATCGGGCAGCGTCCAGTCCCGATACCGTCAGCTGTTGCTGCCCTTTGTCAGCACAGGCCGTGAGCAGAGTTATAGCCACACCAATGCCCCCAATCATGGTTTTTAATCTTTTCATATTTGTTTTGTTTTGAGTTAGTGTTTTCAAATTTGGGTGTAAAATTACAACTTCTTTCTGAATTGACAAAGAAAATTGCTGAATAAAAAGACAATTAGGATAAATTCCTATGGAAAAAGTCAAATATATTTTGTTATTTGCTCATTTCTTCGTACTTTTGCACACGATTTTTAGAACGAATATATTCAATAAAAACGATAAAAATAATGAAAGCATTTGTATTTCCTGGACAGGGAGCACAGTTCGTAGGTATGGGCAAGGGCCTCTACGAAAGCAATGAAACTGCTAAACAGTTGTTTGAGAAAGCAAACGAGATCTTAGGATACCGCATTACGGACATCATGTTTGAAGGTACTGATGAAGACTTGAAGCAGACAAAGGTGACTCAGCCTGCAGTCTTTCTGCATAGTGTGATTTCTGCCCTTTGCATGGGTGACGATTTTAAACCAGAGATGACAGCAGGTCACTCGTTAGGCGAGTTCTCGGCATTGGTAGCTGCTGGCGCCCTCTCATTTGAGGATGGTCTGAAACTGGTATATGCACGTGCTATGGCTATGCAAAAAGCATGTGAAATGCAACCTTCAACAATGGCTGCTATTATTGGTCTCTCAGATGAGAAGGTAGAGGAAATTTGTGCCGAGGTGTCTAAGATGGGCAAGGGCGTATGCGTACCAGCCAACTATAACAATCCAGGACAGTTAGTTATATCTGGTGATGTAGAGGCTATTAACGAGGCTTGCGAACAGATGAAAGCTGCTGGTGCCAAACGTGCGCTGCCTTTAAAGGTTGGTGGAGCCTTCCATTCTCCTCTGATGCAACCTGCTAAAGATGAGTTGCAGGCTGCTATTGAGCAGACACAGTTCCATACTCCGAAATGTCCTGTTTATCAGAATGTGGACGCACTGCCTCATACTGACCCTGCTGAAATTAAGCAAAATTTGATTGCTCAGCTGACGTCTTCTGTACGTTGGACTCAGATAGTGCAGAACATGATAAAGGATGGTGCTGCTGACTTTACGGAGTGCGGACCAGGCAAAACCTTGCAAGGCATGATTGCCAAAATTAACAAGGAAGTTTCAGCTCACGGCATAGTGTAACCCTCAATATTGATAGATGACAAAAGACTGATGGATAAGGTTATTATTTATCAGATATTTACACGACTTTTCGGCAATCGGAACCTTTCCCGTAAAGAGAATGGTACGATTGCCGAAAATGGTAGTGGAAAAATGGCAGATTTGACACCTATGGTGTTAAAAGATATTGCTGCAATGGGGATAAGCCACGTGTGGTATACAGGTATTATCCGTCATGCAACTCAAACTGATTATTCGCAGTATGGTATCCCGCGTCAGCATCCCGCCATTGTGAAAGGACGGGCAGGCTCGCCTTATGCCATTACAGACTATTATGACGTGGATCCAGACTTGGCTGTAAACGTTGATGAACGTATGCAGGAGTTTGAACAATTGGTGACACGTACCCACGAGGCAGGCTTAAAGGTGGTTATCGATTTCGTGCCTAATCATGTTGCCCGCCAGTATCACTCCATTTGTAAACCCGATGGAGTGGTTGATTTAGGTGAAGACGATAAACCAGAGCGAGGCTTCGACCCCCAGAACAATTTTTACTATTGTCCAGGCGAACGCTTTAATCCCTATTTCGACTTGTATCACGGCGAAAAAGAGCCTTATCTGGAGACTCCCGCTAAGGCTACAGGTAACGACCATTTTGACAGTTCTCCCTCTCAGACCGACTGGTATGAGACGGTGAAACTGAATTATGGTGTAGACTATTATGCAGGCTGTGTAGGACATTTTGACCCAATGCCTGACACGTGGTACAAGATGACACAGATATTACTGTTTTGGGCCTCAAAAGGTGTTGATGCTTTCCGTTGTGATATGGCTGAGATGGTGCCTGCTGAGTTTTGGCGCTTTGCTACTCGTACCGTCCGCGAAGAGTACCCAGATATTAAGTTTATCGGTGAGGTATATAATCCCTACGACTATCGCCGTTACCTGTTGAACGGTTTTGACTATTTATATGATAAAGTCGGTATGTACGATACTATGCGTGCTGTTATTTGTCATCATGCCCCAGCCTCGGCCATTAGCTATGCTTGGCAGCAGACGGATGACATCCGCAATCACATGCTCTATTTCCTTGAAAATCACGATGAACAACGTATAGCAAGTAATTTCTTTGCAGCCAACGGAAAGAAAGGCGTTCCTGGTATGATAGTCTCCTTGCTTATGCACCAAAATCCTTTCATGCTTTATGCAGGCGAGGAATATGGCGAGCGTGGAATGGATAAGGAAGGCTTTAGTGGCAACGACGGACGTACTACTATTTTTGACTATTGGAGTATTGACACTCTGTGTCGTGCCGCCAAGAAACAGCTGACAGAGGAAGAACAGCAACTATTTGATATTCATAAGAAAACCCTGCTATTGGCTCGTAAAGAGAAATCTGTTACAGATGGTGTGTTCTTTGATTTGATGTATGTTAATGGACACTTGTATCGCCAGTATGCTTTCCTGCGTAAGGCTGGCAAAGATTTGTTGCTGGTAGTTGCCAATTTTGAAGACCATGAGGTAGAGATAGACGTGTGTCTGCCTGCTCATGCTTTCGATTATTTGAAACTGGAGGAGGGCACAGTAACGGCAACAGACCTACTGACGAAGGGCAAACAAGGCATCATGTTGCATAAGGACGGGAGTGTGCGTATGAAGATAGATGCACGCAATGCTCGAGTTTGGAAGATGAAGGTGTAGTGAATTGTCCACGAAAATGAACCATTCTGCAATTGTGAAGATGAAAGAAATGCAGGCTGCCCTATTTGACTTGGACGGTGTTGTGTTCGACACGGAGCCACAGTATACTGTGTTCTGGGGTGCTCAGTGCAGAGAGTTTCATCCAGAACATCCAGGTCTGGAACATGAGATAAAGGGCCAGACGTTAGTACAGATTTACGATGCGTGGTTCTCTGGCGTATTGGCAGAAAAGCAGACACTCATTACCGAACGTCTCAATCGTTATGAACAGGAAATGGATTATGTCTTTATTGATGGGTTTGAAGATTATATCAGTAAAATCCGGAAACGTGGTGTAAAGACTGCCGTTGTAACCAGTTCAAATCGCATTAAGATGGAGGCGGTCTATAAACGGCATCCTCACTTCAAGAGTCTTTTTGATGCTATTTTGACGTCGGAAGATTTTGAACACTCAAAGCCAGACCCAGATTGTTATCTGAAAGCAGCTAACAGATTGGATTCCAGCGTTGAACAAAGTGTTGTGTTCGAGGATAGCTTTAATGGTTTAAAGGCTGGAATTGCAGCAGGAATGTATGTGGTGGGATTGGCTACTACGAATTCCGATAAGGCTATTCGTCCTTATTGTAACCGAGTCATTGGAGACTATAGGGAGTTGTTAATGGAGGAACAGAATCTCAGAAATTTAATTATATAATAGCAAAGAAATATGTCAGGATATTTAGTAAGCGACAATCGAAAAGTGACGACCCACCGTTTCATGGAGATGAAGCAGAAAGGCGAGAAAATCTCCATGCTCACATCATACGACTATACTATGGCGGGACTTGTCGACAAGGCAGGCATAGATGCCATCCTTGTGGGCGATTCTGCATCGAATGTGATGGCGGGTAATGGTACAACGTTACCTATCACCGTTGACCAGATGATTTATCATGCACGTAGTGTGGTTCGTGCCGTCAATAGGGCATTGGTTGTCTGTGATATGCCGTTCGGCAGCTATCAGGTCAATGCCGCAGAGGGTGTGACTAACGCTATTCGCATTATGAAGGAAAGCGGATGTGATGCGCTGAAGATTGAAGGTGGTGAGGAAATTCTTGACACAGTAAAGCGTATTCTTGATGCCGGCATACCCGTAATGGCACATTTGGGACTTACCCCACAGAGCATTAACAAGTTTGGCACTTATGCCGTTCGTGCCAAAGAGGAGGCAGAGGCAGAAAAACTCCTGCACGATGCACAGTTGTTGGCTGATGCTGGTTGCTTCGGCATAACGTTGGAGAAAGTCCCCGCACAACTGGCCGCAGAGGTGACAAAAGCGGTGAAGTGCCCGACTATCGGAATAGGAGCGGGTAGCGGTACAGACGGTCAAGTACTTGTTGTTGCCGACATGTTAGGAATGACTCAGGGCTTCTCTCCCCGTTTTCTGCGTCGTTATGCAGACCTCGGCACCATCATTACCGATGCCGTTGGCCATTACGTGGAGGACGTGAAAAAAGGCGAATTTCCCAACGAGAAGGAGTCATATTAGATTTGTCTTCTTTGTAGTAATAAGCAATTAAATATGGCCGCATTTGCGGCCATATTTAATTGCAAAGCATATTACTATCTCCACGTGAGGGATATTTGCATATTTATGCCCTTTTCGTGGAAATCATCACCTGTTATGCGAACTTTTGTGGGATAATTGTAAGCATCCGTTTCGTAAGTATAGTTACGGACGCGTGTTTCATTTGTTGTGTTAGGAGCTCCTTCTCTTCCGTAAGTATTAGACCAAGTTTTTACACTTTGAGGTACATTTTTCGAGAGAGGGCCACACTTGTTAGCATAGAATCCAAAGGCATCACGAGTTGCATCAAAGAAGCCAAACTCACCAAAAGGATTGAAATAGGCAACTGCTGCTAACATTCCAGCCAAATGATTAGTATATGTGAATTCAGCCCATTCAAGCACTTCTTGATTACGATTATCAATTCTTTCTACCTTTGAGACATTATCCCCATTCCATGTTACTTTCATAGTGCATGGGTATCCTTCCCAATCGATGTAGCTTATTTCTTTAATCTTTTCTCCTTCATAGACAAAATCATAATATTTACTATTAGTCGCATTTCCATATCCCTTTGATACTTGATACTTTTCCAATTTTATAATGCGGTCATTTTCCAGCACACCAGTATATGTTATATCATCTTCATCGCAGCTATGTTTCCAAACGAAAGAGTTTGTACCATATACAGCACTTATGGTCTCTTTATCCGTACCATTTTTATCGATGTCTACTATATTCGCACCAGTTAATACACCTTGGCTATTATATCGCCCATCTATTGACATTACTTCATTATAGTTTACCCATGTAATTGTAGCATTACTTAGCTTTCTGAAGCCTTCTATGCTACCGCCGCCTCCAGCACCACTTTCACCGTCAGAATCAGAAGAACAGGACGTAAAAGCAAACACACTCACGAACAGGCCTAACATTAGGCGCATGAACAAAAATGACTTTCTCATAATTTAGTTTAATAAAACGTTTTGTGCCTACACGCTCTCCCTGCCTCGGCGGTTAATAATGATTGATATTTGGGAAACGAAAAGGGCGCGGGAGTAAATTCCTCCGTGCCTATCCCAATTCTCAGGCCTTAGCATTGCCTCCACATAAGAATAAGCAACGCAAGTCAGCCCACGCCGAGTGGTATTATAAAAACAAACACATTCTATCACTTTTATAAATAAGTGATGCTGTGACTGGGAATATAATACACCCACGTAGACGCTCCAGTTGCATTACCTCTGTATGTGGATTCAAATTTGCTAAGTTTGAGAATACAGATAGTAACGTCCGAAAACGTCCTTTCGAGGCCAGCCTTGTAAACGGCTTTATTGGCCTCTGTTCCACGATGTCGTGACCCTTGAGTCCGTATGAACTGACAGGAGTCGGGTACAAAGGTACGAATAAGCGAGGAAAAAGCCAAAATATTTTGAACTTTTTTGAGCGAGAGTACTTTCTGCTGAAAGCCAAAGGTAATCATCATCTCGGATGTGACACAGAATACAGAATACAGTTTTTTGAAATCGGAAAATAAGTGCTCTCTATCTTGTAAGGAATATGAGTGTTTATATTATAGAGTATTTTGTGTAAGGTTTTCCCTAAAAATAGGAAATGGACTCAAAAAAACTGTATTCTGTATTCTGTGTCACTTTGGGGGATATGTGCGCACTTCTGAAAAATGAGACGAGAATAGGCCTCAAGAACGATGTGTATAGGCCTCAAGGCGGGTGAGGATAGGCTTTAAAAAGTGCAGCCTATAGCGATGGTGACTGTGGTTCGCTCTTGTCCGCAGTAGTCGGCTGGGATAGTTGTGGCGCGCTGGTAGTGCAAGGCACTACGGATATGCGTCAATAATGGGATGCCAGGAATTTGGAAACTGTATTTTACTTGTGTGCCAACGGTGTATTGGGGCGAAGTGAGTTGGTGGTACTCTTGATAGAGGTAGGTCTCCATGTTGGCTGGGGCTGCCTGCTTGCTGCTGGGAGTAGCGAAGGTGCCGTCCGTGTAAGGTTTTCCCGAGCCTTTCTGGTAGCTTCCGTCCAAAGTTAGTGTCCATACGCCTCGTTGGGTAATAATGTTGCGAGATGTACTGACTGTCAGTATGTTGGTTGTCAATGTCTGATAACGGAAATAAGGATAGTAGTAGGCGGTTTGCTTGCGTCTTTGCCAATGATAGCCCGCAGTGATGGCCCATGTAGGACGCTCGCCGCGAATACCTGTGTGCAGGGTATAATCTGCCCCAAAGTCGCTCCAATGTTTGTCGCCTGTTTCTGTTGGGTCATAATATTCGTAATATTTCGCTCCATTGCCGTTGGTCTGCTCACGATAGTTCTCTGCATAGTTACTTAGCTTTTCGCTGGCATAGTTGAGGTCGAGTTGGTGTCTTGACTTACGGGTTGAGAGAGACAAGCGACCATGAAAGGTTGTGATGTCGCGCTCGTGATGGGTATAAGTGATGGTATAGGGCGACTTTCGTCCGTAATAACCTGTTCCATTGCAGAGTGAGGCATCAGCAAAGACGGTTAGTGTTTTCAATATTCCTGCCGTATGGTAGAAAGGGCGCAATTCCAGTTGCAAAGCTCCTCCGTTCTGGTCTTCCACTAACGGCATTTCACGGTTTGCATCCGTATAGCCCGTGCTGCCAAATTGCTCAGTACGCCCCATAAAGGCCCCATAGGCAATGATGCTCTTGTAGACCTTATCTTCCCTGCCGTACATGCTGAAGGCTACGCTTTCTGTCGTGCGATGATATTGGTAGTTGGCACCAATGGTCAGCCAATTGAGAATAGGTGCTGAGGCTCCAAAGCTCAGTGTGAGGTCCATAAGTCTGTTTCTGTGTCGCAAGTCTTTATATTTAGCGTAATTACCTGCCATATAGTCCAGACGAGCCCCAATGCTATACCCGTGCCACAGGTCAATGCCTACGGCACCTGTCAGCTGATAGGTGTCACGGTGCTTTCGTCCCGTGTTGTCTTGTGTTTCCTCTACAATGTCAAAGGGCAGCCGTCTTTGCATAAATGTCGAGCCAGCCATATTGCGACCCGTCCAGTTGTCGTAACTGATGGCACCATAGGTAACTGTTTTGTTGCTGATGCGATAGAACGACTCAACGCATGCGCTGGCTTGTAGAATATTGTTGGAGCCTCCAAACTCGGTTAGACTCCCTCCGTCATGAGATAATATAACCTCGGCTTCAGCAATGTTTTTAGTGTTAAAACGTGTCAGTCCAGACGCATTGCTGTTGGTGAGCCATACGTTCTGTTGCTTCACAAACTGGTAGTCGCGAAGCATGAGGGAATCTTGGGCGTGGCCATAACAGGCTACGCCCAAGAGTAGTGTCAGGTATGTTAATTTCTTAGCGAGCATTTTTCACGTTCGTGGAAGTCCTCAGATGAATTGTTGGTATCTTTGTAGATGATGTGGGCACCCTGCTTGATTGATGCTTCTGCGTCAATGCCACTGGGGTCTGCGTTATAGTTGTACACCAGCTTGCCAGCATTTTCGTGGAGTGCCTCAGTTGCCTCTTTGTTGACATTACGATAGAGTGTGTGGCCCAAAGAAGCTGTCAGACCGACGAAACCAGCATCAATATCAGCAGTCAGACGCTTATTGCTGTCTGTTATCTTGGTAGTTTGGAATATTTCAACACCATCGAGAATCCACTCGTTAGGCACTTTCAGACAAGCGTTTACGTCACTCTTTTTGCCACCATCGTACCACAAGTTTCCGCTATTTTCTGCAAAAGCTGCTGGGGTGGTGCCTTGAGTCTGGAAAATAAAGAGAGCGGGAGAAGTGCTGCTAAGCGCCCAAGCATTGCCCAATCCAATCTTCGTAGCTTTCAAGTAGTGTGAATAGTCAATCTTAGAAGAAGGTGTAGGATAGTAGTTGGAGTTGTTATATCCACTTTCTGGGTCGTACATACAATAGTAATCGGCGTTTGCATAGTTGACAGACTGGCTGACAGTCAGCGTGTTATCAATGGCACCATTGACGTTGACTACCACTTGTGTGTAAGGCTCAATAATCAAGGTATTTGGAAACCACCAGATTCCATTATACGCAGGATTGAAGCCCTGTGACTCGTAAACCAACTTGCCGTCTTCTCCATAGTTGTCGTTCATTGCGTGTCCATTATAAGGAGCTGCAAATGCAAAGGCTAAGTTGTCAAGCGTAGCCGTCTGACCCGTGTTGTTGTAGAGGATAATGCACTTGTCGTATTGAAATGTGCCCGATCCGTCGTTCTTGGGACATCCGCCGTTATACACCTCTTTGATAATCACTTGGCTGGTCCTTGCCTCCTTCATCTCAATAGTGACGTTGGTGGTCTGGTTAGCCAATACCGTTATCTGGCCAGCTGTACCATTAGCTGTGTAGATGCTTCCACTATTGGCAAAGGTACCAGAAGCAGTAGCCTCGTATACGCCTGCAGATACGGTAAACAAGGCCTTTCCGTTGGCGTCAGCTTTGGCAGAGAAAGTGCTGGTGCCGCGTAGGATTACCTCAATGTTCGATAGGTCACCACTGACTCCTGTTAGCGATACAACTACCGTACCTGTCGACATCTCTGGTTCATCTTCACTACATGCTGTTAGCGCAAACCCTATGACAGCAGTCATCATCAAAACAAATAACTTTTTCATTTTCATAATTTCATTTTTATCATTAAACAAATAGATAACTTAATTATAATTTCAGCTTAAGGGATAATCCGTAATAGAAACTGGGTACGTAACTGCTGTCAAAGAGCGATGTTTCTTCATCCGTTTTCGTAGAGTGAATTTTCCGCATGGTATTGAAGAAATTGTTGGCATAGAATGATATGCTTACGTGATTTCCAATCTCTTTTGTTATATTTATGTTGGCCGAGTAATAGCTGCTGATGCGGTCTGGGTTCATTATGTATGGATAGCTGGAGCGCACTACCAACTTTGACAAGTCGTTGAAAAGTGTCGCATCGTTATCCTTTGCCCAGAGGAACTTTTCTGCAAAAGGAATCTTTTCGTTGGGATTGTCCCATGTTGAGTAATACTCTGGATAGACCGCAATGTATTGGTTATGCTGCGTCCCGTCGTAGGGTGTTCCAAAAAAGTCGCCTGTCTGACTGAGTACAATTCCTCGCGTCCCATTACTCAACTCGCAGAGCGAGCGGCTATAGCGGTAGAGCGAAGACTCTATGCGTAGCGATACGATGAGACGGATTTGTGGAATGTGTGTCGTAATGGTGACGTTAGTGTTCAGTTGCTTGGATAATGCACCATTCGATGTAGATGCATTAGCACTGTAACTCGTACTTGTTGCGTTGTAGCCGCGATACCAGCCTACATAGGCGTAGGGTTGATTACCTGTCATAGTGCTGGTGGTTCCTAAGGGAATGTCGGCAAACAGCGTTTCATTCATGCCTTTGTAATAATAGTATTTGCCGTCTATGCGGATAGAAGTACGCAATGCCTTGATGGGTGTGAAGTCGATGGTCCACTCCAATCCGTAGCGATTGATGTCGTTTCCATTGACGTAACGCTTGTTTAAGGCGTAAGTGTTACGCTCTAAATAACTCAATTGCTGTGGTGTTGTGGCACCCGTAATGTCGTAGACGGTCACTACACCCGTCTGCTGGTCTACGCTGAAACGTCGGTTCTCAACGGGGATGTTTACAGCATCGAGTGACGATGGTGCTGTGTATTTATATGTCATAGGAGTATAGATGCTCGTCATGATATAGGGATTGTGTGTCTGGTGGTGAAAGGCAGAGATAGATACTTGTGTACCAAGTATTGTCATCTTTACGCCAATATCTGTCTGATTGGTATATTGCCAGCGTAAGTCTGGATTGTAGAGAGGCTTTGAGGGGTAGGTGTGATAGGCATAGTATGATTTGTTGGTCGTGGTGCTGGGCGAAGCAAAAGCCAAACGGTCTGTATAAGAAGGGCTGGGATAGAGCACTTGGAAAGAAGGCTGTTTGACACTCTTTCCCCATCCAGCGTGTATGGCCAGTTCTGTTACCCACCGTTTGTGCTGGTTGCGCCAGAAAACGTAGCGGCTGCTAATACGTGGCGACAGGCTGCTCACCATTCCGTAATCGGAACCACTGATGAGCGTAATATCATTGCGCAGTCCTGCAATCAGTTCAAAAGTGGCTCGCTTAGTAGTAGGCACTGATACTTTGTCTTCGGCGTATAGTGCAATAGTGTGCAGAGTGGGCAGTTCGTCGTATTGGTATTCACGCCATGTTGGTGCATAACGCATATCATCGTAATAGGTGCCTTGTCCATTGTTTCTGCTACCATCATAGTCGACACCTGCCTTTAAACTATTCAATATGCGTCCAAAGCGGCGTGTCCATAGTCCTTTTAGGTTTAGTGACCAGATAAGGGGCTTTGAGTCTGTGAACGATTTGACGTACCAATAACCCGTTGGTCCCAAAATAATATTGGCCTGCGGATTCTCGTCGTAATCTGTGGCTATAAAGTAGCCCTCCTGTCGACTATGGATGTAAGCTTGCGTAGAAGCGCTGCTGGTATTTTGGTAGTTCTCTGCTTGATGGTCTGTGTAAGACAGCGAACCTTTGAATGAGAGGTTAGTTATCCAAGACTTGTTCAGAAGCCACTGTATATCGAAATGCCCACGAATGGCGTTGTCACGTACCTTAGAGTAACTATCCAGTTCTGTGTCTGGGTCGTTCTCCGAATTATAACCGCCAATATTTCCGCTTATACCGATATTCAACGTGAGTGGCGTAGTATCCGTGAAGTATGTATTCATGTAATGAAGAGATAGTACGTTGCGCTGGTAGGCCGTATAGGGAGATACCGCATTAGAGAAAGAACGTGCATGCTCGAAAGAGGCGTTTAAAACACCCTTGCTGCTACCTAATGCAAAGCCTTTGTTAAGAGCAAACTCTTGCGTGTGCTGATTGATTTTTCCTTCTACGATATAAGGCGACTTCCCTTTGCGCGTTTTTATTTTGACAATTCCGTTTGACAAGTCGCCGTATTCGACACTGGGAATACCCGTTACCACTTCTATACTCTCAATATTTGATGTGCTAAGTGCCTTCGTTGATGTGCCTTTGGTCTCTCCTGTTTCTGCATTGTTACTCAGACGCATGCCGTCCACCTCAACGGCTGTACCGAACGAAGCATTACCCATTTCCGCTGCATCACTTCGTAACGCCATACGGGAGTCGTTCATCAGCGTTGGATTAGTAGTTTGTCCTCCAGGCAGCAGAGCATCAATGTCGCTGATATTCACTATCTGCTGATTTTCTAATGCCGAGCGATTGATGGTATATGATGTTGTATTCTCGTTGGCTTTACGTTTAGCTACCACCGTCACCTCGCTTAATCTAAGATTGTCCTCCTTGAGCTTTAAGTTCAGATTAGCGATGTCCTGTCGAATGGTCATCATCCAACTGCGCTTTTCGTAACCTAAACATTGTATGGAAAGAGTATGCTGGCCCTTTGCCACACCTTTAATGGTAAATCGTCCCTGTTCGTTAGTGACGGCCCAGAGACCACTTTCAGCTATCAATACGCTGGCAAAAGCTATGGGGTTTCCGTCTACGTCAACCACCTTGCCGCTTAGGGTTACTTGCCCACTAATGCGGCCAGCCATCAATAATAAAAGGAACGTCAGAATGGTGTTTTGGATATGTCTTTTCGATATGCTCATTTTGTCGTTTGATTTCCGACTGCAAAGGTATTTAGTTTGGTAGAAACGGACAATACCTAATAATCGGTATTTTTTGAAACGTGCTGATAAGCAACGTAATACCCAATGTTAGGTATATTTACTTACTGGCCTGAAAAGTTTGTTGTTGTTTGCTTATTTCTTCGTAATTTTGTACCCAAAATCCATATAAATAAAAAAGAAATGAAGAAAAATCTATTTGCAATCGTATTTCTGATTTTTACGCTGAACCTTACTGCTCAGTCCTTAAAACAGGATGCTGCCGTTCGTACTGGAAAGTTGAAGAACGGTTTGACGTATTACATTCGCCACAATGCTAAGGAGGCAGGACTGGCCGACTTCTACATCGCCCAACGTGTAGGCAGTATTTTAGAGGAGCCTCGTCAAAGGGGATTGGCCCACTTTCTGGAACACATGGCCTTTAACGGCACAAAACATTTCCCAGGCAAAGGCAAGCAATTAGGCATTGTGCCTTGGTGTGAAACCATAGGTGTGAAGTTTGGAGCCAATCTGAATGCCTATACCAGTGTGGACCAAACAGTCTACAATATTTCAGCCGTTCCCTTGAAGCGTGAGGGCATTGTCGATTCCTGTCTGCTCATCTTGCACGACTGGAGTCACTACCTGTTGCTGGAGGAAGAGGAAATAGACAAGGAGCGTGGTGTAATTCATGAGGAGTGGCGCACGCGTCGTGCGGACAGGGCTGTTAGCCGACTGATGGAAAATGCCGCCCCTAAAATATATAAAGGTACAAAATACGAGGATTGTCTGCCCATTGGTTCGATGGACATCGTAGGCCATTTTGCGTGTCAAGACCTACGCGATTATTACCAGAAGTGGTATCGTCCAGACTTACAGGCTGTCATCGTAGTGGGCGATATTGATGTAGACAAGATGGAACGCAAAATTAAAAAGCTCTTTTCTTCTATTCCCATGCCGAAGAATCCTGCTAAGCGCGAGTACTATCCCGTGAACGATAATGACACAATGATTGTGGCTATTGAACGTGACAAAGAGCAACCTATCGTGCTGGCACATTTCTACCAAAAGCGCGACGCCACGCCTGACGACGAGAAGAATGACGAAGCTTATCTGCGTGGTGACTATATAGACGGACTTATTGGTACGATGCTTAACGACCGTCTGTCTGAGTTGCGTTTGCTGGCTCGTCCACCTTTCCAGAGTTCTACGGCTCATGCCTCAACCTTCTTCCTTAGTCGCACCAAGGAGGCCTTTTCCTTATCTATTAGTTGTCAAGAGGATAATATTTTGGGTGGATTCATCGCTGCCATAGGGGTTGCAGAACAGGCTCGCCAGCATGGTTTTACGACCGAAGAACTCATGCGTGCCAAGTCACTCAAGCTGAATCATGCCGAGCGGAAATATCGTGAGCGTGACGACCGTCGCAACTCCCGTCTTGTTGATGCCTGCGTGCGTCATTTTCTTACGGCTGAACCTTTGCTCTCTGCTGACGACCAATTGGAATTGGCTCGCCGCTTCGATAGAGAGGTGACGCTGGAGGAAGTAAACGCGGCTGTGCGTCGTCTTATTACAGACCAGAACCAGGTGGTGGTCGTCTATGCTCCAGAAAAGGAAGGGCTGGTATTGCCTACCGAGCAGCAGATAGAGAGCGTCATTTTGGGTACTCAGCAGTTGAAATATGCCCCTTATGAGGGACAAAAAGTGGAGACCACGCTCACTTCCTACCTTGCACCACTTACCTCTAAAAAAGGTAGTATCATCAACGAGCAGGACTATAAGCATGATTTTAAAGAATATACTCTATCGAATGGTCTGAAAGTGTATGCTCGTAAGACGGACTATGCTAAAGATGCTGTGACATTCAGCTTGCGCGCTGCTGGTGGTACATCGCTCTACAGCGATGAAGACATCCCTAATTTCTCGCTCATAAACAGTGCTGTTGCAGATGCTGGTGTGGCAGAGTTCGACGCTATGACTTTGCGTCGTATGTTGACAGGCAAGTCGGTGCGTGTGCAACCTTCCGTTGGCTCGCGCGCTCAGAATATTAGTGGTGGTGCGTCTGTTAAGGATTTGGAGACGCTATTCCAACTTGTCCACCTCTATTTCACTCAACCGCGACGCGATACGGTGGCCTTCCAGAGCCTTATGAATCGTATGCACGCTTTTCTGACCAACCGCAATGCCTCACCTAAGGTAGACTATAACGATTCTATCCGAGCTATCCTTTACAACCATCATCCACGTTTGGAACCCGTTGTGCAGAAGACTCTGGAGAAAGTCAGTTATGACCGTATTCTTGACATCTACAGAGAGCGTTTCAGCAATGCTGCCAACTTTCAAGCTGTTATCATTGGTAATTATGACGAACAGACGCTACGCAACCTTATGGAAACCTATCTCGCCACCCTGCCAGCAACTAATCAGCACGAAGATACTAACTGGCAGAACATACCCCGTATCGTTAGTGGTGACTTTACGCATATCTTCAAGAAACAAATGGCTACTCCGCTGGCTAACGTAAGCATCTATTATACGGCAGATGTGCTCTTCACACCCCAGAGCGATCTTGAGCTTGACTTCCTTACTCGAGTACTGAAAATAGCCTATACCGACTCTGTGCGTGA
The DNA here is from genome assembly GCA_022511045.1 of Prevotella sp. Lineage (GTDB taxonomy): Bacteria > Bacteroidota > Bacteroidia > Bacteroidales > Bacteroidaceae > Prevotella. Next base: position 23,002 of record JAFLSF010000014.1, read on the forward strand.
AGAAAAGGGTGGAACCTATGGCGTCAGCGTTGTCTTTGAGTTGGACAAGGATGACGTCCCAAATACCACTCTGCGCATCTCTTATAATGCCGACCCTACGCGCTATGAAGAACTGAATCCCATTATCTACGAACAGCTTGAGAACGTGGCCAAGTACGGGCCTTCGGAGTCCTCTATGCAAAAAATCAAAGAGTACCTCTCCAAACAGTATCAGCAGAGCATTATCACTAACGACTACTGGAGTTATGTCATTTGGCATGAATTGGACGACAATACGGATTTTGACGCAAACTATACGCGCATGGTGGAGCAGATGACGGCTGAGCAGGTGCAGCAGATGGCTCGTAAAATACTTGCCAGCCACCGCCGTATCGAGGTAACTATGTTATCAGAATAAACTCCATCAGCTGTATTACTATTTAACTTTAGCGCAAAATTCATTTGTTATTTGCTCGCTTATTCGTACCTTTGCACTTGTGAATATGACTTGGTTAATATTAGCTTTCATGTCCGCAGCACTATTGGGCTGCTATGATTCTTTTAAGAAACAGGCATTGCGTGAGAATGCGGTGATTCCTGTGTTGTTTCTGAATACGCTGTTTTGCTCTTTGATATTCTTGCCCTTTATTTTATTTAGTGGAATGACGGATGTCCTTGAGGGTAGTGTGTTCCAAGTGACCTCTGGAGGTTGGGAGGTGCATAAATATGTAGTGCTGAAGGCACTGATAGTATTGTCCAGTTGGATATTGGGCTATTTTGGTATGAAGCATTTACCTCTGACAATTGTAGGACCTATCAATGCTACTCGGCCTGTTATGGTGTTGCTAGGAGCTTTAATGGTGTTTGGCGAGCGACTAAATGGTTGGCAATGGTTGGGCGTATTATTGGCTGTTGTTTCTTTTCTGATGCTTAGCAGAAGTGGAAAGAAAGAGGGCATAGACTTTAAGCATGACCACTGGATATGGATGATAGTGGGTGCTGCGGCTTTAGGAGCCGTCAGCGGGCTGTATGATAAATATCTGATGGCACCTGTGGAGAGTGGGGGAGTTGGATTGAATCGGATGCTGGTGCAATCGTGGTATAATATCTATCAGTGTGGGATGATGCTGGTGCTATTGGTGTTGTTGTGGTGGCCCAAACACCGCGAAACAACGCCTTTCCATTGGCACTGGTCTATCGTGTTTGTCAGCCTTTTCTTGTCTTTGGCCGATTTCGTGTATTTCTATTCGCTGTCGCTGCCAGATGCGATGATTAGTATAGTATCAATGATTCGGCGAGGTAGCGTAGTGGTCAGCTTCCTCTTTGGGGCAGCTTTCTTCCATGAAAAGAATCTTAAAGCCAAAGCATTCGACTTAGCCTTAGTACTGTTAGGTATGGTCTTCCTCTATATTGGTTCGAAGTAAGATGCTGGTAGCACCTAAAGTGAAAAGGCTACCATCAGTAATAATGCGCTTTTCTCGAGGAGTCAATTCTACATTGTCGACAAAAGTACCAGTATTGCTGTTATTGTCGCTCAAGGTGTAGCGCAACTGGCCATGCTTGTCGCGACTGACGGTAATAGTACAATGGTTTAGGTCTACGCTGGGGTCAACTGTTTCAAAAGCAGTGTTAATGGAATTGCCTTTTTGGTAACGGCCTACTACATTGTCACCCATTCGCAATGGAATCACTTGCTTGTAATGAAATACGTTTTCAATGACTACAATACTACCACAAGGTGCTTCCTCTGCAGAACGCTGTCCGTTGTCGCGCCTCATCTCGTCATTTTCAGCCTTTTGGGTATTACGCAGTTTTGATATACCAATACGGATTCCAAATTCTTTGCCGCATTCGTTGCACTTAAATACTAAGGACTGACCATCCGAATATTTCGTCTCGTCAAAAAGAGTGTAACTGTCGCACTTAGGGCATCTTACACGTTTCATGCTACAAACTATACTTCAGTCTTGTTTTTATACACCCAGGCCTCCCCAAACTCCTCTTTACCATTGATTTTATTCAGCTGTCGATAGGCTTCCTCTTGGGTGGGATATTCGCCACAGGATACGCGAACAATCTTATTGCGGACAAAAACTTTGGCATCTTTAAACCCTTGCTGCTGCAACTTGTTAACCAGAGATTCGGCATTGCTCATCTTTACTTGGCTGGCTACTATAATCATATAAGTAGTCTGTTTTTTTGATACAGCAACAGGAGGAGTAGCTTTTGTCGTGTCAGGAGACTGAGTGGGAGCGGGGAGGATCCCCTTGGTAACAGGCTCTGCTGGAATAATGTCAGTATCTTGCGGAATTAACTTGTACAAAATGTTGTGTTGCAGTTGGCTCATACTCTGATGCTGCAAATCGCTATTGGCAATGGGTGTAGAAATCAAGAAGAATGCGACTACGGCTGCTGCCACAGCAACAGCATTGCGAATCCACGCCATTTTGATTACGATGGCCTTTTCATCGGGAATTTCTTGGTTGTCATCTGTAAAGTCCAGTAGGGCAGCATCCTGTGGAATTACCTCTTGTTCCTCTTGCATCTTAGTAGTCTGAGGCAAATCGACAGTCGGCTTGATAAGGGTATCATCTTCCAAATGCTTAAAGGTGAAATTACCTAACCCGTAAATATCAGGCGATAACACACCAGCCTCACATGGGGTGAACTCATAGTTTCCCTCTTGATTGATGGTTAGTATGCCCAAATTCTTCATTTCATAGCTGCCCCATTCCTGCAATTGCTGCTGCAATTCTTTCACCTCGGTCCCTATACGTCGCAAAGCTTCGGGATAACTAATATCATAGGCCTCAACATATGATTGTGCCAATACGGAGTCGTTGATTCGCAATTGCGGATTGAACCCTAATGTACGATGTGGCGGCAGGAACATACAGTCGGCCTCATCGTATCTGGCAGAAACATGATGCGTCATAAATCCCCCAAAATCAGGGACTATCACACATTCGTTCTCTAAAAGCAGAATTTCAATATGTCTTTCTAACTGAATCACGGCGACAAAATTACGCTTTTTTCACGAAAGAAACAAATAAAAAGGCAGATAAAAACCAAAAAACTTTTCTTTATTCCAAGATAATTTGCTAATTTTGCATCGTAATTCAATAACATTTTATCGTAATGGAATTCAAGAAAACAGACATCGAAGGTGTGTATATCATTGAGCCACGCGTGTTTAATGATGCAAGAGGCTATTTCTTCGAAGCATGGAAGAAAGGAGAATTTGAGCAGAACATTGGGCATGTAGAGTTTGTACAAGACAATGAGTCGAAGTCCTCGTATGGAGTTTTACGCGGTTTGCATTTTCAAAAAGGAGAATTCTCGCAGGCTAAGCTCGTGCGCGTAATAAAAGGTAAGGTAGTGGATGTGGCAGTAGATTTGCGCAAGTCCAGTCCTACTTTTGGCAAATACGTAATGGTGGAACTCAGCGACGAGAATAAGCGCCAATTCTTTATTCCTCGTGGTTTTGCACACGGTTTTTTGGTGTTGAGTGATGAAGCAATCTTTACCTATAAGGTGGATAATGTATATGCTCCGCAGGCCGATTCTGGTATTCGATGGAACGACCCAGATGTTGGTATTGACTGGCCCATTGATTTAGATAAGGTGACGACGAGCGAGAAGGATCTCAATCAGCCTCTTCTCCGCGATGCTGAAGTTTTTGATTAAGCGTTCTACTTGTGCCTTTTATAGCGCATGATGAAAGAGACAGTTGTCATATTGCTTTTAATGTCAGCCATATTGGTTGGCTGTGGTAGTCGCCATTCGCAGGATATTTCAGAGCAGAGTCAGCAGGCCAAATCCTTGTTGCAAGGCATCTGGGTGGATGACGACTCGGAGTCCATTATATTCAAAATACAGGGCGACTCGGTCTATTATCCCGATTCTACCAGTATGCCAGCCTATTTCTGGGTAAGAGAAGATACGTTATATATCGGCTCCAAAGCGTGTTATCCTATTGAGAAGCAGACAGAACACATTTTCTGGTTTAGAGGGCAGGATGGCGAATTGGTGAAACTCTCCAAATTCGTTGAAGATGACGAAGAGGTTAATGAGACGTTTGAACAGGCAAAGGCACAGATACAAACGTTAACAGAAGTTGTCAAGTCCGATACAGTCGTGTTCCACGATGGTCAACGCTATCATCTTTATATCGCTATCAATCCTACACGATACAAAGTGGTGCGCCATACTTTAAATGATGCGGGGCTGGACGTTGAAAACGTATATTACGACAATATCATCCACCTCAGTATTTTTCAGGGCTCAACCAGCATTTTCTCTCGCGATATTCGTAAACAACTTTACACGCAGCAGTTGTCAGAGGACTTTTTGTCACAGGCTATTCTTACCAACATGGAGTTCGACTCTGTCGATGATCAAGGCTTTCACCTCAATACGTCCATCTGTGTACCAGGAGATGCAAGTTGTTATGTGGTGAAGAATGTCGTATCTTTCGACGGTCAATTGTCTTTTTTCAAACATTAGCGTTTTGAAGGTAACATTACTCCAGACCAATATCCATTGGGCACAGCCCCAACAGAATATCCGCGAGGCGGAGTGTCTGATAGCTAAGCAAGCGGGCTCCGACCTCTATGTATTGCCAGAAATGTGGAGCACAGGATTTGCTACAGAGCCGATGGATATAGCCCATGATGAAGATAATAACGAGGCATTATGCTGGATGCAGGAGATTGCCCGTCGGCATCATTGCGCTATTTGTGGTAGTATGGCTGTCCGACTGGCTGACGGTACGTTCCGTAATCGCCATTATTTCGTAGACGGACGCCTTAATCGTGTCAGTTTTTATGACAAGCACCATCTATTTTCTTATAGTCATGAAGACCGCTATTATACACCAGGAAATAGTCACACTATCGTAGAATATTGTGGATTTCGTATACTGTTGCTAACCTGCTACGACCTCCGTTTCCCTTGTTGGAGTCGTTATGCCACAGATGTGGAGTATGATGCTCTGGTATTGGTAGCCAATTGGCCCCAGTCACGCCAATCAGCTTGGCATATATTGACGCGTGCCCGTGCTATCGAAAACCAATGTTATGTAATAGCAGTCAATAGAGTAGGAGATGATAACTTTGGTCATTATGTAGGTCTTTCTGTCGCAATTGACCCGATAGGATGTACCCTTGGACAATGCCGTCCCGACCAGCATCAAGCCCTAACCGTTACGCTTGACTTAGCCGAGTTAGAACGGCGTCGCCAGAAATTCCAAGTTTTAGAGGATCGTGATAGAAAGTAGAATAAAGGGACATATCATCCGTTGGCAATCAATTTCCCCATTGTAAATTTGGAATGAATTAAATTATTTCGTATCTTTGCAACCGAAAATACCTTTCTTTAGGTGGCTATAATACACATTTCGGAGGAAAATCTGTAACTTAATCGGATATGTCCGAAAAAAGAAATAAGCACTTGCAACTTTCGTCAGTGATGGGCACTGGCGGCGCCGTAGGCGTATAGAAAAGGATGGACAATCCCACTCAAGAGAACCCCAAATTTTGGTTTATTGCTCGCGTCAGCCCTAATACGGAGAAGTCTACGCGCAGCAAACTTCAAGCGCTCGGCTACGAGGTGTTTGTAGCCTCCCGTTCAGAGGTATGCTATTGGAAAAACGGTATTCGTAGAAAAAAGAAGATAGTAGAGAAAGTTGTTATTACGCAATATATTTTTCTGCATATATCTCTGAAAGAAAGGATGGAGATTATCAGATATCCTTTCATTAAAGAGTTTCTGAAAAACAAAGCCACTCAACATCCATCATCATTCGCCTTGATTTCCGACGATGATATGGCGTGCCTTATACAGATGTTTAGTCAAAACGAACGCCCCGTATTGTTTGACACAGGCAACTATACCATTGGCGAGAAAGTCTGCCTCCATCTGGGCAGTAATGACTATACAGCCTGCGTAGTCCGTAAACGTGGTGATAAAAACACTTATTACGGAATACGCATCAGCGAATTAGGCTGTGCCTACATGGAAGTTCCATCAACAGTCTTAAGCAAGCCAGCATAACCATAGACTTTACCCCACAGTGATAGTGGGGACTATGCACACTATCACGGCGGATAGTCCCCATCAGTGGTGCATATAGGGCTCATAAAGGAAAACATATCGTAGGTGAAGTGCTGATATAAACTTATCAATTTGTAAAACATATGCAATATGAATTTTAAGTCGCCTTACCCAGATCACACTATTATGGATATTCCAGAACGTGACAATATGCTAAATGCATTAAACCTTTTCGAGAAGAATAAAACAGGACAGGCAGAGCAAGACCAGCTCTTTGACGCCCTAAATGCTTATGTTGGTTTCTTGCTAAACTATTGTTCTGCAGAGTTGGGTGGGAAGACCTATAGCTTTGATCACGTTGTACCACAACTCTTTGAACTGGAAATAAAGAAAGAGCAACAATGGAAACAGTATCTGAAATGTTCACTCTATGCGCTACGATGCTATCTTGAATGTCTAAGAAAATACAAATTGCATCGTAACAACGTGCGACAGTATCGCAGTCTTATTCTCATGCTGGCAAGCGATGTAGAGTGGCTGCTGGCCAACTACGAAGTCTCTTGCAAGAAGAGTGTTGCACAAGTAGAGTGCACATGTGGTGCAACCCGCCAACTAAGTACCTCAGATTTGGTCTTTGCGATGAACGAACTCTTTTTCATTGATGACTGCGATGACCTTGCTTCATTTGACATGCGTGATGTCAAGCCCAATTTTATGTTTATAGTACGACAATTTCTGGAGACAGTAGGAAACAATCTTATCGGCTTCAGTCGTATCGTTGACGATAAGAAAAGACCAATACACAAACTAACGCAAATATCTTGGGAGTATCTGACACAAAGCACTGTGGCAAAACAAAACGTATCATTGCCTTTTCTGGCAAGCACTATCCATAAAGTGAGCCAGTGGGCAAACAGTTTTGTACATGCTCGCCATCTTCATGCTTGCTACATCCAGTTCTATGCGCTTGACTTCATTAACCATCTGATGACGGCTCCTAAAAACCACGTTCGATGCCATGACGGGAGGAATCATTACAACATCCTGTATGGTGACTTTCGCATAGAGCATTACGACGCATTGAAAGCAGACTTTGAGACATTCGTCAAAAGCAAACATCCACATGCTACGGTGCAATGGCTACCATTAGATAAAGTAGGGGCATGTATTATATCATTGCCATAATGGCGGCAACTAAAGTTCTCATAACATGAAGTCTAAAATTTGGCTTAATGAGGTTTCATTTATGAGACCCATATTGCTGATATTACTTGTTACCTATCATGCTTTCGCCCCATATTGTGGCGCGTGGATAATGCCTGACGGAATCAATGAGGTTGAATTGTACGATTGGGTTGCGCTTTTGACACGTGCATTTAGGTTGGAGGGATTTGTATTCGTTTCTGGATATATATTTACTTTTCAGATATTAGCAAAGCACAAGTTTGATACGGCAATTTCGCTTTTTAGAAACAAGTTTCAAAGGCTCATTATCCCTGGGATTATATTTGGTGCGCTATATTATTATTTATTTAGGGAAGTAGTCCATCCATATTGGAAAATTGGATATGAAATTGTATCTGGGGTAGGGCATCTATGGTATTTACCCTGTCTATTCTGGTGTTTTATGGTACAATACTGGCTACTCTCAAAGCAACAGAGCCGTAGGTTAGTCGTTTTGCTTCTTTTCATATTATGTTTCCTCTCTTTTCTACCTTTGCCGTTGCAGCTCGGTAGAGTATTCTATTACATGTTGTTCTTCTATGGGGGGGGGATTTTCTACGAATACAGCTATATGTTCAGAAACTATGCAACTGGCAAAATCATAGTCATGGCATGGGGACTGTTCACTCTGCTGTTTTTCTTACTTAATATTTTTATGGATGCTAATCGTGGACTCTTGCGAGACTCCAATTCATTTATCCTAAAGGTGTTTCTTCTCGGGGTAAATAATCTCTCCAAAGCCCTATTAGGCTGGAGTGGTATTATTGCATTATATTTGTCTAGTATATTGTATTGTGCAAAACATCATATTGGTTCCATTATTATTCTAATTGGCAGTTGTGGCTATGGAGTATATGTCATACATCAATTTGTCCTAGTATATTTATATCGGTATACTTCTTTTCCTCAAATTACAGGTACAATGTTGATGCCTTGGGTAGCCCTAGTAATAACAATTGTAGTATCTCTGTTACTGACAATGGGCATCCGAAAAACTAGCTTTGGAAGAAAATATCTCTAATATAAATAAACCAATATGGATCAAATTTGTGTTTAGATACAAAATAGTCTAGGGCATGTTAGAACTCAACCGTAAAGTGGCACAGGCTACCAAATGGTCGGCAGTAACAGAGATTGTTGCCAAGTTGATTACGCCAATAACCAGCATGGTATTGGCCAGATTGCTCACTCCAGAGGCATTCGGAGTAGTGGCGACGCTGACAATGATAATAACATTTGCCGAGATATTTACAGACGCTGGCTTCCAGAAATATTTGGTACAGCATGAGTTTGCAGATGAGACGGATAGAGAACAGAGCACCAACGTGGCTTTTTGGAGTAACTTTGTCATGTCACTCATTATTTGGGGAGTAATTGCATTGTTCGCTGCCCCATTGGCTACACTTGTCGGTAACCCAGGCTTAGGATATGTATTGACTATAGCATGCGTGGTTATTCCCTTGGCAGCCTTTTCAAGTATACAGATGGCACTCTATCGACGCGACCTGGATTTCAAGACACTGTTCAAGGTCAGGATAGTAAGTATAGCCATACCCTTGCTCGTAACTATACCACTCGCATTGTGGCTTCGCAATTTCTGGGCATTGGTTATCGGAACGATTGTCCAAAATGTTGTCAACGCAGTGCTTCTCACAGTGTTCTCTAGATGGAAACCGCGATTGTTTTTCTCCTTCCGCAAGTTACATGAGATGCTGTCATTCACAATATGGTCATTGTTTGAGGCCGTTTCTATTTGGCTAACTGGCTACCTTGATGTGTTTATCGTGGGCACTATGCTCAGTCAGCACTATTTGGGCTTATACAAGACATCTTCAACCCTTGTCGGTCAGATAATGGGATTGGTTACTGCGGCAACTACACCTGTGTTGTTTTCATCCTTGTCGCGCTTGCAGAACAGGGACGTTGAATTTCGCCAGCTGTTTTTCAAATTTCAGAAATTCGTAGGTCTGTTGGTCATACCCCTTGGGGTGGGTATCTATTGTTTCTGCGACCTTATCACAGAGATTGCTCTTGGTGACCAGTGGCTTGAAGCATCTGGATTCATCGGTCTGTGGGGATTGACGAGTGCAATAACAATCGTTTTAGCGCATTATTCAAGCGAGGTGTACAGGGCTAAAGGGCGTCCAAAATTATCTGTGCTTGCACAATGGCTCCATATTGTAGCTTTGTTGCCTACAGTTCTCATAGCGGTGCAGTATGGATTTGAAACATTATACGTAGCACGCTCATTGGTGCGGCTAGAAGCTGTGGCTGCGAACATGGTTATTATGTATTACCTCATACACATATCTTTCCCCAGTATGATCCGCAATATTTTTCCTTCGTGCTTATCTGCATTGGCAATCATCGTTGTCCATAGTTTATTCCACAATATTAGCACAAATTTGATGTGGCAGTTTGTCTCTATATCTTTGTGTTTATTAACTTATATGTCACTGATATATATGTTCCCAGAGGAACGGAGGATTATAAAGCAGTATATCTTAAAGAGGAAATAGCAAAATGAATAACTGATAGCACGCAAGAAATTATCTACAATATTTATCCGTACATGCAGTGCCGTGAGGAGGCGTGCACCACATTGCTATCTCCAGCTGCTTTTGGATAACCGCCTTGCAGAACTGAACACCATTATATCAGACTGTAATAGGCTAAAACAAGCTATCGGGAAATATTATGAACCGTCGGGAAAAGGCATACTCAATTTTCTCGAGCCGTTTGCCTGTCGCCTGTACAATGGACTGCGACATCGTGGTCTTTTGCCGTCGTTCATTTCCACAAAACGCATGTTGAGAGCGACTAACTACATCTGCTGTGAGGCACATCGGGACAAACTGGAATCTGCTCTTTACATTAAATTGAATAATTAAATGCAGGCAACAACATTAAAAAGAGTTTTACTGCATCCAAGACAGTTGATGGATGCTTTATTGGCACGTTCTGCAAGATGGATTAAGGACGACAAATTATTTTTGAGTCTGCGGTGGTGGTGTAGGATGGGGTATTGGCTTGATTGGGAGCATCCAAAGACATTCTGCGAAAAGCTTCAGTGGCTGAAACTATATAATAGAAATCCATTGTACACCAGGCTTGTTGATAAATTGGAAGCAAAAAAATATGTGGCAGATATTATAGGAGAGGAGTACATCATCCCAACTATAGGTGTCTGGGAGAAGTCCGAAGATATTGACTGGGACGCATTGCCAGACCAGTTTGTTTTAAAGACAACTCATGGCGGTGGCGGAGGAGGAGTCGTAATTTGTAGAGATAAGCGCATATTTGATAAAGTTGCTGCCATTGAGAAGTTGAATCGTTCTATGAAGTCAGATATTTATGTCAATCTCCGCGAATGGCCCTATAAAGATGTCCCGAAGCGGATAATCGCAGAACAACTGATGGTGGAACAGTCTGCAGATGGGCGAGAGTCTAAGGGTGATTTGCCAGACTATAAGTTTTATTGTTTCAACGGCGAGCCTACCTACTGTCAAGTGATACGTGACCGCAGTACCAAGGAAACAATAGACTTCTACGACATGGATTGGAACCACATGCCTTTCTATGGTCTGAATCCAGTGTCAGAGAATGGTCTGAATCCAGTGGCAAGACCTATACATCTTGACAGGTTGATAGAAATTGCCCGTCAGCTAAGTCTGAGAATTCCATTTGCACGCATAGACCTCTATGTTATCAACGACAGGGAGTATTTTGGGGAGGTCACGTTCTATCCTGCTGGCGGCTTCGGGACATTTACGCCAGAAGACTGGAATCAGCGGCTGGGCGACCTCGTCAATTTGCCGACGATGTTCTGGGGGGGGTATAATATTAGAATAAATAACGGAGTTTCCCAGATCTCAAAGATTCACAATACCAATAGTGAACTAAATGACTACAAGTTGTTTTGTTTCAATGGAAAGTGCAGACTGTTCAAAATTGATTTTGGCCGTTTTGTGGAACATCATGCAAACTACTATGATACGGATTTACAGTTATTGCCATTCGGAGAGGTCGTCTGTCCACCTGTATATGACATTAACATTCCTATTCCATCAATTATTGTTGATATGTTCTCGCAAGCCGAAAAACTGGCAAAAGATATTCCTTTCCTGCGAGTAGATTTCTACAATGTAAATAACCATATTTATTTTGGAGAACTCACTTTTTATCCTGCCAGTGGATTGAGTCCTTTTACATCCCGACAATGGGACTTGAAATTAGGAGAAATGATAGATTTACCACATCTGTTGTAAGTTGGAAATATCATAATTAAATGCAATCAATACGCAATGGATTTGTCTTTTCGACATAAAAGCCCATTCTATCTTTACACAGCCCTTTGGCTGATATATCTCTTGCAGGGTGTGATTTTTGGCGGTGAGACCATTATTGCCAAATTGCTGCTGGTCGTGCTGTTGGCCTGGTCAGCCTGTCACTTTCTGCATGCCGCCACTCACCACATGCCAAGCCCTCTGGCAGTGTTAACAATCTTATTGGTGTCGTACGTGTTGTATGGCTTGGTGCCAATTGTCAACAACGAGGTTGGGCATATAGGTTTGGACAGGGTAAGTGTTCCTCCTTTCAGCTACATGAAAGCGGCACTAAGCTCCATTCTCCCAGCCTACACGTATTATCATTTTGCCAAGAGAGGAATGATAAATGGTCGGGATATACGAGTTCTTGCAGTGGTATTTCTGCCCCTCATCATCCTTGACTATTACCACAATGAGCAGCAGATACTCGCAAAGGCCTTGTCGGAAGGGATAGACCGCGAGGAGATTACAAACAATGTGGGGTATGAGTTTCTATGTTTGTTCCCTTACCTCTATTTTTTGAAGCGGAAATATGCACTGCCGTTTATGGTATGTCTCGTAGTATTCCTGCTTATGGCCATGAAACGCGGAGCGATTCTTATAGGGACACTGTGTACTATATTATATTTGTATAATTGGCTGCGGTATGCAAAAAGACAGACCAAGATATACGCATTTGCGGGCATAATAGCCATCGCAATTGGTATCGGCCTTTTTGTGTCAGATATGTATGAGAACAGTCCTTACTTTCAGCACCGTATCGAAAGTACGCTTGAAGGCAACACAAGTGGTCGTGACGAAATTGTTTCGCACCTGTTAGACGAATATACCAACAAAGGTAGTACGGTAAATCTTTTATTTGGTTTTGGGGCAAACGGTACGCTGAAGCATGGCGGCAGATATGCACATAGCGACTGGGTGGAGATGCTCATAGACCAGGGAGCGATAGGAGTATTCATCCTGCTCTCCTTTTACGTTTCGTTGTTCTTGTTCCTGTGTAGGACACGTCGGCGTAATGCTGTGAAGAATGCCGCCCTTATGCTTTTCATCATCATGTCTGCCAAGACCGTCTTTTCAATGTCAATATGTGCCATGCTTCCGTATACCACGCTACTGTTGGGGTATAGCATATGGCAGATATCAAAGAAATAGAAATAGTATGGGAATAATTCCATTTTTCATTTTTAAGGAATTAAATCATGCATATTTGTGTAATTAGTGAAGGATATCCATATAAAACATATATGAGTTATCCTTTTGTCAAACAATTATGTGTTGCATTGACAGATCAAGGAGTAAGGATAACGGTAATAGTCCCTCAAAGTATTACCAAATGTCTTATTCGCCGTATTCCCATAGCTCCACGAATTCGAATGGAGAGAACTATTGGAGGTGAGGAAATACGGATATATTCGCCGTATGTTCTCAGTTTTGGTAATCTTGGCTATAAATTAGGTTTATATAAATATTTTAGAAAACTTCGCTCACGGGTAATAAGTTCCATTATAAAATCAATGGCAAAGAAACCAGACGTTATTTATGGACACTTTTGGCATTCGGCATATGATGGATATGATATAGCCAGAGCTATGGATATACCGTTATTTGTGGCATCAGGTGAGTCTATAATAACACTACATAAGAAAGTAGATGTTGGCAAAATACATGATTTTATTGAATATGTATCTGGAGTTATTTGTGTCTCAACGAAAAACAAAAGAGAAAGTATTGCGGCTGGTCTCACGTCAGAGAATAAGTGTGTGGTAATTCCCAATGCCATAGATGCTTCCTTATTTTATAAAAAAGACAAATGCCAACTTCGTGAAAAATTCGGTTTTTCTAATACAGATTTTATAGTAGCGTTTGTGGGAGGCTTCATCCTACGCAAAGGTCCTACGCGGATTGCACAAGCTATTTCTATGCTGAATGATTCAGATGTCAAGGTGTTATTCTTTGGAAAACCAATGACTAATGATAAGTCTAATATCCCCGAATGTCCTGGAATACTATTCAGAGGACCAGTACCTCATGACCAGCTATCCGACTATCTGAACTGTGCGGATGTTTTTGTTATGCCAACATTACACGAAGGATGTTGCAATGCAAATATCGAAGCGATGGCTTGTGGCCTACCTGTAATATCCTCTGATTTGGATTTTAATTATGATATATTAGACGAGTCCTGCGCTATACTAATTGATCCTATGGATGTCAATGCGATAGCAGATAGCATACGGTATTTAAAGAATAACCCAAAAAGATTAAAAGAATTGTCTTTAAATGCGGTTAGTAAGTCGCAGGACATGAAGATTGAAAATAGGGCAAAAAGAATTATAGATTTCATATTGCAAAAACAACAAGAAAGATAACGCCTGATAGTTCTGGTAGGAAACTCTAAAGATAAACGTTAAAAATATTATTATGTTAGATGACATTAGAATTTGCGTAATCGGTTTAGGTTACGTGGGCTTGCCGTTGGCACGCCTATTTTCGACAAAGTACAAGACGATAGGATTCGATATGAATCAAGCTCGCGTGGATGCACTAAATCGTGGGTACGATGCTACATTGGAGGTTTCTGATACCCTTTTACAAGAGGCTATCAGCAAATATGGCTTTGTCTGTACAACGGACTTGGAACAGATTCGCAATTGCAATTTCTATGTTGTTGCTGTACCAACTCCAGTAGATGAGAACAACCGCCCAGACTTGAAGCCTCTATGGGGTGCAAGCGAAACGGTGGGCAAGGTTATAGAAAAAGGTGATATTGTGGTTTATGAATCGACTGTCTATCCTGGAGTTACAGAGGAGGAGTGCCTTCCTGTTGTAGAAAAAGTTTCTGGTTTGAAATTTAACATAGACTTCTTCGCAGGTTATTCGCCTGAGCGAATCAATCCTGGTGATAAGTTGCATACGGTTGAAAAAATTAAAAAGGTAACCTCTGGCAGTACTCCAGAGATTGCCGACATCGTGGATGGGGTATATAATTCTGTTCTGGTAAATGGTACTCACAAGGCACCAAGTATTAAAGTGGCCGAGGCATCAAAGATCATTGAGAATTCGCAGCGTGATGTAAATATCGCTTTCATGAACGAACTGGCAAAAATATTTAATGCAATGGGTATTGATACTCATGATGTGATTGAGGCTGCTTCGTCCAAATGGAATTTTATTAAACTTAGCCCAGGCCTTGTGGGTGGTCATTGCATCTCGGTAGATCCTTATTATTTGATTCAGAAGGCACAGGTTTATGGTGTATTACCCCGTATAATGAGTAATGCTCGCAGATTAAATGATGGTATGGGCGACTATGTGGCAAATCAGACTATAAAACTAATGAATATGAGGGGGGTAATAGTTAAAAATTCTCATATTCTTATTCTCGGAATTACATTTAAAGAAAATTGTCCAGATATTCGTAATACGAAAGTTGTGGATATTTACCATACATTAAAGGAGTACACACCTAATATCATAGTATATGACCCTTGGGCTGATGCTGAGCATGTTCGTGCTGAATATGGGATAGGAATAACAAATAGTCTATCCAATCAGAAATTCGATGCTATCATTCTTGCAGTAGCGCATAGAGAGTTCTTGGAAATGGACATCAAGGCGCTGTGCCAACCAAATGGTGTGATATATGATGTAAAGGGAATACTTCCTCGAGATATTATAGATGGAAGATTATAATTGATATGAAAGTACTTCACATTTGCAGTGATTATATAGGTAGTAAAGTGCACTGTGGACTTTATGAGAAACTTGACAGCCTTAAATTAGAGCAAACAATATATACCTATTTTCATAATACAAATAAAATAGGGAGAAATAGGTTCGAATCATCACACACAACATTTTATTATAGACCAGTACTCAAATGGTATCATAGGGTGTTATTCCACCTAAAAATCAGAATAGTATATCGGGATATACGTAATAATCTTGATATACATTCACACAATCTGACACATGCCACAACATTATTTAGTGATGGTGCTGTCGCATATCAAATATATAAGAATTTCAATATACCTTATGTAGTTGCAGTTAGGAGTACAGACATCAACGCATTTCTTGCTTATGCTCCACATACATGGTGCATGGGGCTAAAAATTCTCAAACATGCAGAAAAGATTATATTCATATCTCCTGCTCTGATGGAGAATTTTTGTAAACATAAGTTAATACGATACGTGTTACCAAATATACGTGATAAGTTTATAGTTCAGCTTAATGGAGTGGATGATTATTGGTTAGAGCATGTACAACTAACACCAAGAGAAACAAATCATAATATCATATATGTTGGGAGATTTGACTCAAATAAGAATGTTGTCCGACTTGTCTGCTCTGTTTTGAAGATAAAAGAGCGATACTCCGATATTAAACTACATCTTGTAGGTGGTGATGGTTCACAACATAAGAAAATACAGGAGCTGATCCAGCAAAATCCTGACACATTGATTTATCATGGCAAGGTACATGACAAGAATGTGCTCCGACATTTATATAGTCAGTGTAGC
Organism: Prevotella sp.; assembly: GCA_022511045.1. Lineage (GTDB taxonomy): Bacteria > Bacteroidota > Bacteroidia > Bacteroidales > Bacteroidaceae > Prevotella. The sequence continues at coordinate 39,113 of JAFLSF010000014.1, forward strand.
ATTTTTGCTATGCCGTCTATCCATGAAACTTTTGGATTAGTTTACATTGAGGCATTGTCGCAGAATCTTAAAGTGTTGTATTCAAAGGGACAGGGAATTGATGGACTATTTAATCAGCAAGTTGGCGAATCTGTAAATCCGCGCTCTATTTCCAATATAAGAAAAGCATTGATAAGATTACTTGATACCGATCAAGCATATTCCTCTCATGAAGTTGTGGATTTTAGACAATTTAATTGGGATAATATTGCTAAACGGTATATTGATATAGTATATTCTCAAACAAATTGATTATAGGATTCTTATTGTCATTTAAAAAACGTTAGTATGAAGATAGTTCACATTATAGGCGGATTGGGTAATCAGATGTTTCAATATGCCTTACTTGTTGCATTGCGAGAGCATTTCGGCCAACCAATTTTAGCAGATATATCATCTTTTAACGGATACAAGTTGCATAACGGATTTGAACTGACCAACATATTCGGCATATCTCCTGTATTGGCAACTAAACAAGATATTCGTAAGTTGACATGGTATGCTCCGACCTACAAGATTCAGCGAATCCTGAGACAGATTTTACCTCAAAAAAAGACGGAATGTATTGAATCTAAAAAGGGGGATTATGTTGAGGATATGTTTACCAATCAAGGTGACAGATATTATGAAGGATATTGGCAGACATACAAATATTTTGATAAGTATTACGATATTATCTGTAGGGAGTTCACATTTCCCGAGAACAAATTGAGTGAGCAAAACAAGAATTTAGCCTGTCGCATTAAGAATGATCCGATTTTATGGGTAAGTGTGCATGTCCGTAGAGGAGATTATCTCGGGAATAAACGATTTGGCAATATTTGTGATGCAAACTATTATATTTCTGCAATTGAGAAAATCAAGCAACTACGGGGGAATAAGAAACTGCATTTCTTGATTTTATCAAATGGCATAGCATGGTGTCGTGACAATCTGCAAATGGCCCTTACAGATTCTCCTCATGAATTTGTAGACTGGAATACAGGAGTGGATTCGTATGTGGACATATACCTAATGACCCTTTGCTCCTCTAATATTATTGCCAATAGTTCTTTTAGCTGGTGGGGGGGGTATTTAAATCGCAATTCCCAGAAAATAGTCATTGCCCCCAGAAAATGGACCAATGATATTGTGGCAGTGAAACGGCAACTGCCAGACTGGATTTTAGTTTGATAATAAAACTTAAATATTTCATAACATGATACGATTAGCCAATAAACAAGACTTACCTGCAATCTGCAAAGTTCACAGCGCTTGCTTTCCTCATAGTTTTTCTACTCAGATTCATAAATATCAGACATCTTGATGGGAATATAGACGTTGAAGTCCAGATGAAAGCTATAGAGCGATTAAACATTATTTATTCTTGGGAAGAAGCTGCACGAATGACAAATATTATATACAGAAATTGTATAACTACTATTGTAGAAGTAGGATAAAGAAATAGTAATACGATTCAATGAAACTATTAACTGCGATTTACCGATTACGCCACAGAGATATACAAGATGATAATATACCATATTATTGGAAGTATCCTCTTTGGACAGTGATATGCAAGCCTATACGTAAATTTTTCTCAGCTGTTGTTATTCCTACTATCCCATTTAATAATATCCGTATCTGGGGATATAGAATATGTGGATATAAAATTGGGGGGGGTACTTTCATTGGTATGAGATGTTATCTTGATGACTTATGCTACGACTTGATAGAGATTGGAAATAATGTGACAATTTCATACGGAGTTTACTTTGCATGTCACGGTAGAAAACAGGGACATAACAAACTCGTTATACGGGATGGAGCATACATCGGAATGGGAGCAACGATCATAGCGAAAACTGATATAGAGATTGGAAGAAAAGCAGTGATAGGAGCACGTACGTTGGTTAATAAAAGTGTGCCTGCAGGTAAGACGGCGGTTGGTATTCCTTGTCACATCCTTGAAAGTAAACAATAATTTGATGAAAGATTCTGGTTTAGCATCTATTATTACTCCCTCGTACAACACGGCTGGATATATCCCTGAGACCATCGAATCGGTATTAGTACAGACCTATCCAAATTGGGAATTGATAATCGTCGATGATTGCTCTACAGACAATACAGATGAGATAGTTACCCAATATTTTGTCAAAGATGCGCGTATTCGCTATATAAGAAATAAAAAGAATAGCGGAGCGGCCTACAGTCGTAACCGTGCATTGAGAGAAGCACAAGGTCGCTGGGTTGCATTCCTTGACAGTGATGACTTATGGGAGCCAGAGAAACTAGAGAAACAAATACGTTTTATGGAAGAGAATAATTATGCTTTCTCTTATACCAATTATCTTGAGATAGACAAAGATTCTAAGACAACGGGAAAAATAGTCAGTGGCCCAAAGCGCATAACAAAGATAGGAATGTTTGCATTTTGCTGGCCTGGATGCCTGACGGTGATGTATGATGTTCAGAAAGTAGGACTTGTTCAAATTGCAAATATCAAAAAGAACAATGACTATGCCATGTGGCTGAAAGCCTGCAAAAGAGCAGATTGCTATTTATTAGATGATTGTTTGGCAAGGTATCGTCGTGGTCGAAATGGTAGCATCAGTACACATGGATATATAACTCTGATTAAATGGCATTATAAACTATTCCATGAAGCAGAGAAAATGAATATTTTTTTTTCTGTTTTAATAGCTGGTGCTAATTTAGTATGCGGAGTATATAAAAAAATAAAATATGTTAAAAGGACTCACAACTGGTAAGTCTCCGATTTTCCATTAACGAATCTGGGGTTTATCACCAGTGAATCGTACTTTCATCGCCGATAAACCGTACTTTCGCTGGCAATGAATCGGCACTTTGTTGCTGACGAGAATACGGCTCGTCAATAGTGCGGAGTATGCGTACCGATAGTGGGGACTATCCACGCTTGCAGTGCGGACTATTCGCACCAAGCACGTGGACTATGCACAAACACACCCTTGCGTATCGTTTATCCTTTTATTCCCCTTATCCACCCGTCAATCTTTGGCAGTCAAATTGATAACAGGTAACAGGCCAAAGAAACTAATATAAAGAAAAAGAAAGCCAAGTTTATCTTTTACAGATGCTTACGATGACCGTGCAATTGTTCTCGTTTCTGCGCTCCGCCTTATGGCAATCACAGGAAGACCTGCCAATGGAACTGGATGAAAAGGAGACCTCCAGTTTACTTGCTTTGGCAGAGCAGCAGACTGTGATAGGGCTGATAGCCGATGCCCTCATCCGCTATCAGGTAAAGTTACCTAAAGAGTATGCCTTTAGGGTTGTGGGTTTAACTGCACAGATACGGCAGGCCAGCCTTCAGGTTACCGAGGAGCTGAAATCTTTTGTGAAATTGCCGCTGATGGACTATGCGGTGGTAAAAGGCCAGACCGTAGCAGCACTCTATCCCGAGCCGCTGCTGAGGATGTCTGGCGATATAGATATTTTAGTACGCGACTATCCGTCAGCAAGAGCCGTTCTCAAGAAACACTGGTATATTGAGCTTCCCGAACGGCTGATAGATAAAGAGACGGCCTTCAGCCACAACGGTGTTCCCTATGATATTCATACGAGTCTGAAGGAATTTGGATGTCGCAGCCATCAGCGTTATTGGCAGGAACTGATGACCCGTGACCTCATTCTGACAGAAGTCGATGGTGCGAGCGTGCCAACGCTGGGACCATCGGTCTATGCCGTGTATATCTTCGTCCATCTTTTTTCCCATTTTATCCGCGAGGGAGTCGGTCTTCGCCAGTTGTGTGACTGGGCGGTAGTGCTGCACCATTATCGCGACGGCATTGACGCGGACGAACTGGTGTCGATGCTCAGCCGACTCGGCTTTCTGAAAGCATACAGGGCTTTCGGATGTATTCTGGCTGACCAGATTGGCTTGCCGATCTTTCCCATAGAGCTGACAGAGCGCGACCGCCGCTGGTCTGACAAGATACTGGCAGACATCCTGCAAGGCGGTAATTTCGGTCATTGTTCTAGAAAGCAACGCCAATCGGGGTGGCGATACAAAGTGGAGACTCTGCGGCTTACCGTTCGGAAGATTTTGAGATACTGGCCTTTAGCCCCGTCCGAACTGACCATGATGATACCGAGGCTGGTTTTGCTGAATCTGCGCCTTCTACTGCACAAATAAGATGTTTGTATGATTTTGAAATGGATATTTGACAGGGTGGTTTCTTTCGCAGGTTTATTGCTTTTATGGCCTGTACTGGTCGTCGTTGCCATATTGGTCAAGATAAAAATGCCTGGTGGCCCCATATTGTTTCAGCAGGAGAGGGTTGGTCGTCATGGCCGTTTGTTCACGATGCACAAATTTCGTTCGATGACGGTATCTCACGACGGTTCTTCGGTTAGTATAGCCGGTGAGAGCCGCATCACACCGCTTGGTGCAGTCCTGCGGAAATACAAGTTGGACGAGTTGCCAGAACTTTGGGACGTGCTCATCGGTTACATGAGTTTTGTCGGCCCTCGTCCCGACGTGCCTGGGTATGCCGACCAACTGCATGGTGAGGCACGCCGCATCCTTGAGCTTCGCCCTGGTATCACGGGGCCCGCCTCACTGAAGTATCGGGACGAGGAAGAACTTCTGGCCAAGGTTCCCAATCCCGTTGAGTACAACGATACGGTGATATTCCCCGACAAGGTTAGGCTCAACCTCTACTACCTCGACCACTATTCTTTTATCAAGGACATTCAGATGATTGTCTGCACGGTGCTGGGTAGAAGAATGAAGTATAACAACGAGATGATATAGTCAACAGATTTAAAGAGTATCTATTATGTCAAGAGATCGTATTTACCTTTGCCTCGCGCACATGAGCGAGAGTGGCATGGAGCAGCGATACGTGAAGGAAGCCTTCG